>CAZYFH010000012.1:0-87331 GCA_964646815.1 uncultured Vicinamibacteraceae bacterium | reverse complement strand
TCCGGTAAGGTGTTTCGCTCCGAACAAAAACTCACGGAATTGGCTTTTCGTCATTATTGCTGCCTCCTAAGAGCGACGATGTGACGGAGACGCTGATTGTACCGCCTACGAGGGGGGCGTTCAACACGAGGCGAGGCGAGGCGGAGGGTGTCGCAGCCCCGTGCTGCAGAAAGCGGGATCAACGAAAAGGGCCCAATCGACAGAGTCGATTGAGCCCTGTATATATTGGTCGGGATGACTGGATTTGAACCAGCGACCCCCTGACCCCCAGTCAGGGGAAACACCTATCCGCTACACCCAGTAGAACTCGGTCCCTTCGCTTAAGTGCATCTGTTTCCCCAGATTCTATTGCCACCGTTGGCCTCATCGTGAGCACAGACGGCTGACATGACTGGCGTGTGCAACCCGTGAGTCGCCGGCGTAGTTCAGTCCAAGCGAGTTAGTGTGTCAAATAGCGGAGAGACATAAACGGCCGATCCACCGACTGGCCGTTTTCATCAATAAAACTGGTGCCGAGGGTGGGGATCGAACCCACACGGAGCTTGCGCTCCACAGGATTTTAAGTCCTGTGCGTCTGCCAGTTTCGCCACCTCGGCATGTGACTCAATGCGCGGCACTTAGTGGATGATGCCCTTTCAATCACGGATCGTGATCTTTTGGACACGCCACGTCAGTAGCTCTGCGACATAGAGCTCGTTCTCGGACGGGCACGCCAGCCCGTGGATCCATCCAAACTGACCGACGGCCTGACCGTCCCTTCCGAGATACCCGAGGACCGTTCCGTCGAGAGACATCTTGTAGATACGGCCCGGAAACATATCCTGCGTGAACATGACCGGGTTGGCGCCCGGCGTGATGCACACCGTGTTTGGCCAAAGAGAGTTGTAGCTGCCGTCGGGAAGCTGGCCAAAGCTCGGTACGTTGGGTGCATAGCCGGGTGGGAGCGGTGCCTGCTTCCGTAGGTCCCCAAGCGTGATCTGGCGCACGAAGGTGCCGTCGGACGCGAACACCTGGATCCGGTTGTTGGACCGATCCGCCACATACACTCGGTCCTGGTCATCGGTGGCAATTCCATGCGGGACACGGAATTGGCCTGGCTCCCGGCCTCGCTCGCCCCAGGAGGAGACCCAGTTTCCATCACGGTCGTACTTGGCGACTCGTGCGTTGTTGTATCCGTCACTGAAATAGATGTTGCCCTCTCGATCGAACGCCACATCGGTGACCTCGTCGAATAGACCATCTCGAGCTTCTGGCGGCGTGGCGTCTGGGGTCTCGTAGTACGGAGGGCGGAGGGAATGCGGGGGGCAATATGGACCTTCGCACCGAGGATAGCGGGCATGGGTTGATTCTGGGCGGCGGCCAAACACCCGGAGTACACCGCCACTCGGGCTGAGCTTTACTGCCATGCTGGAACCGTTGTCCACTAACCAGATGTTGTCTTCAGCGTCCACCCGGACCGCGTGTGCCCACGCCTTCAGGAACAGGTTGCCGCCGATCTCCCGGACAAACGTGCCATCGGGCGCGAACTCATAGAGCGACGCGGCTCTCGGACTGATGAGCGTGGATTCCGACCCGGTGCGACTGTAGACAAATATGTGACCTTGCGAATTGACCGCGACCCCGGCAGCTTCGCCAAGATAGAGGTCCGGTGGGAGCCGCAATGGCGCCACCGCTTCGTATGTCAGCTCCGCCGCCGTTTGGCCATGTGCGGAAGAGACAGGACACAGCAGACAAAGTGTCGTGAGTAGGACCATCCAGCGCATGTCTATCACCTCGATTCTTGGCGGTCGGGGGCCATCCGGCGTCGGATACAAGCGGCGACAGTGTAGTGCCAGAGGCGGTCACCGACGATCAGGGCCATGCTGTGGTTGCCGGTGGAATGATTCCGACTGCCGGATTATACGGGTCACACAGCGTCCGCCGCGTGAACCCGCGACGTCACGAGACAGGTCTACTGCGTCGACATTCCTCAGGCCTACCGTTATGCTACGAGCCTATTTCGGTCCTCAAGGAGACCCTTGTGAGCACACCCATCCCTCACCCAAGCCCGTGGTCGGTATCCCGCGTTCGACGGCTCGCGATGCTCGTCGTGCTCCTCGTCACGCCGATGGTTGTCTCGACCGGCGCGGAAGTGCCGACTGGCTTACCCAAAGAGATAGGCCTGTCCGCCAAGCGCCTGCAGCGCATTGACCAGGTAATCGAGCGAGCGATCGAGTCGAAACAGATCTCCGGGGCGGTGACCCTTGTCGCGCGTCGCGGGCAGATCGGCCACTTTAGGGCACACGGCCTGATGGATATCGAATCCAACCGCCCGATGCAGAAGGACACCATCTTTCCGATTGCGTCGATGACCAAGCCAATCACTGGTGTGGCCGTGCTGATGCTGGTGGAGGAAGGCAAGGTCCGACTGACCGACCCCGTCTCGCGTTTCATTCCGGAGTTCAAGAACACCACGGTCGCCATCCCCATCGAGAAGTCGGCGTCAGATGACGACGGGGCGACCATCTACACCGTGCCGGCGCACCGACCGATCACCATCCGTGACCTGCTGACCCACACGTCCGGTCTCGGAAGCGGTGGCGCCGGATCCCGCGAGACGTCCAAGGTTGCCCCGAGGCGGTTCACCGACACCGTCGCCGACTACGCCGCCGAGCTTGGCGCGGCGCCGCTCGACTTCCAGCCGGGCACCGCATGGGCCTACAGCGGTCTGGCCGGCATCGACACACTCGGTCGCATCGTGGAGGTGGCGTCTGGCCTCACCTTCGACGCGTTCCTGAAACAACGCATCTTCGAGCCGTTGGGGATGCACGACACGGCGTTCAACGTGCAGGCCGACCGCACATCTCGCGTCGTCACGCTCTACACTCGGACATCGGACGGCCTCGAGCTCCGCGACGTGCCGGAGTGGGTCGGGACGACGACGCTCTTCTCAGGTGGCGGCGGCCTGTGGTCGACCGCCGAGGATTATCTGCAGTTTGCGCAGATGCTCGTGAACAGCGGCGAGCTAAACAGCGTGCGCCTGCTGGGCCCGAGAACCGTCGACCTCATGGCGTCCAACCACGTGGGTGATCTGTACGCGAAAGGCGGTCGGACGGGGGGACGACCCGGGAAGGGCTTCGGCCTCACGGTCGACGTCGTGCTTGACTCGGTGAAGGCGCAGGAACCCAGGTCGACCGGGAGCTTCGGGTGGAGCGGCGCGTTCGGCACCCACTACTGGGTCGACCGCTCTGAAGAACTGACGGCGATCCTGATGGTACAGACGCCTGGCGGACCACTGCGGGCCGATTTTCAGAACGCCGTCATGCAGGCGATCGTCGAATAATACGGCGCCAACATCGGGACCCCGCTGAGCCGCCCGGCGGCGCCCCGTCACCGGCCGCTTCGTCCCTCGTAGTGTTCGTCGGTCACGGACTCGAGCCGCTTGAACGCCGTACCGCCGTCTCGTTCGAAGGGCCTGGCTGAGCCACTGACCGGACTCAGGGGCGCTGGGCATAATCCTTCGTGTGCCCGTTCCTCGGATTCAACAACACGAAGCTACCATCCGCTCGCGCCGTCAGCTTGAGGTAATGTGCCGTCGTGTCGTCGAGGTTCGCGATGAGCCGCTCTGACGTGTTCAGCTCCGGCCCACCAGGACGCGAGGTCTCGTAGAGCTGCGGAATACCGTCACGCGGTATCGAGTAGTGCAGTTGCCAAATATCTTCGAGACCGGGCGCATCCCTGATGGTCCGAAAGTGCTCCGGCGACGCGCCTTTGGTCGGCCCGTTGTTGATCACCGAGACCCGAGGTGTCAGCCCCTGGACCAGCGCCGGCAACCCGGCGCCGTTGAGACCGTGGCGCGTCGACAGATACACATCGACCCTCCCGATTTTGTTGTCGGGGCATGCCAGGGAATGCTCCTTGTTCCAGGTCAGGTCGCCAAGATCCACCATGCTGAACGCCCCGTACCTGATCACAACGCCCACAGATCGCGCGTCCTCGCTTTCGTCACGCGGCAACGGTACGAATCCCCGGCATAGCGGGTTCGACTCACCTGCGCCAGGTAGCGGCTGGGTCAGTGCCATACCGCCGGCGATCACGACCTGCACGTCGAGACCCTGGACGGGAATCCGGTCTCCAGTGCGTGCCAGCATATGGCGGCCACGTGCTCGGACGCTGGCGTAGGCCTTGTAGACTCCTGCGCTTCTGCTGTTCGGCTCGACCGGCGCGCCGACATCGACGAAGTTGAGGATCGGCAACTTGGTCGCGAGCATCGGCGTGCTACCCAGGTGATCCGCGTGGAGGTGGGTAACCATGTGGTAGTCGATCTGCTCAACACCCGCATCCCTCGCCGCCGCTGCGATCCGGCCCGCGTCGCGCTCCCCTGGGAACCCGCTGTCGATCAACAATGACTCGCCGGACGGCGAAACGAAGAGCGTCGCCTGCCCTCCCTCGACGTCGACGAAAAAGACTTGGAGGGCTTCCTGTCCAAGGGTCGGAACGAGCGCGAGCGTCGCGACGACAACAGTGGTGATGACCCGTAACAAGACTGTTCGCATAGCGACCTCCGTTCACTGACCAGGCCTCTCGTAGCGCGCCGACCGTGCGGGTGTTGATAGGTTCAGAGGGCGAATAACGCCTACCGGCGAGGTCTCGGTTGTATGTTGGCCAGTCGGCGGCGGCGCTCCGCTCGGACTCCGGGGCCTGGACCAGCGCCGACCCTGACGCCATCACGCATGCGCCAAATCGCCGCTATCAGTACAGGCGCCCGAACCGGGAGGCCGCGGGTGGGACGCAGGCCGGCGATGCATCGCATGAGCGGATTTCCTCTGCTTCCCGTAGGCCCTTCCCTTCCGCTGCCGGTGCTCGGATTCAGTTCGCGCTCTCCAACGCGTTCAGCGCCGTCACAAACTCGCTCCAGGGCACCGGTGGCCCGTGCACCGGCGCGAGCATCGCCACGTCCAGCTTCATCCGCTGCACCTGAGAGTAGAGGCTGCGCATCGCCGGCAACTGCGCCGCTCGCGGCGGCTCATGCGTGTCGAACAGGTCCGCCTGGAACGCGATGCGCTCGGCTGGGAGATAGGCCATCAGCATGCCGGTGACGTGTCGCAGCGGCTGCACGTAGTAGACGCGCAGGATCCGCGAATCGTCCGCAATCACGTAGTTCTCCTGGATTGCCTCGTAGTTATAGCCTTCCGCAAGCTCGGTCGGCGGCCACTTCGAGACGATGTCTGGCTCGACGGTTCTCGGCTCGTAGCCCAGCACGTCGTGGTTCAAAAACTCGAGATTGAGCAGGTGCGTCACGATGGTCGAGCCGATGTGCAGGTACGTGCGAAGTCCGCCGATGTGGTCGAAGTGCGGGTGGGAAGTGATCAACCACCGAATTGGCTTGTTCGGAGCCAGCTTCGCGATCTCCTCGATGACCGCGAGGCTGCGTCGTTCGTTCCCCGGTGCCTCGAACACCGCCACGAACTCATCGAACTCCACCATGTAGCTGTTGGCGGGGCCGCCGCCAAGCAGATACACCCCGTCGGCTAATTCGTCGACCGTCACCTCTGTGACGAACGTCGCCTGCCGAACCGACGCAGGCACCGACACCGGATCGTCGCAGACGTTGGGCTGGACGTCGGCAAATGACCCACCATATGCGTTGTGGCCAGTGCTCTTGCGATAAAACTGCCAGTTGTCGTCCCATCCCTGGTGTGAGTGCCAGTTGACCGGCCATTTGACGTTGCCGAAAGTCATCTGATTCGTGGACTCGTGCTCGATGTTGAAATCACCTAGCGCAGGGATGTTCACCGTCGTCTTGATACGCTGGATCTGATTCTGCGTGTTGATGGTGGCATCCACGCGGTACTTTCCAAGCATCGTGATCGCCACCACGTGCATCTTCTCCGGCGCGACCACGTTCCCGTCGCGACCCTTTTCGAGCTGCTCCCAGCGCCAGAAGGCCACGGGGTTCGCGCCGGGCAACCGCGCCGCCTTGAGGAACCCGTGAGGGTTCAACCACAAATCCAACTGGTACGCCTCGGCGAGTTCCGGCGGGACCGCCACAGGCGGTCCATCGCCATCCCTGTGCCAGGCGAACTGGCCGTTGACGATGTGTGTCTGGCGGGTCGCCGTCTGGGTCGGCGTGCCACCCGTCCAACCGATCCCGTACTTCCACGAGGCCGGATTCAGCCCGGGCTCACGATCGAAGGTCTCCGAGCTCGTTGCGGCCTCCCAGTTGATGGTGCGGGTGTAGTTGGCCATCGCATCGATGCGTGGCCAGTCGACGTTGACGGCGTTCTCGAACGTCTGGCCGACGGCGCCGTCGTAGCCGGCACCGGAATAGGTGATGCACCGTAAATTGGCTTCGCCGATCTCCTCAGCGACCGCGGCCAGCAGCGGCACTGGATCTACGTAGCCCGGGGGAAACTGCTGAGCGGGTGCCTGACCGTCCACGAACATGAGCAGCGCGACGGTACCGAACAAGCGTTTGGCCATCGTTTCCCCCGACATGTGGTGCGTTCATCACACCGCCCCTGTATAAGAAGCGGAGACTGGCTAGGGCTTGAGGTATTTCCGCACGCGGTGCGGTCCCACGTCGGCCGCGTAGACACTGCCTTGCCGGTCCGCGGTGATACCGGACGCTCCCGAGATTCGGTTTTCTTCCTGCTGGTCGAGGTCGGGATCCGGAATGAAAGCGGTCACCGTGCCGTCCGTGGCGCTCCCAATGTAGATCCCTCGTTTCCAGTCGGGGTTGTTTCTCGAATTCGACGTCGAGTCGGTCACGTAGAGACTATCGTTCTCGTCGATGAAAATGCCGCTCGGTCGGCCAAACTGGCTCCATTCGACGATGAAGGTCCCGTCAGGATCGAAGACCTGAATGCGGCTGTTCGACCGATCGCCGACGAACACCCGCCCTCTCGAATCCAAAGCGATGGTGTGCGGTTGATTGAACTCGCCTGGCCTCGTGCCAGTCTGTCCCCAGGCCATGATGAACCGGCCGTCCTTCGCGAACTTCACCACGCGGTTGTTGGGTCCATGGCCATCAGTCACGAAAATGTCACCGTTCGGGGCCACTGCGACGTCGGTCGGCCGGTCGAACGCGTCCGGACCGTTTCCTGCGATCCCCGCCTTCCCGAGCGTTAACAACACCTCACCGGTCGGGCTGAACTTGAAGACCTGATGCCCCCGTCCCTCGGCCGACAGGCCGAGCACGGTTTCACTCCCGTTGGCGTCGGTCGCCCAAATGTTGCCGTCCGGATCGATGTGGAACCCGTGCGGGAACGCGAACTGCCCTTCGCCCCAGCTCCCGATGAACCGGCCGGATGGCGTGAACTTGAGAATCGGAGGGGCGTCGTCTCGACCGACGCAGGTGGCCGCTCCGGCGGGCAGGGTGGCAAAGCACCGATGCAGGACCCAGATGTTTCCGTCCGGGTCACGATCCACACCGATTGTCTCTCCCCACTCCCCACCGTTCATGCGCGTCGGAAGCTGCGGCCAGTCCTCGACGAGAGGATACGGGGTGGCGGGGGGCTGCGCCGCGACACCGGCGACCACCGTGACCAAAACCACCAAGGCGAGTCCCGTTCGGTGGAGGCGAAACTTCCTGCCGTACACAAAGGAATTGCGTAGCGTGACTCCTCCTACGGCGCCACGGCCAGCGCGGTCGGCCCCAATTCGCCCAACCAGCTCCGACGTTGTACGCTGCCTTCCTGGAGATCGAAGATCAACAGCTCCTTCGAGCCGGCGGCACCGATGTAGGCGTAGCGCCCGTCCGGATCCACCGTCACCGCCTGCGGGAAGGTGAGCACGTCGGCCACCTCGATGTCGTGCATCGTGTGGGCTGGGATCTGCGAGACGTCGACGTGGATCAGCCGGAGTGATCCATCGCCGGCCACCGGCATGACGACCTCTTCGCGGTTCGGGACAGCCCCGATCATGTAGGGCACGGCGTCCAGTGTGTCGCCTTCGTCGACGACCACGGGCGCGTCGAGATCCGCGGCGTCGACGACGACATAGTTGCTGGGATTCACGGAGTTGGCCACGACGGCGCGTTCCGTTCCGGAAATGAACGTGACGCCAGAGCTGTCATCGGACAGCTTCAGCGGCGTCTGGCTGAGGGTGCCCGCAGGGTCGGCGGGATCAAAGAGAAAGAGGCCATCGACGGCGCCGATCACCGCCCCCCGGGTTCCGGCATCGTTAATCGCGAGCCCCTCTACTGCCGGCGCCACCTCGACCTGCTCGATCAGTGTAAGCCCGTCGAGGTCGTACACGGCAATGCTGCCATTGACATCGACCCCACCGAAGAGGCTGACGAACACCTGGTCACGCTGATCATCGATCGCGGCCATGATCGGCAGACCGGCGATGGGAGTCTCGGCGACGACCGCCCGCATCTCGAGGTCGATCAACGTGATACCGGCGCCAGCCTCCGGAAGTGCGTCGGCGTCGATCCCGATCTGTCCGCCCACGAACGCCATGACGCCGTTGGAGCGTACGATGATGGCGTGTCTGCCGTCGGCGGTGGTCGCGACGGTGAGGGGCCCCTGCTCGCCTGGAACGCCAACGTCCATCCGCGCAATCAACGCATCATCGAAGGTGGCGCCAGGGGCGAGCAAGACGTCTCGGTCGAGTAACGAGACGCTTCCGTTCAGCCAATCGGCCGAGACCGCCAGCATTGGCGCCGGGGGCGGGGGCGGCGCGGAGTCCACGCTCGGCGCTTGCTCCTCCGAGGTGCAGGCTGTCAGCAGCACGACCGAGAGTGTCAGCAGTGTGGTTCGCATCCCCGATCCTAACGCTTCGGCGGTGGGCTCAGACAAACGCCCGCATGGAGGGCGAATGCCCGGCCGAAGTCAATGTGCAGGTTCGATCCGCAGGACGGCCCCTAGCCCATCGTCTCCCATCACCCGTGCCTCGGTGAGGACGTAGAGATACCCGTCTGGACCTTGCCGCACATCGCGAAAACGCTGCCCGAGCTCGGTCAGCAACGACTCAGGGCGACCGATGGGCATGCCGTCGTTGAAGACAATCCGCTGGAGCTGCTGCGACCCGAGCGCGCTGACGAACAGGTTCCCCTGCCACGCGGGAAACCGGTCGCCGGTGTAGAACGTCATCCCCGACGGACTGATGGCCGGCACCCAGAAGATGAGCGGCATCTCCATGTCGGGGCGCCACCACGGCCGATCTGACACGAAGTTGCCGCTGTACTCGCGCCCAAGCGAGACGAGCGGCCAGCCGTAGTTCCGCCCCGGGATGAGAATGTTAACCTCGTCGCCGGCCAGCGGACCGATCTCGACCTCCCAGAGCTCACCGGTCTCCGGGTGAAAGGCTAGCCCGTAAGCATTGCGATGCCCGTAGGTGTAAATCTCCGGGCGGGCGTCCGGTCGGCCGACGAAGGGGTTGTCGTCCGGCACGCTGCCGTCGTCGCGCAGGCGGAGCACCTTGCCGACGTGGTCGCCCAGGTTCTGCGCGCGCATCCGAACCTCCGGGTCGCCGGTGAGCACCATCGTATCGCGGTCCGCGACGGTCAGGTAGAGCATGCCATCGGGCCCGAAGGTGATCCGGCCGCCGTAGGTGCCGCCTCCCCCTCTCGTGGTCGGTCCCGCCTCTTCCCAGGCGTCGGCCACGAAGATGTCGCGGACGTCGGTCAGCGCGGTTCCGTCGAACCGCCCGCGCGCTAGCGCCAGCGTCGTCCCCTGCTCCCCGGACTTGGAGTAGGAGAGGTACACCAGGCGATTGGCGGCGAAGTCCGGATGGAGGGCGACCTCGTTGAGGCCGCCGATGTAGGTATTGACGACCTCCGGCACCCCCTCAACCGGGCTCGGGTCGAGCCCGTCGTCCCGGATGATCCGCAGGCGACCCGGACGCTCGGTCACCAACATGGTGCGACCGTCCGGCAGGAACGCAACACTCCAGGGATGTTCGAGGCCGGTAGCGATCGGCACCACGCGGATCCGCTGACCGCCTTGCGCCTCGAGCACGAGCGGCCGGAGCGGCGGCCCAACGGGTAGGTCTTGCGCGGCAACCGACGAGACCAACCCGACGGTCAACGCCGCCAGCAGGGTGGCCGCCGTGCGACCGCCGGCCATGACCGGACACGCGAGGTGGCGGCGTGGCACGACAGAGCTACAGCGGTCTGATCCGAACGTCACGGAACTTCACGACACCCGCGCCGTACTGCAGGGCGATCGGTCCGGCGGCGAACTGGCTGTCCTCAACGTCGACCATCGGCTGGCCGTTGAGGCTGACCACCAATCGCGAGCCGCGAGCGGTGATCTCGTAGGAGTTCCACTTCCCGCCGGTCATGATGACGCTCTGCGGGGACGCGATGTGGACAATCCCGCCGGTCCGGTAGGTCTGATCGGCGCGCGTATCGTAGATGTTCACTTCGTACGAGTTCCGGTCGTTGACGCTCTGGGGATCGGCACACCGAATAAAGATGCCGCTGTTTGCCGGCTCATCGACCCAGAACTCCAGCGTCAACTCGAAGTCTCCGTAAGAGTCGTCGGTCACGAGGAACCCGCTCCCACTGTCGGCCTGGACGGCCCCGTCCGCCAGTTCCCAGTTCGCGTTGCCGATCGGGTTCCACCCGTCGAGGCTCGAGCCGTCGAACAACGTCGTCCATCCGCCAGCCTGGGCGGCGGCGCCAGTCGGGGCCGGCGCCCCGATGCCCGCGCACACGAGAATTCCGAGAACGATGACTGCTGAGCGCTGCATCTGCGTCCCTCCGAAGCTCATGGCTACCTGGACCCTGCGTCCCGTTCCTGCACCCGGTGCCCTGCCAGGATACCTTCCATCCCGTAGTTCCCCTCGTGGCAGGCATACTCAAAAATCGGCTCCGTGGTCCCGCTGAGCGGTATGAGGATCGTCCACGGCCGGTCCCACAGCGTCGGGTTCCTGACCGTGACCTCGTAATCCATCTTGTCTGGACCGACACGGGTGAAGCGCTCCACGAGGCTGAGCTCCCGGCTCACCCCTCTGAGCAACCTCATCGCCAGGGCGCCCGGCGAGTCCACGTTCGCCGCGAAGTTGGTCGTCTCGACGACGAGCGTATCTCCCTCCCAGTGTCCGCGCGAGTCGCCGTGCACGTGGCGGATCGCGTCATCGACGTGCGGTCGGTTGTCGAGCGGGATGATGCGGACGTCATGAATCAGCTCCTGCAAGATCGCCACGTGGTCGTCGGTCTGGAGGATCTGGTAGTAGCTGTTGTAGCCAGCGAGCAGGTTGGGCAGACCGAACGTGATGCACCGCTCGTTGAGCATCCGGTCTTCCCACGAGTCGGCGGGGTGGTCGGCGAGATAGGCGCCGCGGACCGCCACCCGTTCGGCGGCCGCCGGGATCATGGCCGGAAGCCGTCCGTCCGGCGGATCGACGAGGAGCGACGTTCGGTTATCGACATCGCGCTCGACCAGCCATACCTGGCTGTAGTTACCCGTCGTCTCGTCAAACGTCAGGTAGTCGCTGTTCTCCTTGAGCGCCGCCGCCACGAGCCCGTCCCCGAACACGGCATCGCCACCATCGAGCACACCCGCGATCTGCTCCTTGAGCTCCGCTAACTCCTCATCGGTGAGGACGTCTTTCCCCTCGAACGCGACCGGACGCTCCAGCGGCGTGGCGACGTTGTTCGCCCAGATGCCCTGAAGATTGGGTTGACCGGACGCCGTTCGCGGCACGCTCCACTGCTCGTCCTGGGACGCCTCGTTCTGAGCGACAACCGGTCCACTCGACACAACGACGGCGACGAGCGTCAGCGCGATCACAAGTCCCAGACTCTTCATGGGGCACCTCTCTTGCAACTGGATAACGTCGCATATTACAGCAGATCTCGCGCCGAGCGCCCGGGCGAGACCGCAAAACGTCAGGTTGTGGTGAGACGATGGGATCTGCGCGTTGAGTTGACACGCAAGCGGCCAGAGGCCATGCTTACGGACCGAGTTCACGGAGGTCAGGTGGTGGCACGACGATCGGCACGGCTGCGGGGAACCGACGCGACACCAACTCGCCGCCGCATCTTTTGGCTCTTGGGAGCCGCCTTGTTCTACGTCGTGGCGCTCGGCCCAAACCTCCAGTTTGCCGCGTTCGCCACCTATACCCAGGCGCACCTCGCGTTTCTAGGGGGTTGCGCGGTCGTTTTCTTCCTCTTCTGGCTCTTCGATAAGCTCATCGCGACAGACGCTCGGCCATCGCCACCCCAGCGGGGTTCGTAACCCGTTCTTGGTGCGTCGGTGTCGCGGTCGCTGACGGGTGCTCGGCCGATAGTTTGGCCGACGGGGCAACGAATCGGCCATCCCGGCCCGCGCCTCAGACGCCTCCCTCCGACGTATCGCTAAGTCATTCTCGACGAACACGATTTGACGGATCTCGTGTCCGCCGCGGGGGATCAGGAAAACGGCAGGAGACATTCCTCACGGTAGCTTCGAGGAGGCGTCGGTTCGCCCCCAGCCAGGCAAGCTGAATCACGTGAGCACGAACCCCGTTTCCAGTTCAGCGCGCGTCCTCGTTCTGGACAACGAGCCGAGCATCCGCATGGTCCTCGGATCCTTCCTGAAACGCCACGGATGCTGTGCCCTCAAGGCGACCTCGGTCGAGGAAGCGCAGGAACTAGCCGATACCAGCCCTGTCGACGCGTTCATCCTCGACGTGCATTTGTCAGGGAAGCACTCGGGGATCGATCTGACGGCTCAACTACGCAGTCGACCGGTACAGTCGCGCACGCCCGGCATCGTGCTGACCGGGGAGCAACTCCTGGAGAAAGAGAAGGCCGCGTTGCCACACCACTAGTCCCAACGCTTCTACAAGCCCGAGGGGTTCCCAATCCTGATCGGATTCCTCAAGCGATTAATGGGCCGCGACCAACCGCACTAATCGGCGCCGTCAGTGTACGCGGTCGCCGCCGGCCCGGTTGGCCAGCACGCGTTGAATCGTCGCGGTGAGCTCATCCGCATCGGCATCGAACGGCCCCGCCACGACTACCCCGGTCGACACCTCGATAGCGATTGCCACCCCGCCGTCGGCCGGGGTCACGATCCAGCTAAACCCCTGCATCGAGACCGAGCGCGTCTCGGCCGACGGATTCAGCACCTTGTCGTAAATGCCAAGGGTAAGGGTCAGGATACGGCGAACGTCGTCATCGGCCCACTCGGAGGCATCGGGACCGTCGAGATGCACCGATTCGTCGACGACGTGTTCCTTGCCCTTCAGGAGCACTTCAACGTTGAAGGTCATCAACGTCGGGGTTCGAGGTGATTGGCGAGACGCTCATGAGCCGGACACAGGGCCACAGTCTATAGGTCTCGAAGCTGTGCGTCGAGCGCCGCCGGCGCCGTCACCGGCTCCCGACAGGTGAAATCCGAGCACACATAGGCCGTCGGCCGCCCCTCGACGCCGGTCATTGCGCCGATGAACGGCAACCGAGTCGCGAGCTGCGCCTGCCGCGCTGCGGATGTCACTTGGATCCGGACCGCGAACGGAAGATACCGGGACGCGACGACTCGTTGCAGTGCGCACGTGGCGTCGTCGTCAGGCGATCCCACGATGACGATCTGTGTCGCCGACGCGTGACGGTGCGCCAGGGCGGCCATCATCATTGGGACGACGCGCGCCGCCTGTCCAAGGCGAGCACCGTAGCGGCCGAGCGTCCGATCGCAGGTGGCGAGCGCGTGCGGGTCGCCGGTCAGGTGTCGCAACGTCAGCAGATTTCCGACGGCGACGGAGCTCGCGGCGGGCTCGGCACCGTCGTAGTCCTCCTTCATGCGCAGGAGCACCGACGGGTCACGACCGGTCGTCGAGAACCACCCGCCATCAGCATCGTCCCAGAAGAGCTCGTCCTGCCGTGCCTGCAGCTCGCGCGCCCAGTCGAGCCACGCGACCTCGCTGTCCACCTGGAACAGCTCGAGGAGGCCCCAGATAAGGAAGGCGTAATCCTCGGCATAGCCGTCGATCGAGACCTGCGCGCCGTAACTTCGTCGATACAGCACCCGGCGTCCGGCGTCCCACAAACGGTGCCGCGCGAACGTCGCCGCACGCGTGGCGGCGCGCGCAAACTGCTCGGTTGCCGGCGCGGAGACGAGCGACGACGCGCGGGCGAGCGCGGCAATCATCAGTCCGTTCCACGCGGTCAGCACCTTGTCATCGACGTGCGGGTGAGGGCGGCTCGCCCGCGCCTCGAACAGCTGCCGGCGCGCACGCGGCAGCACCTCACGGATATCGTCCTCGGATCGGCCAATAAGCGTGGCAATCTCACTGACATGCTGCTGGAGATAGGGAATGTTCTTCCCGCGGAACTCCCCCATCGGGTCCTGTGGCGCGTTTCCGTGTGGCTCAATGCCAAACCTGCGTTTAACGATCGCGGCGTCAGTTCCCAGTAGCGCATCGATCTCGTCTTCGGTCCACAGATAGAAGGCCCCCTCGGCCTTCTCAACATCGGGAGCACTCGCGTCTGGTGGGAGGCTGTCGGCATCTTCCGCCGAGTAGAAACCGCCCTCCTCGCTCGTCATGTCCCGGAGCACGTAGGCGAGCGTGTCCTCCGCAACATCGACGAAGAACCGCTCGCCCGTTGCCTGCCCAGCTTCCAGATACGCTAGGACGAGCTGCGCCTGGTCGTACAGCATCTTCTCAAAATGAGGCACGCGCCACGCGCCGTCAACGGCGTAGCGATGGAATCCCCCGCCGATGTGGTCGCGCATCCCCCCGCGGGCGATCGCCTCGAGCGTCGCCACCGCCATGCGCCGCGCTTCCAGATTGGTGCTACGTGCTCCCTCTCGCAGCAGGAAGAGGAACTCCGACGGCCGAGGAAACTTCGGAGCCTGCCCGAATCCTCCGTGGCGTTCGTCGAACGCCTCGACGAACTGCTGCACGCCGCGCGCGAGCGCATCGACCCCGGCCACCTCCCCCGCCACACGATCTCCGGCGCCGAGCGTCTGCTGCAAGCGATCGAGCATCGTGTCGGCCGACGACACGAGCTCGTTGCGATTGACTGACCAGCGGCGCACGATCTCGTCGAGGACGTCGGGAAACCCGGGACGGCCGCCGCGCGCCGCGGGCGGGAAGTACGTCCCGCCCAGGAACGGCTTGAGCTCGGGCGTCAGCCACACGCTCATCGGCCAGCCGCCGGCGCCGGTCGTCGCCTGCACGAACGCCATGTACACGCGGTCGACGTCCGGACGCTCCTCGCGATCGACCTTGATCGAGACGAAGCCATCGTTCAGTGCGGCGGCGATCGCCGGGTTCTCAAATGATTCGTGCTCCATGACGTGGCACCAGTGGCACGTCGAGTACCCGATCGAGAGAAAGATCGGCTTGTCATCTTGCCGTGCCTTCGCGAACGCCTCCTCGCTCCACGGATACCAGTCGACCGGGTTGGCCGCATGCTGCTGCAGATACGGACTCGGTTCATGTTGCAGTCGGTTCCACATGATCGACGGCGGCGGGCTCACACAGGCGCGCTGAGCGCGTGCCCCCCAGAAATGTGCGTGGCTTCCTGACTCAATCCTTCCAGGCGGGATAGGAGCCGAGCGTGCGCAGCGACGGCGCGAACTCCGCCAGATGCATGAGAGCGCGCGCGCAACGGAGCTCCGCGCGGTTGGCTGAGATATCCGCGTAGAACCGATACTCGAACGGCCGGTCCGGGATCGGCCGCGACTCCAGCTTCGTCAGGTCGATGTCGCGCAGCGCGAAGACGCTCAGCGCCTTGAAGAGCGCGCCCGCCTCGTTCGACACGGTGAACACGATGGTCGTCTTGTCCGGTGCGCCGAGCGGCGCGGCGTCTCGGCTGATGATGAGAAACCGCGTGAAGTTGTGCGCGAAGTCCTGGATCCCGGTCTTCAGCACCGTCAGACCGAAGATCTGCGCCGCGCGCTCCGAGGCGATGGCCGCGCTGTCGACCAGCCCTTGCTCCTTGATCATCTTGGCGCTGCCAGCCGTGTCGTAGGTCGCGATCAGCTCGACATCCCTCAGCGTACGCAGGAACCGCTCGCACTGCCCGAGGCCCTGCGGGTGGGAATAGACCTTGCGCACCTGGTTCAGACTGATGCCCTCGCCGACGACCAAGTTATGGACGACCGGGTGCTTAACCTCCGCCACGATCGACAACTCGTGCTCCAGCATCAGGTCGTAGTTGCGGTGGATTGTGCCGGCGATGGTGTTCTCGATAGGCAGGATGCCATGTGTCGCCTGCCGTTCCTGAACCGCCGTGAAAACGTCGTCGAACTCCTGGTGTGGCACCGGGTCGGCGGTCGGATTGAACCGCAGCGCCGCCGCTTCGCTGTACGCGCCAGAGACCCCCTGATAGGCGATACGCACGATCGTCGCTCCACCGTAAGAATACAGGAGCGGTCGAATGCCCGTGTCCTCGGCCCGCCTAACCCCGGAGCTCACGTGTTGCCATGTCGCGTGAGGCTTGCGAGCCCTACGTTACGGATGCCAGGCAGTGCGCTCAGGGGTTAGGAGGTGGCCCCGCCGGTCGCTGCGGCCTCCGATGACCGGTCGGCCGCGCGTATCCGCACGGCCGTGAACTCGACACCGAACAAGAAGATCACCGCCGAGGTATAGACCCAGAAGAGGAACGTCACGACCGTCGCGATCGATCCGTGCAGGCTGAGATCGGACACCTCGCGCAGATACCAGGAGAACCTGGCAAGTCCCAACTGCCAGAGCAGTCCCGTAAACACCGCGCCCACCCAAACATCGCGAAAGCGGACGCGCGCGTTCGGCACGACGTAGAAGATGAGCCCAACACCGATCGTGACGGCGACCAGCGTCGTGTAACGGCTCGGCAGGACGCTCAGACTGGCCAGCACCGGCACCGTCTCAAACTCCAAATCGAACCATGAGCTCTGCAGGATACCGCTCACGCTCGCCCATCCCAGCGCCAAAATCAACGTGACGCCGGCGGCCGTCAGCATCACAAAGGCCATGACCTAACTATGGAGAAAACTCGGCGGCTCATCGACGCCAGACGCGTCATTGACGGCGATCGAGATCGCGCGAAAGATACCGAGCGAGACCCACCCGGCCACGACCGTCCCCGTAACGTCGATCCCGAGACTTGCCTGCGCCAGGGCGTCGAGCTGCGCGCGGACGAGACCGACACGCTCGGGAAAGAACTAGAGAATGAGATCGGCGACGGCGGCCCGTTGCGCCACGTCCGACGTCACCCATCCGATCAGGAACGCGCCCAGCACAAGCAACGAGAAGAGCGAGACCAGCGCGTAGTAGGCGATCGAGGACGCGCAAGTGAGATCGTCGGTGGTAACCAGACGCAGAGTGGCACGCCCAGCAGGCGCCTATGACGGCGCCTGGGGATAGTCGCGCGATTTCCACCCTTCGCTCAGGTCGCGCGCCGGCTGCCCGGATAGAAGGTCGTCCATGGCGCGACGCCCTTGACGCGCCGCCGCGCGCGCCTTCTCGACCGTTGCGTGCGCCCGGGTGAGCTCATCGACTACTGCGTCGAGCAGCGGCTCCATCTGGTCACGTACGCGCCGGCCCTGTTTCGTCAGGTAGAGGCACCCGAGCACCCCTCCCGCGACGGCGCCCAGTATCGTGGCAACGAGTACCTGTGAGCGTTCGTCCACAGCGTTCCCCCGTCGTGCTGGATCTAGAAACGGAGGGCCAGGCCGACGGCCGCGCGCCAGAACCCGACCTTCTCAAGCTCAAACTCGGTTAAGGAGTCCCCGACGGACGCGCCGCGCAGATAGCGCAGGTCGACGCGCGCGCCGACATGGTCCGAGAAGAACCCCATCAGTCCGCCGCCCACGGTAGCCCCAAGCCCATCGGTCTGTTCCGCCAACGAGAGATCGGTAGCGTTGATCTCGGTGCGCACCCATCCGATGCCACTGACGACGTACGGGCGAACCGCTTTGATCGGGGCACCGACGATGATGTTGCCCGTCACCTGCGTCACCCGGCTGTTATCGACGAACACGCTGCTCGTCATCGCCTCTGCGGTGCGGCTGGAGTCGATCTCGAAACCGAAGACGCCGCCCGCCATCGAGGCGAGCGACAAACCCCACGTGCTCACCCGTTCGGTATCACCGGGCCCAAAGGAGGCGCCGATGAACGGCGTGAACACGTTGTCGGCGGATGCGGCTATCGGCCACCCGACGAGTAGGCAGATCACTGCTACAAATCCCAAGTACCGTGGGCGTCGGACTCGGCGCTGACCAGTTGTCACGCGTCGACCTTTCTCTCCATGCGCACATGCCGCCATCCGTGGGGCCCGTGAAGCGGCACGAAGACGCACCCGTCTCGTCGTTCCTCGACGAAACCGGCGCCGCACCGGCGGACGAGGAAGAGTTCCTGCCGGTCCGGGGTCCCGACCGGCATTACCAAGCGCCCGCCGTCCGCAAGCACAGCGCGCAGCGGCGGCGGCACCTCGGCTGCGCCTGCCGCCACGAGCACCGCGTCGAAGCGGCGTCCCGAGTGCGCCAGACTCCCGTCACCGCTCATCACCGTCACATTCGTCACGCCGACGCTGGCCAGCACCGTGCTCGCTCGTGCCGCCAGCTCCGGGACCCACTCAAACGAAACGACGTTCGTCGCCAGACGCGCGAGGATCGCCGTCTGATACCCTGAGCCAGTGCCCACTTCCAGCACGTGGTCGCTCGGCGCAATCGCGAGCGCCGCAGTCATCGCCGCCACCATGTACGGCTGCGAGATCGTCTGCCCGTGGCCCATCGGCAGCGGGCGGTCGTCGTACGCCGCCGCCTGGTGCGGCGGCGCGACGAACGCGTGCCGCGGCACCGCGTGCATCGCCTCGAGCGTCCGCGCGTCGTCGATGCCACGCGCTCGGAGCTGATCGTCAACCATCAGCGCTCGTTCGGCAGCACGCTCAGACGAAACGGTCTGACGAGCAGTTGACACGCGGCAGATCTCAGAGTGCTCCGCAGCGCTCTGACCTGATAATAGGGGGACGCATCGGAAGCGGTCAACGTGGAGGATCTATAATCGGCGCATGCCGGAACCACCCCGGCCGGCGCCGGCGCCGGTACCGCCTCCCTCGACGACACGCGTCTCCGACGCCGCCATGCTCTGCGACCGGTGCGGCCAGGAGATGTTCCGCATGCACGCGGTTTGGCGCTGTCCCGCCTGCGGGTACAAGACCGACTGCTGCGGCTGGTAATGGACCCTATCCGCTCCCAGGTCCGCACCGATACGCCGGAATACTGTGCGAACCGCGAGGCAATGACGCGCATCGTCGGAGACCTGGACGCGCGACTTGCCAAGGTGCGGGAAGGGGGCGACGCTGCCGTGGTCGCGCGTCACCACCGTCAGGGCAAGCTCACCGCGCGCGAACGCGTCGACCACCTGCTGGACGACGGCTCCCCGTTTCTCGAGATTGCTCCGCTGGCGGCCTTCGGCATGTACGACGACACCTCTCCGGCCGCCGGCCTCGTGACCGGCGTTGGCCGCGTGTCCGACCGCGAGGTCATGATCGTCGCCAACGACGCGACTGTGAAGGGCGGAACCTACCTGCCGGTCACCGTCAAGAAACACCTACGGGCCCAGCAGGTGGCGCTCGACAATCGTCTCCCGTGTGTGTATCTCGTCGATTCCGGAGGCGCGTTCCTTCCGATGCAGGCAGAAGTGTTTCCGGACCGGGAACACTTCGGTCGAATCTTCTTTAACCAAGCGCAGCTGTCCGCACGCGGAATCCCGCAGATCGCCGTCGTGATGGGATCGTGCACCGCCGGCGGCGCATACGTGCCCGCCATGTCGGACGAGACGGTGATCGTGAACGGAACCGGCACGATCTTCTTAGGCGGCCCCCCGCTGGTCAAAGCCGCGACCGGGGAAGAAGTCACGGCCGAAGCGCTCGGTGGCGCCGACGTACACACGCGGCTCTCGGGCGTCGCCGATTACCTCGCGGACGACGACGCGCACGCGATCAGGCTGGCACGTACCATTATTTCGACGGCGCATACCGAGACACGCCACATCCCGGACATCGCGCCGGTCGAAGAACCGGCCTACGATCCGGATGAACTACTCGGCATCTTGCCGGCCGACCCCCGTGCCCGATACGACGTCCGAGAAGTCCTCGCCCGCCTGGTCGACGGCTCACGGTTCGACGAGTTCAAGGCGCGCTACGGTCCAACCCTTGTCACCGGATTCGCCCGGTTGCACGGCATGCTCGTCGGCATCCTCGCCAACAACGGGGTCCTGTTCTCGGAGTCAGCGCTCAAGGCGACCCATTTTATTCAGCTCTGCAACAAGCGCCGCATCCCACTCGTCTTTCTCCAGAACATCACCGGGTTCATGGTCGGCCGCCAGTACGAGGAGGGCGGCATCGCGAAAGATGGCGCCAAGATGGTGCACGCCGTCGCCAACGCGGTCGTGCCGAAGCTGACGGTCATCATTGGCGGGTCCTTTGGCGCGGGCAACTACGGCATGTGCGGCCGCGCCTACGAGCCGCGGTTTCTCTGGATGTGGCCGAACGCCCGCATCTCGGTGATGGGGGGCGAGCAGGCGGCGGACGTCCTAACGACCATCAAGCAAACGCAGGCGGCGCGCGACGGCCGCGAGCTGAGCGACGCCGAGGTCGAGGCGATTCGACGCCCAATCGTCGAGAAATACGAGCGCGAAGGCTCACCGTATTACTCCACGGCGCGCCTCTGGGATGACGGCGTCATGCATCCCGTGCGCACGCGGGACGCGCTCGCACTCGGACTCACCGTCGCCCACAACGCCCCCATCCCCGACCCCACGTTCGGGATCTTCAGGATGTAAGAGCACGAATCTCTCGTGGTTCCAGGAGCATTTTTTGGAAGGACTAAGGAGCGAGGACCTGGAAACACGAGCAATGGCACCAGGAACCAGGAGCAGCGCGGCGCAGAACTAGGAGCAACGGGGCGTGGAACCACAGTCGGAGGGACCTTCGATCAAGCGTCTGCTGATTGCTGACCGTGGCGAGATCGCCGTCCGCATCATTCGCACCTGCGAGCTACTCGGCGTCGAGACCGTCGCGGTCTACTCCGACGCGGATCGCAACGCCCGCCACGTCGCGGAGGCCTCGCGTGCGCTCGCGATCGGACCGGCGCCGGCCGCGGAGAGCTACCTGTCGATGACACGGCTCATCGACGCAGCCCGCTCGAGCAGGGCGGACGCCATTCATCCCGGCTACGGCTTCCTCGCTGAGAACGCAGCGTTCGCCGCGGCCTGTGTCGATGCGGGCCTGACGTTCGTCGGTCCGTCGCCCGCGGTCATTGCCCGGTTTGGCTCCAAGATCGAGGCTCGGCGAACTGCCACGACAGCTGGCGTCCCTGTCGTGCCCGGCGGCGAACCGGCAGACCAGACGCTCACCGGCATCGAGGCTATCGTCCGGGCGATCGGGTATCCGGCGGTACTGAAGCCATCAGCGGGCGGTGGCGGTAAGGGGATGCGGATTGTGCGCCACGAGCAAGAGGTGGCCACCGCATCCGAGGCGGCCCGTCGCGAGGCGAACGCGGCATTTGGCGACGGCACGCTCTACGTCGAGCGGCTACTAGAACGACCTCGACACATCGAGGTCCAGATCGCCGGCGATCGGCATGGACGGCTCGTCCACCTCGGGGAGCGCGACTGTTCCGTGCAGCGGCGCCACCAGAAGGTGGTCGAAGAAACACCCTCCATCGCACTAACGGCGTCGACCCGCAACCAGCTGACGGCGGCAGCGATCAGTGTGGCACGGGCGGCGGAGTATGACAACGTCGGCACGGTCGAGTTCCTGCTCGAGGGAAGCGGAGACGATGCACGGTTCTATTTCCTTGAGATGAATACCCGCCTACAGGTCGAGCATCCCATCACGGAACTCGTCACAGGCGTCGACCTCGTCCGAGCCCAGCTCGAGATCGCGAGTGGCGCCGGCGTCCCGTGGACCCAGGGTGGCATCACTGCGCGCGGGCACGCGATCGAATGCCGGCTGTACGCGGAAGACCCTGCGCGCGACTTCAGCCCGGACGCCGGCCACCTGGCGCTCTACCGTGAACCAACCGGACCAGGCGTGCGCGTCGACGCCGGCGTCAGCACGGGAAGCGCCATCCCGGTTCACTACGATCCGCTGCTCGCGAAGCTCGCCGTCTACGGGGAGACGCGCGAAGTCGCCCGTCAACGTGCGATGGCGGCGCTGCGTCGCTACGTCGTGCTCGGCGTACGGAGCAATTTATCGTTTCTGGGTCGCGTGCTCGCGCATCCGAGATTCGAGCGCGGCGCGATCGACATCGGGTTCGTGGACGACGAGCGTGATGCGCTGCAAGACGCTCGGACGGGCGACGCCGTCGTCGCCGCAGTGGCTGCTGCCGCTGGGCGTGCCCTCCGGAACGGCCAGCCGGCGCGCGCCACGGGTGCCGGCGGATACCCCCGAGCGACCGATCCGTGGGGCCGCCTGAACGACTGGCGCCTCTAACCCTAGTGCACGAGTGACCTGTGTCGGGTGAATCGGTAGTGGCCACCGGCGCGCGGCGCCCGGCTGATAAGGCGCGACGAGGAAGCAGATACACTGTCTGTAACCGCGCTGACGCATGATCCAGCGCCGGCCAGCGCGGGATGCCCCACCCGGTGAGCGCTATTCATCCACCAGAGACAGGCGACAAGCATCCCGCGGTGAACGTGCCGCGTGACACCGAAGCCGTCGAGGCGCCTGCCCCGCAAGGCGACAAAAGAGACATTACACTGAGCACTTGACCGACGAGCAACGCCGCGAGGCAGAATGCATCGGCGGTCGAATGCAGTGGGACTTCACCACGCGCTACTAGCGATGCCGACCCCCATCGACCTCCTCGTGCACGCTGGATCGTCGAGCTCTCTGGCGCGCGTCGTCTCCGATGACGCCGTCGAGGTCGATGGCCGGCCCGTCGCGGTCGAGATCACCGTCATCGATGCGTCCACGTTCCTGGTCACTGCCGACGGCTCGCGGCACCTCGTCCACCTGGTCATGGATGGTGCGCGCGGGTGCTTGGCGATGGTCGCCGGTCGCGCGCTGGAAGTCGAGCGGTCGGCCGTTGCCAGACCCGTCGGGCCGCGCGTCCCCGATGACGATCCGCTCTCCGCACCGATGCCCGCGACGGTCACCAAAGTGCTGGTACAGACGGGCGACACGGTCAGCAAAGGCGACACGCTGGTGCGACTCGAGGCGATGAAAATGGAGCTCGCGGTGCGCGCGCCACACGACGCGCGCGTGACGAGTGTTTCGTGTCGCGACGGTGAGCTGGTTCAGCCGGGACGACCGCTGGTGACCCTCGCCTGACGAGTCGGGATTAGCGCTAGGTCGTTGCCGCGGCGTCCGGTTCGGGTGCGTCGGAGTCGCTGGACTCCACCTCGAGCGCCTCAACCACGTCACTGAAGTCGTGCATGTCGATGGCGTCGTAGTCGGGCGGGCAGCCGAAGTCGCGCGGCTGAGGGGCGGTCGTGTTGCCTAGCGTGACGCAGAGGCCGCAGCCGATGCACTTGTCGATGACGACCGCGCATACCATCCGGCCGTAGCTATCCGGTTCCTCGATGATGCAGTCCTCGACCGGACAGGCCGCCTGACAGATTGAGCACGCGACCGCGCCGAAGCAGCGCTCAGGGTCGATGACTGCGATTCGCTTTGGCGCCCTCTTGCGAGGCTTATTCATCAGCTTCGTCCACATAGGCGCTGCCATTATACCCGACCCGATCGCAGTCCCACTGACGCGCAAACGGCCAGGGCGCGCACGGCGCGCCTCGCGCGCGCGGAGTGAGGCTGCCAGCCGATGGGATGCGCGCCGCTGTATTCGACGCGGACGCACCCCATGGGCTGGTGGGGGTCCCCACGGAACGCCGGCGCTTCCGGGCGAAGACCCGTCCAACTAGTGGCTAGGTCGACCTGCCGCGTGCGGCGATGCTCCAGACCGCCTCGACCTGCCCGTTGCGCACGGCGTACATCTGGTCGTAGAGGTTCACGACCGGATCGCAGTGCGACACGATCAGCTCGAGTTTGTCGCCGACCGCGTAGGTTCGGCTCGGGTTGTCGTAGCGGATCGACCCAAACTCATCGGAGCCCGACGTGTAGCTCATCCCCGACTCGCCTTTGACGATCGCCCACGGGCGATTGATCGTGCAGGCCTTGGCACCCGCGTCCGTGGTGGCCCGTCCCGCGTACTGCGCGTTGAGGACGGTCGTGAGAATCGTCAGCGCCGGCTGAAAGTCAGAGAATCGCTCGGCGTCCTGGGCGCCTCCGATGGCCAAATATTGCGCATCCATGAAGACGTAACTGCCAACCTGGACGTCGGTGAGGCCTGGGGTAGCGTGGTCGATGTTGTAGGTGCCCGTGCCTCCGCCACTGAAGACATCGGTGTTCAGCCCCGACCGGCGGAATAGCTCGAACGTCTCCGCGGCGGGTGCCAGGCGCTCGAGCGTCTGGGCCCGCCGCGCGTCGAACCCCTTGACGTGTTGCGATCCGCCGTCGTAACAGAGCATGCCGCGCAGCCGGAGATGCGGCAGCCGATCAACGAGCTGCGCGAGCATCAGCGCGGGTCGCCCGGGCGTGATTCCTGTCCGGTGCCCGCCCGGGTCGACGTCGACGACCACATCGGCCACGATGTCAGCCGCCTGTGCCGCGTCGGACAGCTGCCGTGCGTTCTCGGCCGTATCGGTCGCCTGGATGAACCCGTCGCACCACTTGCGGAGCATCATCGCCCGCTGGATCTTGAAGGGCGTGACGTTGCTGGTCGTCATCAACAGCTCGGCGATGCCATGCTCGAACAGTGCCTCGGCCTCGCTGATCTTTGCCACGCAGATCCCGACCGCTCCGCCCTCGAGCTGCAACCGTGCGATGGCGGGACACTTGTGCGTCTTGGCATGCGGGCGGCTCGCAATGCCGTTGGCGCGTACGGTCTCCTGCATCGTGACAAGGTTGCCCTCAAGGGCGTCCAGATCGACCACGAGCGCGGGCGTGTCGAGCTCCCACATCGACAGCCCGACCTCGAGGCGCTCGCCGGTCGCCATGGCGGCCACCTCAGACGTGGTGTAACCGTTGACGGACGCAGGCACCCAGACTGCGGCGCTCGCCCCAGCCGTCTGCAGGAAACGCCGACGGGAGAATGGTGTGGTCATGGAGGTCTTTTACTCCAATTCGTAGGGCATCGCCAGATGCACGAGGACGGCGGTTATCGCCAGAAGCACGACACCGAGCGCGAGCTCCAGTCGAGCGGAGCGGACCAAGGTGCGTGTGCCGGCAGCATTCCCGAGCTGCGGCCGGACCCGCCGCCAATTGTACGCCCCAACAGCGCCGGTGGCCGCGACCAGAACGAACTTCGCGAGCAGCGTCAGGCCCCAGGAGGTCGTCCGGAGCTGGCTGAGCGAATTGATATACAACCACGCCGTGGCGCCGCCGGTCACCAACACGATGGACACGGCCCAGACGGCGAGCCGCGAAAAGCGGTCGATGACGGCAGAGACCCATGCGTCGGCGCCGGGCTCCGTCGTCGCGACGGCCGCGACCGCCAGCACGACCGCCAGCGTACCGAGCCAGGCCGCGGCGGCCAGCCCGTGGCCAATCTGGAGGAGCCACGGCAGGTACGTGCCGAGTGTCACCGCGTGCCCGGTCAACGGCAACGTAACCCAGAGCAGCACAACCATGACCGCAGTGGCCCGCCAGCCAGGACGAGGTCGGATCGCAGCCCACCCGATCGTCACCGCCGCCCCGGCCGCCACGACGACTTGCGGAAGCCAGAATGTGCCCCACCGACTCTCCAGGGCAATGATCCGCACCAACTCGATGGTCACTGGCTCGTCCAGGCCGAAGACAGAGTAGGTCTGCGCGTAGAGACGCGCGACGGCGGCGGCTACCAGCATGACCGTCGAGAGGACACCCACTCTGTACAGCCGGCGTTCGAGCTGCGGCCACACACCCGTCGGGAGGGTCCGCGCGGTGGGGCGGAGGGAACTCATGACGGCGCGGGCCGTCGTCGCACCGGTGAGCCCGAAGAGCCCGAGATAGGTCACCCAATTCGCGACGGCCAGGTAAGCGACGGCGAGCGACGCGGGGCTCATACGGAGGGTGCACCGCAGGTTGCGGCGTAGCCGACCCGTTCGGATGTCTGTCGCCGCCCCCGCGCGTGACTGACGAGGGACTAATCGGCGGCCCGAACGGTGAAGGCAAAATCACCGCGCAGCGCGTGACCGTCGTTCCCAGCGGTCCGCCACTTCACGGTGTACGAGCCGTGATCCAGCGCCGATGGCAACATGGCCATCAGCGACTTGTCCTCGTGAATCATCGTGTCGCCCAGTTCGATCGCCCCATCGGGACCCTCAAGCGTGAGCAGGCTGATCGCCGGATCTGGACTCTGTGTGAACCACACCTGGATGTGCTGCGGCGCGTCGGCCAATACTGCGTTAGCCTCCGGCGTCGTCTTGTCCACGCGGAGATGCGCGATGGCGGTCGCCACGCTGAGAACCACCAGCACTGCGCACCATCCCATCGCTCGGGTCCCGAGTCTCATGATGTGCCTCCCACGAGGGTTAAATCAGACCGTATGCTGATTGTATACGACGGGGCCGTGTCTGGCGGTGATTCGGGAGGGACAGGTCGGTCCTCTGCGGTAGGATGTCCACTCATGAGTGCCTATCCAGAGGTCTATCACCAAGCCGCTGCCGACCCGGAGGGATTCTGGGCCGCCGCTGCCGAGTCGCTTTCGTGGATTCGACGCTGGGACCGCGTGCGTGACGACAGCCGCGCCCCGTTCCACCGTTGGTTCGCCGGCGGCGAGTTCAACACCTGCTACAACGCCCTCGATCACCACATCGACCGCGGGCGCGGGAAGCAACTCGCCCTCATCTATGACAGCCCGGTGACCGATACCGTGCGCCGGTACACGTTCACCGAGCTGCGGGACAAGGTGGCCCAGGCGGCGGGAGCGCTGGCCGCGCAGGGAGTCACGCGCGGCGACCGCGTGATCATCTACATGCCGATGGTCCCGGAGGCGGTGATCGCCATGCTCGCGTGCGCCCGGGTTGGCGCGATCCACTCCGTGGTATTCGGTGGCTTCGCCCCAAAGGAACTGGCCGCCCGCATCGACGATGCCACGCCGACCATGGTCCTGTCGGCGTCGTGCGGCATCGAGGCAGGACGCGTCGTGCCGTACAAGCCGCTGCTCGACGAGGCGATCGCCCTCGCAGCGCACAAGCCGGCGCGCTGTCTCATCCTGCAGCGACCGCAGGCCGCCGCGCCGCTCGTGGACGGCCGAGATCTCGACTGGCAGGAGACGTGTGCGCAAGCCGCCCCGGTCGACTGCGTGCCGCTGGCTTCCACCGACCCGCTCTACATCCTCTACACCTCCGGCACGACCGGCGTCCCAAAGGGCGTGGTGCGCGACAACGGCGGGCACGCGGTCGCGCTGAAGTGGAGCATGGAGCATGTGTACGGCGTCGGCGCCGGCGAGGTGTTCTGGGCCGCGTCAGACATCGGCTGGGTGGTCGGCCACTCCTACATCGTCTACGCCCCATTGCTGGCCGGCGCGACGACGGTCCTCTACGAGGGGAAGCCGGTGGGCACACCCGACCCGGGGGCCTTCTGGCGCGTGGTGGAGCAGCACGGCGTCAACGTCCTCTTCACGGCGCCCACCGCCTTCCGGGCGATCAAGAAGGAGGACCCGGACGGGCGCTTCATGGCGAAGTACGACCTTTCGCGGTTCCGGACGCTGTTCCTCGCCGGGGAGCGCTGCGACCCCGACACCCTGATCTGGGCGCGCGACCGGCTGGATGTGCCGGTGATCGACCACTGGTGGCAAACCGAAACGGGATGGCCCATTGCCGCCAACTGTGTGGGGCTCGGCATGTTGCCGGTCAAGCCAGGCTCGCCGACGACCGCCGTCCCCGGCTACGACGTCCGCGTACTCGGTGATGACGGCGTCGAACTGCCGGCCGGAACGATCGGCGGCATCGTCATCAAGCTGCCGCTGCCGCCCGGCTGTCTGCCCACGTTGTGGAACAACGAGGACGGCTTCGAGAGTTCGTATCTCTCACGCCATCCGGGGTACTACGTGACGGGCGATGCCGGGTTCAAGGACGACGACGGCTATCTGTTCATCATGAGCCGCATCGACGACATCATCAACGTTGCCGGCCACCGCCTGTCGACGGGCGGCATGGAGGAAGTTCTTGCGTCCCATCCCGACATTGCGGAGTGCGCGGTGGTCGGTGTGGCTGACGCGATCAAGGGCGAGGTCCCCATCGGGTTCGCCGTCACGAAAGCCGGGGTCACCCGCGGGCCAGAGGAGATCGTGCCGGAGTTGGTCGCACAGGTCCGTTCATCGATCGGTCCGGTGGCAGCTTTCAAGGCGGCCACGCTCGTCCCCCGGCTGCCAAAAACGCGGTCTGGCAAGATCCTGCGAGGCACCATCAAGAAGATCGCGGAAGGGCGGGAATACACGACCCCCGCCACGATCGACGACCCGGCCATCCTAGACGAGATCACCGAGGCGCTCGGCCGACTCGGATACCCGAAGACGCCGGCCTAGCAGCAGCCCCCTACCGAAGGACGTCGCTCATCGGCGGTCCAGCGTACCCGGTCATCTCGAGATACCCGGACCCGACGACGGACTCGCCGGCGCGCGTGCCGGTGACGTCGATCACCCCTTCCCAGTAAGTCACCCTGGTCGATCGGTCGGTGTGCAGCTCCTGCGCATCGACGGCGGCGGCGACGTCCAGCTCGAGCTCGAGCGACGGCACCTCGAGGCGCCAGCCGACGGGGTAGGCGGCCCCGCTTGTGGATGACGCCCAGATACGGACGGGTACGAGCCTGTAGTCGTCCGCCGTGAGACGCAGGTTGGCCGCCGGCGCGACGACGGTTCCGCTCGAGTAGGGATCCGGTGTTCCGTCGAGACGGCGCATCGTGTAGACCATCAGGTCGGTGCCGTCGTCTAGCTGGATCGAGAACCAGTCCCAACCCGCCTGCGACGGCTCCAGGAAGCTGCTCCCAAACTCGTGGTCCATCCAGCTCAGGCCGCCGACCGCGATCGTCTCGCCGTCGACGCTCACGGTGCCTTCGGTCTGCAGGCGGGTGAGCGAGTAGTAGTGGGAAGCGTTGCCCGCCGCCGCGCCCTTTCGGCTGAACCCGTCGTCGCCATGGAGCACGGGTGGCCCGCCCGGCTGGAGCCGTAGATCGAGCGCGATCTCGCCGTCGTCGCTCACGGCCCGGAGCCGATGGGTAGCGCCGTCCAGCTCCGCGCGCCAATCCTCGTTCCAGACACGCAGCGTGTCCGAGCTCGCGCCCGCCCATCCGACGCCCGCGCGATTGAGCCGTTCCGCAACCTGATGGCTCCCGCGCGCAACATCCGTGATGGCGAGATGGGCCATGTGGAGATCGCGCACCGCCCAACGGGATGGGTTCGCTGGCTCGGCATCGATCCCGACCCGAAAGAACGTCAACTGGTAACCATACCGCCGGCTCCCGTCCTCCGTCTCCAGATTGCCGGTGTAGTACCACCATTCGATCCGGTACGCGGGGTGTGCACCGTGGTCCCGCGGGAAGGTCAGCGTGTACGCGGGATCAGCGAACTGCCACTCACGGGGGTCCTGGTCCTGCCCGTGCGGCCCCGCCACGCCGCCACAGACGACCAGCACCGCACACGCGACCCACCACCAGTTGCCGCCTCTCATCATTCCTCGACCGACAACCCCCCAAGCCCGAAACGTCCCGCAAGTCGAGCTGGATACAGGCCCGCCAAGACACTCGCCACCAGGATCAGCAGTGTCGACTGGGCGAGAAACGCAACAGGCAGATGGAACTGAATGGTCCAACCGAAGCTCTGGACATTGATGACGTAGATCAGGATCAACGACAACGCGAGACCGACGACCAGACCAATGGCCTGACTCACGCCCCCCAACACCCCCGCCTCAATCATGATCATCCGGCGAAGCTGGCGGCGCTCGCCCCCCACCAGTCGCAGCAGCGCCAGCTCCGAACGCCGCTCCAACGTAAGCGTCAAGAGGGTGACGGCGACGCCGAACAGCGACACGATGATCGCGATCACTTGGAGTGCGTAGGTGATCGCAAACGTGCTGTCGAAGATGCGCAACACTTCGGCACGGAGTGTCGCGTTGGTGTTGATGAAGATCTGAGCCCCCCCAAGCGCTGCCAGCAGCTCATCGCGCACGAGATCCACGTCGGTGTCCTCACGCAGGTAGACCGACAAGCCCGCCGGGCGCCGCTCCTCATAGTGGCGTGTGAAGGTCGGTCGGTCCATCATCACCAGCCCGCGGTCGCTCGAATAGTCGAAATACACCGCGGCCACGCGGAAGCTCGCGGGGCCGGTTGGCGTCGGGAGCTCGACAGCGTCACCGACGCCCTTGCCGTGCTTCAACGCAAAACTCTCGGACACGACGACAGCGTCCACACCGACCGCGGTGGCCATCGCCGCCCGCCCGTCCGCGGGCGCCTTGAACAGCAAGCCGCCGTGGTCGAGCAGCACGTCGAACCGTCCCGATCCGACGACGACGACGGTGTCGTCGTACCGTACGTCGGTCACCGCACCTCCGTCGACGGCCACCACGGCTGGGTGCGCGGCGATGATCCGTTCGCCGGCCTCCGACACCCCCGCGCGGTCCCCGACCAGCGACCGTCTGGCCGTCGACACGAACAGGTCGGCCTGCAGCGTCTGGCCGACCCAGTAGATCACCGTCTGTCGAAAGCTGCCCACCATGATGGCGATGGCCACCATCATCGCCAGGCTGACCGCCAGCGCTCCCACCGAGATGGCCACCCGCGGAATGGCGCCGCCAAGGCTCGCATGAGCCAACCGTCCCTCGACGCGCAGCCACCGCGCGAGCGACCCGTCGCCGACGCGGCGTATGCCGAACAGGACGGCTGGCACGAGGAGGGCTGCCCCGAAGACGACCGCGAGCGCGGCAAGCAACCCGAACACCGGGAGCCCACCGACCGGTCCGCGGGTCGCCAGGCCCGCTCCCGCCACGAACAGCACACACGGCCCGATGATGAACCGTCGCGGCAGCCGCGCGCGCGCGCGCAGGTGATCGTCGCTCCGCACGGCTGCCATCGGCGCGAGTCGCGCGGCCTCGAGCGCCGGCACGCCGGCGGCCAGCGCGGCAAGCGGGACACCGACCGCAAAGGCCAACCCGACCGAGACGGCATCGAGTGGCGGCACCGCCGCCGCCGTCGCGACCCAGAACTGGCTCACGGTGGACGACGTCAATCCGACCGCCGCCTGCGCCAGGACCCACCCAAGCGGCGCGCCGACCGCGCAGCCGACGACCGCTATGGCAACCGCCTCGCCGAGGAACAGACCGAGAATGACCCTTCGCGGTGTGCCGACGGTACGCAGCACGCCGATTTCGCCGCGCCGCGTGATCACCGACACCGATACGGTGTTGTACACGAGGAAGAGCCCGACGAGGAGCGCAATGAGCGACAGCGCAGTGAGATTGAAATGGAACGCACGGAGCATCCGCTCGACCTCGGCGCCACGTCGTGCCGGGCGGTCCACCGAGAACCCCGCCGGTAACCGGGCCCGAATGCGTGCCTCGGTCTCAGCAACGTCGATCCCCTCGCGCAGACGCACATCGACGCGATCGACGCGCCCGATGCGGTCGAGCGCCCACTGCGCTGCCGCGATGTCCATCAGCGCGAAATGGCCATCGAGGGCGCGGGCCGGCCCGACATCACCCAACACTCCCGCCACAACCAGCGGGCGCTCGCTGTCACCCACCAACAGACCGACGTCGTCGCCGATGGTGAGCCCGTGAAGGTCCGCAAACCCGCGCGTGAGCACGACGGCGCGCGGATCGGTGAGGAGGTCGAGGAAGTCCCGCGTGGTCACGCTCTGCCCGGTCGGCGCGTCCGCATCCACCAGCGCATAGTCGCGAAAGGGTCGGTCGCGCAGGATGTCGACGCCGAGTAGGCGGGTCACCTCGCCGCCGGTGACGCCGTCAGACCCGTCCCCCGGCACCGTCAGGCGCACGTCGGCATCGATGATGGGGCTGATCAGCCCATACGCGCGGAGCCAGTCGAGCTCTGCGATCCGCGTCTCGTCCAGAGCGGCGCCCGGCACCGTGATCTCGAGCGATGTCCGGCCGGCCACGGCGTCGAGCACGACCTCGAATCCGCGGACCGAGCTAGTGTTGGCGAGCTGAATGGCTAGGACAACGGCCACGCCGACCGCGATGCTCATGACCGTGGTCGCGCTGCGTAGCGGATGCTGCAGGACGTGGCGTCCGATGAACCAGCGGAACAGCCTCACGATTCCTGGACGCGTCCGTCGCGCATCTGGAGGAGGCGGTCGGCGGCGGCCGCAACGCTCGCGTCGTGTGTCGCGAGGAGCAGCGCCGCACCCGTCTCGCGGTTGACGGCACGGAGGAGATCGAGCACGCGCACGCCGTTGGCCGAATCGAGGTTGCCCGTCGGCTCGTCCGCGATGATGACGGCCGGCCGATGAATGACCGCACGGGCGATCGCTGCGCGTTGCGCTTCCCCACCGGACAGTTGCTGCGGAAAGTGGTCCAGGCGGTGTTCTAGCCCGACCTGCCCCGCCCAACGCTCGGCACGGCGTTCGACGTCCTGCGCCGGCTTGCCGGAAAGGAGTAACGGCAACCCGATGTTCTGGGCAACGGTCAGCGTCGGGAGAAGGTTGAAGAACTGAAACACGAAGCCGATCCGCTCGCGGCGGAGCCGGGTCAGGGCATCGTCGTCAAGCGTGCCGAGCCGGCGGTCCTCGAGCCAGACTTCGCCACCGGTCGGTCGATCCATCGCCCCGGCGACGTGCAGCAGCGTCGACTTCCCGCACCCCGACGGCCCGACCACCGCGGCGAAGGCACCCCGATCGAGCGCAAGGCTCACGCCGTCGACCGCGGTGATGTCGCGGTCGCCGCGGTGGTATCGCTTCGAGACTTCGCGCACCTCAAGCACGGCCATCTGGTCACGATACACGAGTCCGTATCGCAGGCTAGGCCCGCGAGGCGAGGCTGAAGACTCGCCCTACATGAGCAACACACGTGAGCTCAGGAATTAGTCGGGATCCGTTCGGCTAGCATTGCTGGCCTTGCGGCGCGCTGCGCCACGCTGGCTCATGCGGGTGAACAGATCTTTGATGTCGCTGACGTCGCGCAGGAGGGTGGAGACCTCTGACGATGTCCGCTTCAGATGACCGAGCTCCTCGCGAAGGGCGCGTATCTCCGACGAGACTGCTTTCATCATCTCGACCAGCTGCTCCGTGCGCGCGAGCTCGCGGCGCGCGGACGACAGCATGGCCATCTGATCAACGAGCCGTGCTTCGAAGTCGGCCGCCGGCTGCCGCGCGGGCGACTGCCGGCCGGTGACGATCTCCTGCGTGTCATGTAAATTCGACGGGTGGAGCACGTCCGAGTCGGCCTCATCGGCCTCGGTGCATTCGCTCTCGAGCCTTTCGATCCACGCCTCGACCTTGTCGTCAAACGAATTAATCAACGTTCAGGTTTCCGCCAAGAGTCAGTCGTCCTGCGGCCTCAGTCAGCCTAGACAACACAACGTGACATATACGACAACCACTCGTCCTTCTAATGATATTCTCCAGCGGCGTTCACCGTTGTCCGTCTAGGAGAGGTTTCGGACGGATGTCGATGGTTCCAATGATCTCGGTGTGAAGGAGTCGGCATGATCGCCCGCATCTCCCTCGTCGCGCTCCTGTGTGCGTGCCTGCTCGTGGCCTCGGCGGGCCGTGCCCAGGTAGCAGCGACCGTCACTCCTGTGACAGACGCCATGCTGGAAACACCCGACCCGGGCGACTGGCTAAGCTGGCGCCGCACGCTGGATGGCCACGGCCACAGCCCGCTCGACCAGATCACCACAGACAACGCGCACACCATCCGGCTGGTCTGGAGTTGGGCGATGGATCAAGGCTCGCAGCAGACGACGCCGCTCGTCCACGACGGTGTGATGTATCTGGCAAACCCCGGCGAAACAGTCCAGGCGCTGGACGCTGCCACCGGCGAGCTGCTGTGGGAGTACCGGCGCGGCGCGGTGCCGCCAGGCAGCAGCATGGGCGGCCCGCCCCCTGGCGGCATCCACCGGAACATCGCGATGTATATGGACAAGATCTATCTGAACACCGTTGACGCGCATGTCATCGCGCTCGATGCCCGAACCGGACGGACCGTGTGGGATACCGATGTCGGCGGCGGCGCCGGCTTCCAGTACTCCAGCGGCTCCATCGTCGCCGACGGCAAGGTGGTCTCGGGGTTGACCGGGTGCGGTCAATACCGCGACGACACCTGCTACATCGTGGCGCTCGACGCCGACACGGGTCGTGAGGCGTGGCGCACGTCGACGATCGCGCGGCCGGGTGAACGCGGTGGAGACAGCTGGGGAGATCTCCCGGTGATGTTCCGCGCCGGAAGCGATTCGTGGATTCCGGGGAGTTACGACCCGACCACACGGACACTCTTTCACGGTACATCGCAGGCCAAACCGTGGGCGACGGAGGCGCGCGGAACCGACGGCGATGCCCTCTACACGAACTCGACCCTGGCACTCGACGTCGACACAGGCGAGTTGAAGTGGTACTTCCAGCACCTCCCGGCCGAAACGCTCGACATGGACGAGGTGTTCGAGCGCATCCTCGTCGACTACGACGGGCAGCGCTCGGTCTTCAGCATGGGAAAGATGGCAGTGCTGTGGGAGCTCGACCTCGCCACCGGAGGATTCCGGAATGCGTACGACATGGGCCTGCAGACATTTGCAGACGTTGACCCAGCCACCGGTGCGGTCACCTACCGCGACGGCATGGTGCCGGAGCTAGGCAAGGAAATTTTCTGGTGTCCCAGCACGTCTGGGTTCAAGAGCTGGCGCGCCATGTCCTATCACCCGGATCTTGAGATCTTCTACATCCCGATGATCCTCAACTGCGAAACCGCGGTCTTCGGTCCTGTGGAAAAAGTCGAAGGCGGTGGGGGCACGGGGCCGGTTCGCCGGACCAATCACGTGCATCCGGACAGCCCCGACCAGCTGGGCCAGTTCGTCGCGATGAGCATGCGCACGGGTGAGGTCGTCTGGCGCCATCGGACGCGCACGCCGATCAACAGCGCGGCGTTGACGACGGCCGGGGGGCTCGCCGTCGCCGGCGACTGGGACAGAAACGTCTTCGTCTTCGACGCGGCTGACGGCGAGGTCCTGTGGCAGACACGGCTGCCGAACTCCGTACAGGGCTTTCCGATCACGTACGCCGTCGATGGCACGCAGTACCTCGCGATCCCTGTCGGCGTGGGCGGCGCCAGCTGGGGCACGATGCTCCCCGCCGAACTGACCCCCGAGAAACGGCGTCCGCGCACCGGCAACGGCCTCCACGTCTTCGCACTGGAGGCCCGCCACTAGTGGCCTGTATCAGCTGAATCGGTCGTGGTCACCGGCGCGCGGCCACCCGGCTGACGAGGCGCGACGAGGAAGCAGACACACCGTGTGTGACCGCGCTGACGTATGGTCCAACGTCGGCCAGCGCGGGGTCGCCCGCCCGGTGAGCGCTCTTGAGTCACCCGAGACAGGCCATACAGGGCCACCAGCTGCCCAGAGGCGCCGCCGTCACCTACGGATTGGTTGTCGCGACATACCCACGCCGTGCCCGCACGTCGTAGTCGCCCCGACCGACACGCACGCGTATACGGTGATACCTCCCGTCCGGCGCGCGCGTCGGTGTATAGCCGAGCGTGTACTGGTGATTCAGTTCCTCCGCGATCCGCTCGGTCGCAGGCGCCAGGTCGGGACTGTCGTGAATGATCTCGGTGTAGCCGCCGCTCTCGTCGGTGATCTCGCGCAGCACCCGTGGATTCACGCTGTCGTTGATGGGTCGGTGCTCAGTGGCGTCAATCCCAATCGCGTAGACAAACGCGTCGGACTGCCGGATTGCGCGACGCACGTCAGTCGGGGTCGCATCGCTGGCCGTATCGGAGCCGTCCGAGATCAGCACCAGCGCGGCGCGCGCATGCGACCGCGAGGCAAACAACGGCAGTGCCATGTCCATGGCGTCGTAGATGGCCGTGGCGCCGTACGGGCGCACGTCGTCCAGGCGTCCCTGCAGCCGGTGCGGCCCAGCGGTCCACGGCTCCTCGAGGCGCGGGTCGTGGTTGAAGACGACGAGAAAGGCCTCGTCGGTCGGCTCGAGGAGATCGACCAGGAATCGCCGGAGAGCGAATCGCGCGTCCTCCATCCGCCGGCCGTACATGCTCTCGCTGACATCGAGCACGACACCCAGGCTGACCGGGACGCGGCCGCGGTCGAACTGCGTGATCGGCTGGGGTCGTCCGTCTTCGAGAATCTCGAAATCGTCGCGCACGAGATCGCCAACCAGGCGGCCGTCGCCGTCCCGGACGGTCGCGGTGACCTGTACCAGGTCGACGCCGGACCGGAAGATCTGGGTTTCCCGCGGCTGCGCCCGCGGCGCGCCGTCAGCGAGGACGACGAACCCTGCGGCGACCACGCCGGCACACGCGCCGAGTCGCGAGCCGTGAAACACTCGTTGGATCCTTACAGGGCTGGCTAGCCCATTATAATCACGGTCGAGTGGGCGCTCCCTCCTATGCGCACGGCGCGACCGACGTGCCGCTGCTCGGCGAGACCATCGGGACCAACTTGCGCCGGACCGCTGAACGATTCGCGGAGTGCGATGCCCTCGTCGTCCGCTCGCAGGACTACCGGGCCACCTACCGGCAGTTCTGGCAGGACACATCGCGGCTCGCGCGATCTCTCCTCGGGCGAGGCATCGCCAAGGGCGACCGTGTCGGCATCTGGGCCCCCAACCGCTACGAATGGGTAATTACGCAGTATGCGACCGCGCGCGTCGGCGCGGTGCTCGTCAACGTGAACCCGGCGTACAAGGCCAAAGAACTCGAACACGCGCTCACCCAGTCCGGTGTCCGCATGCTGCTGCACGCGCGTCGGTTCCGCACAACGGACTACGGCGCCGTCCTCGACCGGGTGCGCGCGCGGTGCCCCATGCTGACCGAGGTGATCGTCATCGACGACGACTGGGAGGCCCTGCTCGAAGAGGCCTCGGCAACCGACGAGGCGGCGCTGGCGGACCGTGAGGGCTCCCTGGCGTTCGACGATCCCATCAACATCCAGTACACCTCGGGCACGACCGGGTCGCCCAAGGGCGCCACGCTCTCGCACCACAACATCCTGAACAACGGCTACTTCTGTGGCGAGATCCTCGGCTACACCGAGGCCGACCGGGTGGCGATACCGGTGCCCTTCTATCACTGCTTCGGCATGGTCATCGGCAACCTCGCCTGCACGAGTCATGGCTCGTGCATCGTCGTGCCCGCGGAAGGCTTCGACGCGGCGAAAACGCTGTCCGCCATCGAGGTCGAGCGATGCACGTCGGTCTACGGCGTGCCGACGATGTTCATCGCCCAGCTGAGCCACCCCGACTGCGATCGGAGAGATCTCTCCTCGCTCCGCACCGGAGTCATGGCCGGCTCGCCGTGCCCCGTCGAGGTAATGAAGCAGGTGCGCGACCGGATGCACGTCAAAGAGATCACGATCTGCTACGGGATGACAGAAACCTCCCCCGTGTCGACACAGACACGCGTCGACGACCCGGTCGAGAAGAGGGTGACCAGCGTCGGACGAATTCACCCACACGTTGAGATCAAGGTGGTCGACCCTGAGACCGGCCAGGTCGTGCCGCAGGGCATGCGGGGGGAGCTGTGCACGCGTGGGTATTCGGTCATGCTCGGATACTGGAACGACGCGCACGCCACGACGGCATCAATCGACAGTGCGCGCTGGATGCACACTGGCGACCTCGCGACGATGGATGCCGACGGCTTCCTCAGCATCGTCGGCCGTATCAAGGATCTGATCATCCGTGGCGGCGAGAACGTCTACCCGCGAGAGATCGAGGAGTTCCTCTACACTCATCCGGACATCGAAGACGCCCAGGTCATCGGCGTCCCCTCGTCCACGTACGGGGAGGAAGTCATGGCGTGGGTCAAGCCGAAGGCGGGGGCCTCGCTCACGGATGACCAACTCGACGCGTTCTGCAAGGGCACCATCGCGACCTACAAGATCCCCCGCTATTGGAAGCAGGTGGAGGAGTTTCCGATGACGGTCACCGGCAAGGTGCAGAAGTTCCGGATGCGGGAGATCGCCATCAAGGAGCTGGATCTTGGCCGCGCCGCTGGCATCGAGACCGCCTGACCGTTGTCAGTGTCGCGCGGTCGGGTCGCGGGCGAGGGCGCTCGCCATTGCAGCCATCGCCTCAGCTTTCCACGCCTCACCGGTCACCGCGCAGCTGCACGCTGGCGCGGCCGCTGTCGAGATCACGCCGCGGCTGTGCGAGCACGCCGCGCCCGACGCCGGACCTACCCAATTCGACGAACTCGGCGACTGCTTTCGCTGGGTCCATCTCGCCGGATTCAGCCCTTTTATCCCGCTGCGGGCCGACAACCGCCTAGCCACGGGGATCCACGACCCGCTCTGGTCCCGCGCCCTGGCAATCCGTGGCACCAACGGAGACACCGTGGTCATCGTCTCGACAGATCTGCCCGGTCTCGGTCGCAAGCACACGGGCCGCGTGCGGCGCCGCGTCGAGCAGACCCTCGGCGTCCCAGCGACGCATGTCATCATCCACTCGACCCACACGCACTCCGCGCCTGATGGCAGCGGCTACTGGTCCACGTTGATGCCCGGCCGAAACGCCCGGTACATGGCGGACGTCCGCGCGCGCATCTACCAGTCGATCGACGAAGCGATCGGGCAGCTGCGCCCGGCCACCATGACGGTTGCGACGACCACCCACGTCTCGTGTCGCGATCCCCGCACCGGGGAACTCAAGCACGACCCGGACTGCCGATTGCCCGACGTCAATAACGAGTTTGACGATTCGGCGGCGGCCTATGACGAGTTTCTTATTCAACGGGACCAGCGCGACCCTATCGTCCGCAACACGCGCATCGTGACTGCAGGGTTCGACGCCGTCTCCACCGGCACGCCGATCGCGACCTTCGTTAACTGGCACAATCACCCCGATACGCTCGGAAGCGCCAATCGGCTCATCTCGAGCGACTACCCGCACTACTTGCGCGAGTTCGTCGAGGAGCGCCGTGGCGGCGTGGCCGTCTATGTCGTCGGGACACTGGGCAACCAGATTGGAGGGCTGCGCGGAACGCCGGTGCCGCTCTGGAGCGATGCGGGAGAACGGGTGGTCGAGGTCGGTGACGGCGGCATCCCAACCCCCGTCCTGGTGACCGACGGCTGGGACAAAATCCGATCGACCGGCTACGAAGTGGCGAATGCAGCCACACGAGCGCTCGAAACGGCCGCCGCTACGAACCGTGGGACGGTGTCGGTTCACACGACATCGTTCGACACGCCGGTGGACAACGTGATTCACCTGCTCGCGACCTGGTCGGTCTGGAACGATGACGTGGCGCCCGAGGACCAGCCTCGATATCACTGGCCCCGCTGCTGGGGACCGCTCGGCTGCGTGCGGGCGGAGGTCAGCCTCGTCCGCATCGGCGATCTCAGCCTCCTCACCGCGCCCGGTGAAATCGACCCGGCGTACTTCCTCGGTCGCACAGCAAGCACGGCCGACTACGGGGACCGGTGGGGCACGTGGCACTTTCCCGCCATGCCTGGCGTCGACCGGCTCATGCCCGGCACCCATCACGCCGTCATCGGCTCGGCGCAGGACTACCTGTCGTACATGATCCCGCTCGCCGACTACGTTGGCTGGTGGAACGGCGACCACCCGAACCACTACGAAGACTTTGTCACGATCGGCCAGCGCTTCGGCGACGACGTGGGCCGGGCCTGGCGGGAGTTGCTCGGGGAGGCGGGTCGGACGGCTGCCGCTCGCTGAGGCGCATGCGCGGTCCGTGGAGCGGCTTCGAACGCGCGGTACTCGACACCTGCGAGCCAGACGTCGCGGGCTGGGTCGTCCATCCGGCCGAAGCTACCACCGCGATCGCCTATCTGGCGACGGCGATCATCATCTGGACCACATCCCGTCCCGACGATCGGCACCTTCCCATCGCGCGGTTCCCGGCGGTCATCGCCGTGGTCGGTCTGGCGTCGATGCTGTTTCACGCCTCGTTCACCGCGACGTTGCAGTTAGTGGACCTCGCCGCCATCTTCCTGGTGACCGGCCATCTGCTGGCCGCCTCGCTCGTCTCGCGAGGATACGTGGCACGGCGCGCGTTCCCGCGTGCGGTCCTCACGTTCGCCGGCGTCGCTGCGCTGCTCCCGTTTCTGCACCTGTGGCTCGGATTTGCCGGTGTCACCGTTCAGACCATGGCCGTCCTGTTGTTGCATCTCGGCGGGCCGGCTGGCCGCGCCGGATCGTCAGACTACCGCATCGCCGTTGCGCTGGTTCTCCCAGGGATCGCGCTGCTGGTCCTCGATCACGCCGCGGTGGCGTGTCTGGGCGGCGGGCTCGCGCACGTCGTCCAACCGCATGCCATCTGGCACCTGTTGTCCGCGGCCGCGCTCTTCTTCATCTATCGCGCGGAGAGGGACGCTGAGCGGCTGGGGACCTGAGCGCCGAACAGTGGGCCGGATGGCGGGTCAGGGCCGACATGTGTTCGTGGACTGAACAAGCCGGCATCCGGGATTGCGCATCCTCACCTCCCCTGACTGGGCGGAGACACCCGAGTCGCACTACTGGACCAGACGAGCCACCAGCCCGCCAGCGCGGCGGGCACGATGGGGGTCAGCGCGGCCGCGATCACGAACAACCCCGGGAACCGCCCGGTCAGCCCTCCTGGGAGGAAGGTGGCTACAGCAGTGAGCGCCAAGCCTCCGATCACACCGGCGAGCGAAAACGCCAGCGATGATTGAAGTGCACGTCGCCAGCCCGCGCCCACCAACGCCGTGCCGACCCCCCCCATCAATCCGAATGACGCGGCGAAAGCAGGCACGAACCCGGCAACCAGCTCGACGAGACGCTCACGACCCGACAGCGCCGGCACACTCGCCACGGCGAGGAGTGGCAGCGCGAGGCCAACCGGAAACGCCAGCGCGAACGCCGCCGCGCCCCGCCACCCGCGCCCGAGCGCGCTCCCTGCGAGCGCGCCACCTGCCGCGCCGGCGAACGCCATCAGGCCGGCAAGACTCCCCACGGATCCGCCAGTCAGTCCTCCGACGGCCCCGGCGACTGGCACGACCACGAACAACCCCAGCACGGGGACTGCGATCCCACCGGCAAAACGCACCGCCGCGCGCCGCGCGTGATGCCGACCGCGGGAAGTCCTGAGGTCAGAAGGCAATGTCGGACCCCGCCGCGAACACCCAGTGACCTGCCCCCCCGACCGGATGCAGACCAAAGCCAACGTCGAGGCGGACCCCGCCGCGCGTCGACAGCCGATGGCTCCCAATCAAAAGGCTCGCGCCGATCGCGGTCCGGAGATCTGCGAGATCGACATCGTGTCCCTCCGGCCACGCGAAGCCGCTGTCGACAAAGGCGGCCAGCCCGAGCGAGAGGAGCTGGCCGACGTCGTCGGCCACAAACCAGCGCTCCTCGGCGCTCAGCAGCAACGACCGGCTACCGGCGAACTGTCGCACTGGGTAGCCACGCAAGCCGGTCTCCGTTCCGAGGAGGAGCTGGACTTCGGGATCGAGGTTGTAGCCGTGTCGATACGTCACCCGCCCAACGAGCGCGTGTCTCATCGCGTGCTGGCGGAGATAGCGAACGCGGGCCTCCGTGAGGGCATTTCGCCAGACGCCCCGGTCGTGGCGGCCGGCGAACCCGACGCCGGCCAGGATGAAATGGCCATCCCGGAACGCCACCCCGCGTGTGTGACCACCCGAGAAGAAGACCACCTGCCCCTTGCTGCCGCCGAGCGCGCCCGCCGACACCCCAATCGTCCCGTAAGACGCGGCACCGAGATTGAAATCCTCTGACCGCTCGAATTGGTTGACGTGGCTGAGCCGTACGAACTGATGCTCGACCGATCGGATGCCCACCTCCACGATCCCGAAGTCACGCGCGTCGCCTCCGACTCGCTCCGACCGGCTACGGTAGGCGGCATGCACCCGGAGCGCGCTCGTCGGCCGTCTGAGCAGCGCCCTAGCGATCTCGAGGTCGCTCCACTGGCCGCGGTGTCGGAGCCGGTCGATCTCCTCGCCGTCCTCGAAGATGGGATCGGTCCGACTGAACGCGCCGGCGCGCATCGACACCGCCCAGCGATCCTCCAGCGAGAAGAACGGCCGATCGAGCGTGAGGAACTCCTCGTCGCCGTCGCTGAGATTGGCCAGCGAGGCCGTCAAGGCCAAGCGCGAACCGGCCAGCTGGCGGTCCTGATACACGACCCGGTCTGTCGTACGGTCCAGGGTCGTTCGGTGAGACAGCGTGATCGCCTTCCCGAAGCCGAACAGGTTCTTCTCCGACGCGCCGATCTCCCAGATGGTGCGGTCATCAAGCTGCTCGAAATCGAAGCGTGGGGCGAGCGACCACGTATCCCAGGTCACCACCCGGATGTCCATTCGCTCGGGGCGCCCATCACCATCCTCGTCGACCGGCGTCGTCTCGACACGCGCATCCCGCAGGAACGGCAGCGCCCGCAGGTTGCGCTCGGTCTGCTCGAATCGTTCCCGGTTGATCGGCTCCCCCGCCGCGAAGAGGAGTTCCCGCCTGATGACCGCAGCGCGCGTCCGCACGTGGATGTTGTTGGCCACCCGATACGGAGCGGCGAGCCCCCGCGCAGGTTCGTCGAATACCTCGTGGCTGACGATCTCGATTGTGCCGATAAAGAGAGGTGGGGTCGTGGCCCGGTCCTGGCCGGAGACCGTCGCCGTGGACACCGCGACAAACAGGACTGTCGCCCACCGGGCGGTCGATTGGGCGCGCATCGTGTCGATCTTAGCGTCGTCCGGTGGTGGAGGCGTGCCAGCTGTGGTCGTCGGCACGGGCCATGCGGGGATTCTGTCGCACCCGTCGGCGAACCACGCGAAACCGTGTAATGTCAGATGCTGAGGAGATGCGGATGACCGGAAACCGATACATAACCGTCCTCTCGGCGACCGCCCTGTTCCTCTGCGCCGACCAATCCGTCCCGAGCGCGGCCTCCGATGAAGCGGAACGGGTCGACCGGGCGACTGCCGTCCTCGAGGAGTTGATGACCGAGCCGGACTCAGCGATCCCGCGTGCGATTCTCGACAGCGCTGAGGCCGTCGCGGTGTTCCCATCCACCATCAAGGCCGGCTTCATCTTCGGCGGGCATCGAGGCCGAGGCATCATCAGCGCCCGTAAACCGGACGACGGCACCTGGACAGAGCCGGCGTTCGTGACGCTCACGGGCGGCAGCTTCGGCCTCCAGATTGGCGGTCAAGCCGTCGATCTCGTGCTGGTCGTGATGAACCGGCGCGGGCTGGAGATGCTGCTGGACAACAAGTTCAAGATCGGTGGCGATGCATCGGCCGTCGTCGGCCCCCTCGGGCGGGACGCCGAGGCCTCGACCGATCTGTATCTGCGAGCGGAGATCCTCAGCTATTCCCGCGCCCGCGGCGTGTTCGCGGGGGTGACGCTGAAGGGTTCCACGATTCGCCCGGACCGCGACGCCAACGAGAGATTCTACGGGGACCGGCTCGACTCGGCAGACGTCGTGCTTGCGGCGAAGGCGGGCGCCGGCGTAGCGCCTGACTCGGTCATGCGCCTCAAAGACACCCTGGCGGTCTACGCGACGCCAGCGAATTAGTGCCCCTGCAGGATGTCGCTCTCCGTCGCGATCCCGATGATGGTCGCGGCATCCTCGTCGAGCAGTAACCGCTCATCGATGAGGTCGACCGTCGCCCGGCGCACGGCGTCGACGAAGCCGGCGTGATCACCGTACCGCTCCTCGAGTGAGGGCCGCGGGTCGCCGCTGGCGATCCGCTCGGCTCGGGTGTCGGCGAAGCGAAAGAAAGAGCCGCTGAGCCCGCACAGATCCTTGCCGCGCGCTCCGGGTGCGCGCAGGTTCCAGCCGGTGTTCGTGCCAACCGGCACCGCGACGTCCACGGTCCTGATGCCAATCGCGTCGACGCCGTCCGCGTCTGGCTTCGGCACCAAGACGGGATAGCTCCCACGCTGGATAGGCGGCAGCTCGGTGATATATCCGCCCGCCGGCCCGAACGCGGGTCCGAAGTCCAGCCACGCGAGCTCGTTCACGACACCCGGGTGGGTCACGCCGGGGATCACCGGAAACGCCGCGGATGCCTCCGCGACGCTGACGAGGGACCCGTCGCGCACGCTCGGATAGACGCTCGCTGGGGGCTCGACACCTCGATCGGCCCATGCATCGAGCGCAACGATCAGCGCCCGCAGCACCGGCGCATAACTGAAGCCGCCGTTGACAGGGTACGCGCAGGTGCCGGGGTCGGTCGGCCTGGCTGCCACGCCGCTGGCCCCGACGTGCGAATGGTTTGCGAGGTGATAGAACCGCACCGTCTCGGGGATCGGTACCGCATCGCCACGGGCGTCGTGCACGTTCAGCGAGGCGTTCATCTGCCAGAATTCGTTCGCCGTGTCGACATGGAACACGAGCGGGTCGGTCTCGGGCCGCGTGAGAATGCCGTCGCGGATGCCTGAGACCGGGTCGGCTGTCACGGCGTACGTGAGCGGAGGATAGGACGACGACGTGAAGTCTTGGTGCTGGTCCTGTCTCGAGTAGACATTCGGGTCTGCGAACTCCACATTCGCCATCAGCCGGTGCGTGCCGGGGATGAGGATGCGTACGGCATCGAACACCTGCCGGCCCGCCTCGTCGCCGTTGAACCCGAGGTAGAGAAAGTCACGCATGTACATCCCGGTCGACGAGATGCCGAAACCGTAGGCGCGGCGCACCCCCACTGTCCCGTCACCAGCGCCGAGCGGATTGGGGTTGCCGGCGTCGTCGGCGGTCGCGTATCGCAGAAACGACGCAAGGTCGCGCGTCACCGCGTAGCCGAGACCCATCACCCACGGGCCCTTGGCCGGGTAGGTAAGCTCGTAGATCCGGTCCGGGTCGAACCCATCGAACAGACAGAGGTCGGTCGTCGTTGGCTCCAGTGACAATCGACCGGTCTCGCAGCGGCCGAACCCCCAGCGGTCGGGCGCGATCGGACGCCTGGCGCCACCCACGCCGTCGCGCACCGTGAGCGTCGACAGCGCCGTCTCGGTGTCGGCCGCCTCGTAGCTCCGAAACCGATCGTTGCCCTTCAGCGGGACGGTGTACCCGGCGCGCGAATACTCGATCCGGATCCGCGACACGGCGGGACCGCCGTCGGGCTCGAGGGCGACCGGCAGATCGGCGCCCAGACGCGTCGCCGTGGTCGTGATGTCACCCGCCCAGCCGGCGTCGACGAAGGTGTAGCCCAGCCGAAAGAAAAGACCGTCGCCGTCGTCAGGCGCGGCACCTGGCGGGAGCCTTGGGAACGTCTGAAACGTCAACTCGATGGTGTTGCCCCGGTTGTTGATGCCATACAGGATCTTGCCGTTTCCTCGGCTGACATCCACTGGCTTGATGATGACGAACGGGGCGCTGTAGGCGACGCGCCCAGCGGGGTTGCGCGGCGCCTTGTCGAGGTTGACGATGACGGCGTTCGATGGGTCGAGCGGGTCGACCTCCATGTACACGGTGCCCTCGAGCCGTTCAAAGGGCCCGTGTTCGCCGAACATGCGGCCACCGGCGTACGGGGTCGTGCGCTCGACGACGAGCCGAACCACGCGCGCCTCAGCGTCGATCCCGCAAACGCCCACACACGCGGCAACGACGACGCTTTGGGTGATCCAGGTCACGCGCGTCATCCTCCGCTGATGCGATTCCAGTAAATGAAGCTCTGCACTTCTCGGCCGTCGACCATCGCCGGCGGCGGCTTCAGGATGAGTTGGTTGCCGGCGAACTCGTAGAACCGCTGGGCGTCGGTGCCCACGCCGTTCGGGCTGGTGTTGCCGATGCGGTGGTGGACGACGTAGCGCTCGTCGGCGTGAATCGTGAACGGTCCGAAGTAGCTGGCGTACGTCCCGAGCGCGGCATCCGCCTCGTCTGGTGTCGGACCGCCGTCGGCGTACGGCTGCCGGTCGGGCCGGGCCAGGTGCACCGCCATGTGTCCAGACGGCGTATAAATGATGTAGCCGGCTCTCCATTGGTTCGCCGGCAGAGATTCCCCGTCGACCGTCCTCCGTTCGACCGAATCGAACTCCCAGAAGCCAATGAACCGCCGATGCTCGTCCGTCAGCTCCGCGAGTTCCGGGACCCGCTCCCAGACGATGCGCAGCTGGGTGCCCGACGCGCCGGCCGGGGGTTTGAGCGCAAGCTGGTTGCCGGAAAACTCGTAGAAGCGCTGGTTGTCGCGACCGCGGCCTCCCGGGCTCAGGCTACCCTCGAGATGATGCGTCACGTAGCCCTCGGTCTCGTTCACGGTGTAGGGACCGAAGTAGGACGTGTAGCTCGTCACGGCCGCCAACGCTTCGTCTGGGGTCCGGCGCTCACCGGCGTACGGCTGTCGCCCGTCCTGCTGAATCACCACGCCCATGTAGCCGTCGCCGTCATACATGATGTAGCCGAGCGGGGAGCCCGCTCCGAACCCCGGCGGATCGGGCGGAGGTTGCAACTCGCCGTCGGCGTCGTACCGCTCCACCCTCACGAGCTCCCAGGTCCCGGCGAACTGCTGCCGTGGGTCTGCACGGGAGGTGTCGCCTGCCGTGACGGCAGACGTCTCGGCCGGGGTGGCGCCCGGCGCATCGGCGGGCGTCTGGGCGCACGCCGGTGCCAGCAACAGCGCCGTGCTAGAGAGAACGATCAGCAGTCTAGGCATGGGGTTCCGGTTCTCCGTCGTAATCGATCTGCTTCTGGACAAGAAAAGACCCTGGACGCCCCAAGTAGATACTTGGGACGCTCAGGGTCTTCGTATTCGTTACCCGATACGGTCTGCTGAACGGTCTATTCCGGCTCGGTCACGTCACGACCATCTTGTGGCGCGCCGGTGCCGGACGATCCCATGAACAGCTTCCGACCGTCCTTGAAGGTCAGGTCGCGGCCGTTACCCTTGTTGGAGCCGTCCTTGGCCTGATAGCCATCAACGACAATCTCGGTCCCAGGCAGGAGGGATTGCTTGTTGAAGCCTCGGCGGAGCAACGTATTCGGTGTGCCCCCCTCGACCATCCACACGGTCCCATCTTCAAGTTCGAGATGGACCCACGCGTGGGGGTTGATCCACTCCATCTTCACCACTTTGCCCTCAAGGTGAATCGGCGCGTCAGCGTCGAACTCCGCCGAGAACGCGTGATGGGCCACTACCGGTACCGCCGCTAGCGCGACAGCCACAACCGCGACCGTAAGGACTACCTTTCGCATCGGATTCGCCTCCACTTGATTCCTATCCACCCCTAATAGTTACCGTCTGCGTATTATGGACGTCAACCGGGATTTCGTCAACTCCAGCAGATTCTCCTTGCGTTTATACGGCCTTATCTCGGGCCAGGCGCGTCGCCTTCGAACGCCGAGCCGAAACCGGTCGGGCGATACGTTGGCGTCAGGTCTGGGTCCTTCCGCAGGTGCCCGTACATCAGTTCCTCCGCGAACTCGACGCACTTGAACTCAAGCAACTGCATGTTCTCGTCAATCCGACGGTAGAGCGGGAACCGCATGGTCCACGGGCGCGTGTAGACCTCCGGGTCCTCAATCGTCGCCTCGTACATGATGTGGCCTGGACTGATCGCCGTGAACCGCTCAACGACGTGGAGCGAGTTGCTGTGGTGGTTCCCCGCACTGTCGAGCCACGTGTCCGGCATCTGCGCGGTGACGTCAATCACCAGCGTCTCACCGTCCCAGGAGCCGCGCGAATGCCCCATCCACGCGTCGACCGGCGCCTCAAAATCTGGCCGGTTCATGTAGACGACCCGGCTGGCACTGGCGAACTCGTAGGCGATGAGAATGTATTCCTCGGTCTGCACGATCTGGAACGGGTACGGCATGTAATTGGCGCGTGGCACACCAGGCATGAAGCAGTTGATCGCTGGGTCGCGCTCAAGCCAGTGTTCTTTGTTGTCCGCCTGCCTGGCGCGCGCGGCAGCCGTGTAGGGGATCTCGCCGCCCTCGACGATCCCGAGCCCACCCGGAATCGCACCGAGTGCCGCGAGTTCGACGACCGGCCCCGGGCTCGCCGCGTGACCCTCGATGTTCCAGTTGGCGCTGCCGAGCGCCTGCCAGATCCCGTTCAGGTCGGGTTGCCCGAAAGCCGTCCGATCGGCCCGATAATCCTGGCCGGCGACCGGTTCGGTCGCCAACGAAAACACCATTACGACAGCGACAAGCGCCGACGCCAACATCACGAATCTGACCTTGCCACGATTTCGCATCAATTCATCTCCCCCGCTCGGGTCTCGACGCGGACCACCCGCTGCGGGCACTCCACCTCGCAGCCGAGGCCACGTCGTGACTAATGAACTCATCAATCAGCGTCGTATTTTTACCGCCGTTCTTCCTGATGTCAAGGACCGAACGCACCGGGTCAGGAAAGCAATCCGATCAGCCGTGCGCCGACCGCGACGCCGGTCCAAACCGAGATGGAAACGAGCCCAGCCACCTTTGGCCAGACGGGCCCCAGTTCCGCCTCGCTCGTCTGGACGAGCTTGCGGCGTATCGTGAACGTGAAGATGACCCCCAGCAGCAGCAACTCCATCTTCCACCAAAAAAACGGGCTGAAATACTGCTTCATGGCGGTCGACGTCAGCGATGGGAATCCCGTGATGAACAACGCCACGAACGACCAGATGAGCCACGGTTGCGCGTCCCGAGCCACCTTGGCAAGCGGCGTTTTGGTCAACCCGATGCCCAAGAGCCGCATGTCAACCACGAGGATGGCTCCCGCAAAGACCGACAATGCTACCAAGTGCAGCACTTGCGTGATCGGCGAGAACCAGGTCGTGTCGAGGACATAGGCGCTGAACGGGTGCTGTTGCATCCACGTGAAGAACGGCTGCAGCATGGTGTAGTAATCCCTTAAGCGCCCCTCTGAGCGTTGCTCATCCCTGGAGACCCAGATCGAGCCACCACTGCGGAACGAGCCCGGAGTAGGCAATCATGCGACCTAGAACGATAACACCGGCCCACAACGCGATCGACAAGTAGCCAGCCATCCGAGCCGCCGGTGGCGGCGTTGGATCCATGTTCCACTGCTCCACCGTCTGATACGTCTTCGTGTGGAAGTACCAGATATTGATACCCGCTAGCACCATGAATAGGTTCTTCGTCCAGAAGTAGAAGTTGACGTAGAACCGCATCGGGTCAGCCCACACCAGCAGCCCCCCGGTGACAGCGCTGACGACGAAGCCGACCATCTGCCAGGGAAACAACCGTGACTGCACATCGCTGATGGAGGAATGCTTGTTACCCACGCCCGCCAACCGAAGGTCCATCATCATCACGAGCCCCGCCATCAGACACATGCTGATGACATGCGAGGTCAGCATGATCGGATACGCGTTGAGCGACTCGCGGAGCGCAATGCTGCTCGGCAGCATCTGCCCCCACTCGAACAAGCTCCTGAGCATCGGTCAGTGTCCTGTGATTCCGGTGGCTGGCGCTAGATGGCTACGGGACGCAACGCTCCTTCGGGGGATCCGAATAGCTGTCGCGATAGACGCTGTGGCAGTTCGAGCAGGCTTCGGCGACGTAGTTCGTCGCGTCGATGACTTCGTCCTGGCTCTTGTTGCGCGCCGCCTTGTAGGCGATTTCTCCCGCCTCGCGCAGCCCCTGCACGAATTCCTTCCAGTTGTCCTGCTCGATCGGAACCGGCTGGCCGTTCTCACACATGCGTCCAGGCAGGGTGATGAGATTGGCTGCCTCAGCCAGTGCAATCGCCGCGTTCTCGACCGTTTCCCAGCCGGTATAGACGGCCGCAAACCGTGCGGAGGCGCCTCCTGCATCTGCGTTCGACTCTTCCGGAGGTGCACCCGGATCAACACTCTGCGCGTCGAAAAGAATATTTGAGTTCGGGAACAATATCCCTCGCATCACCTCTGCGAGGTCACCGGCGGGCTCTGCTGGCGGATCCTGCTGCGCCACAGCCGTGCCAGCAACCAACACCACTGTAATGACGAGGCTGAGCACTCGCATGTCGTCGTACCTCCACAGCCGCCCAGAACGCACCCTAGTCGGAATCAAAGCTTGGGCGCGAAGTGTAACCTGCTGGTCCGAGTAGGGTCAACTTCGACCCCGCACCGCCCCCGCCTCATGCGGCCAGGAGCGTATAGTTGACGTTGAACAACTTGAGGAGGTCGCAGATATGACGCGCTTCGTGCCAGCAATCGCCATTCTCTTTGCCGTCGGACTCTACGTAATGAGCGGGGTCTCGCCAACGCCCAGCGCCCTGGCAGCCGAGCTCACGCTGCAGGATAACCCGATCGCGTCGTCCGAGGAGTCGATCACGGCCGGCCGAGGGACCTACGGCCGTTTTTGCCGATCGTGCCATGGTATAAGCGCGGACGGCCGTGGCATGGCGGCCCCGCCCGACTCGCGGCCAGCCGACCTCGTGGACGACGAGTGGGACCACGGCGACACCGATGCGGCGATTTTCAAGGTGATCAGGGAAGGCGTTCCGCCCAAGTACGACATGGACGCCTGGGAAGGCCGCATCACGGACGACGATATCTGGAACGTGATCAACTTCCTCCGCGACCTCGCCGCCAGTCAATAAGTCGCGCCACATGGCACCTACCCCCTCCGGCGTGAGCCCAGGAGCCGGCGGCCGTGACGCCTGAGACGCTGCCACGCTTGCGCCAACGACGTCATGCTCAACGCGAGCCCCCCGATGCTCAGCATGATGACCACCGCGTCCCAGAGCGGCCGGCGGTCGTAGAGGAACGGAAAATCGAGGCTGTGCAGGCCGTGATAGAGCCATCGGTTCACGCGGGTAAGCCGCTCTTCCTTACGCGCGATCGCCCCCCGGAACGGATCTAGATAGAGCCAGGTCTCCTGCGGATCGTCATAGCGCACGCGTAGGACGGGGAGCGGCCGGGCACCGGTGCGGTCGTAGTAGTAGGCGTCGTAGGCCTCCAACCACGAGGCGTCCGTGATCGACGAGCGTGGCATCGCCAGGCGAGCCACGTCGAGCACGGCCGCATCGTCGAAACGAACGAATGCCTGCGGGTCAGGTGCCTGCGCCGGTACGAGACGCTGCTCGAACGCCGCCACCCACGCCGGATCGTCCGGGGGCCTGTAAGGTGCACGCGCACGTGCCGATTCCTCGAACGATCTCGGACGGCGTGCGAGCAGATAGCCTCGGCCGCGGAAGGGCACGACCTCGAGTTCCTTCGGCACGAACGACGCCCGAATCACTCCGGCGCCGCTCCGCAGCTCGTTGAGACCGATCCCCTCGAGACGAAGTGGATTCCCGCGCACCGCGGCACGCTGTTCGGGTGTCGGAGCCGTGCCCGGATGCCAGCCGAACGGATCGAGCGAGAGGCAGCCACTCAACACCCAGGTGAATGTCGTGAATCCAAAAACGAGGCCAGCGTAGTGGTGCCATCGCATCAAGCCATCGTATGGCGTCGGTGACCGACCCCGGATCCGGAGTCGGTAGCGGAGGCCCGGCGAGATCCGCCAGACGCCCCACAGGAGCCCGGAGAGCGTCAGCACGCAACCGACGATCGATATCCAGATGACGGACTGGATCCAGACAGTCGTGTGGCGCCTGAACGGCGTGAAGTAGAACCAGTGCAGCACGGCCCCGGCATACGCAAGCCTCCGACCGGTGCGCGTCGTCTTCATGACCGGCTCGCCGGTCCGGTCGGAGATGTAGATCCGCGTGTCGTCGGCATCGCCGAGCGCGATGCGATGCAGAGGCATGAACTCGCGGCTCTGGAGGGTCCACTGGTCGGGCGCAGTCATTCGGGTCTCGTGTCGGAGGGACGCGGCATTCTCGGGCGCGTACTGGCGCGCGAGTGCCGTCGCCTGGCGAGGCGTCAGGTGGTCCAGGTGCACTCCCGTATCCGCGAACACGGTGATCCACCGACCCAGCCGCCAAAACCGATAGGCGGGTCGGTCGCCGACCATGCCAACCAGCGTGCGATCCGGGACGCCACCGGCCGCCACCGCCGCCGCGGCTAGCGGGACGCGCGCTGAGGAGAGGTCGAGTTCCGGCAACCGGGCGAACCGCTCCTCGGCCGTGAGGCTCGGCATGCCGGCGTACATCAAGACGATGCCGGACACGAACCACGCCATGAACAGCAGGCTGCCGGCAATTCCGAGCCAGCGGTGCGTGTAGACGATGGCCCGGCGCCAATCCGGCCGCGGCGCCGTCGCACTCGGGGCACGGCTTGTCGCGTCGCGACCGGAGTCGGGGCTCCGAGCGGTCCCCGCCCCCCGGCTAACTCTGGAGGCCGCGTGAGCAGGGGAACCCGCGCCCGGCAGAGAGCCCATCCGGTCAGTATTACCTGAATGAGAACGATGTCGTCAGCAGGACTTGGCGCGAGGGACCTACATCGGCCGATTCGCCGCGCGAGATGTCGCCATTCCAGAAGTACTCTTCGTCGAAGACGTTGTGCGCCGACAGCGTCAGGCGCAGCGGACCGGTCCGCCACGAGACGGCGAGATCGACCAGCGTGTACGGATCGAACTCGAACGTGTTTCCCTGGTCGACCATGACGTCGCCGACGTGCTTGGCATTGACCACGACATCGACCGCGTCGGTAGGGGCCCAGGTCAGCCCCGCGTTGATGACGCGGTCTGGCGCGATCGGGAGACGGTTACCAGTCAGCACGGTGTCCCCACCAGTGCTCTCGATCACGAAATCGCCGAACCGGTTCTCGTAGAACGACGCGTTGATGTAGACGGACAGCGAGCCGTAGCAACCGTTGTCTTCGAGGGGCGTCACACCGACTCCGGTCTCGAAGCCCTTGTATTCGTGCGCCCCGGAGTTCGTCGGCAGGAAGAACGGCCCCTGACGCACGCTGGCAATGATGCCGTCGCGCGTCATGTAGAAGAACGTCCCCTCGAACGTCACTCGCCCGTTGGCGGCGCTGCCCTTCATCCCCACCTCGTAGTTCTCGATGTCTTCCGGGTTCAGCGGGTTCAGCTCATTACCAGGCCGAAGCTGACTTGCACGACGCGGCGGGAGAAACGCCTGCGAGTAGGTGGCGTACGCGTTGACCGTCGGGCCGACGCCGTCGACGCCGAGCAGTTTCACCATCGCGCTCAGTTTCGGGCTGAACGCGTCGAACGAATCCTCGATCACCGTCGGCGTGGGAGCGAACGTTAGCGTGTTGTCGATGTTGAAGCGGTCGAATCGCCCGGCGGCGGTGAACATGAGACGGCTGACTGGCTCGATCAGGTACTGCGCGAACACGCCGGTGCTCCCGAGGTTGTAGTCGTTACCGCCGAAGCGGAAGAACTCCCACTCGCTCTTCGGCGGATGTATCGGGTTGAGATAGTTCACCGGCCAACCGAACGTGTTGGGATCCGTGTACATCAGGTTGCCGGCGGCAAACCCGCCGGTCTTCTCGTATGAAGCCCCCACCGTCAGGGTGTTGCGCATCTCGCCCAGTACCGGCGTCACCTCGATGCGAGCTTCCGAGTACGTGATGTCCTCATCGGTCTGCATCTCGAACGGATACATCGTCAGCGTGGTGGCCTCGAGATCGAACGGGCCACCAATCACGTCGCCGTCGTCGATGAACTTGTACTGGATCGCACGATAGCCAAAGATGCCGTGAATGCTGGCCCACGACGATAGGACGCGCGTGTAGTTCGCTGTAATCCGGCCTTCGTTCTGACGGTAGTTCGGACCTGGAACGTTGAGATTGGTCAGGCGATCGAACCGTGCGTCGATGTCGCTCAGCAACCGCCCGTCGATAATGGGCACGTTGGTCGGTGTGCTTTGCGCGGAGAGCACTCGGTTGACGCTAACGCTGCCGTGCGACCGCTCGTCGGGAACGAAGGTCACTTTAGCGAACATAGCGGTCCGGTCGACATCGAAGTCGAATGGCCCGGTATAGAAACTCGAGTTTTGCTCGCTCGACGCCGACACATAGTAGCCGCCCCAGTCGCGTATGGGCCCAGATGCGCGCGCTACGCCCTTCGCCGTATCGAGTCCGCTACCGTTCGCGTCGAACCCCCCTGTAGTGAAGTCGAAGCCAAACTGGTGGTCGGGCGTGGGCTCAGCGGTCCGCACGTTGATCGAGCCACCGATGGCGGTGCGACCATAGAGCGATGAGTTCGGTCCGCGCAGGACCTCGATGCTGCTCGCGTCGTTGATCGGGAGGTTGACGACACGCGCGCTGTTACGCGAATCGGTCTGCGGTACGCCGTCGATGAGCAGCAACGTGCTGGTGAACTCGTTGCCGTCGCGCGGCAGACCGCGCATTGTCACCGACTGGAACGAGCCGGCCTGCGTACTCACGATGACACCCGGCACGTGCGCGATTGCCTGCACCAACTCCTGGTCGCCCCGCTGTTCGATGGTGGTGCGGTCGATGATGTCCGCTTGCGCCGCCACGTCGCCGACGCTGAGCGGCGCCCGGCTCGCCGTCACCTGCACGCGTTCGAGGTAGTTCGGGGTGACCTCTAGCTCGACCCGCAGCGGGGCATTGCCTCCCGGTTGTACCTGAACGCCGCCGACACGCAACTCGAGAAAACCGGAAGCCTGGACGACGAGTGTCACCCCGCCCGGTGGGACCCCGTCGATGCGAAACCGCCCAACCGCATTGGCGACGGCGGCCAGCGAGGTTCCGTCGACTAGGACGACGGCTTCAGCCACCGCAGTGCCCTCTGCGCGCGCGACGACAACACCTGTGATTGTGCCGTCCTGCGCTAAGGCCACCGCAGGGAAGCCGACGATACTGCCCACCGTCATCGTCAGCCCCACGACGGTGCTGCGCAGAACCCTGGCAAGGTTCCATCCACCGCTGTGCATGTATCCTCACTGTTCGTAAGTCTGCGTCTCGCCCTGTGCGAACCCGATCGACCTGGAACGGAGTCTATTGGACCGAACGGCCTCGCATCCCTGAAGAAATCATGAATTCTGCTTCAGGCAGTCCGAGCTGGCCTGGCACAGAAGAGAATCATCAGCCGGGGCGCGAGGGCGTCGAAGGCGATCGGGGGCCCTAGCAGCCCGTGGTCAAAGTCGCGCTGCACTCGACCGGCGCTGCATGACGCCTGACGGCGGTGCGCGTCGGTCAAGTAGGCGAGTATTCTCCCTCCGCGCGCCTTATCAGGGCGGGGGCAGGCCACATCCCGGTCTCGGCGCGATGCGGGACTCACCACGGGCTGCTAGTGGACTGTGACAGCCAGTTGTGGAGTGAGGTCCGAGCCGTGACGCCAGGCTGGCAAGACGTGACGAGGGAGCATGTTCCGTATATGTGACCGAGGAACACCGCTGGCACGCGGTGCGTCCCGGTCGGAAATCACTCTACAAAGAGCTGTTACAGTCCACTTAGGGTACGAAGGCGAACACGATCTCGGAGCGGCCGCCGTTGATGTGGTCGCCCCGCTCGGCCAGGACATCCTCGTTCCAGACCAGCGCGAACCGGTCGCCCAACGGGCGTATCGCCGGTATCAGCGACGCCGTCGGGTTGTGTGTGACCCGGAGCGCGCTGTGGGCGCGCTCGCCGTTCCAGGCCGGACCGGGTTACCACCAGAGCGCAGCGACGAGGAAGGCCGCGGTCAGCGCCGCCGCCGCGCGCCAGGTCCCGGCCGTCGAGGCGAAGATCGCCCCGCCCAACCCGCGGAGCATGGTGGTGGCGTCGTGGTACACAAGTACAGCTTAGCAGCGGCGACGCAGACTCTCTGACTAGTCGCCCCCGAGCGTTACCGAAAGTCCGCTACGGAACGTGAGCGGCAACGCCGGGAAGCCGGCTGCCGCCGTGTAACCCTGGTCGAGCAGATTCTCGATGCTGGCGTACCATCGCAGCCGACGGTGGACGCGATAGGAGCCGCTCAAATCAGCCTTCTGATAGCCCGCGATGAGGTCCCGGTTCGGCAAGAGGAGCGACGGCCCGAAGAAGGCATCCGAGAGGAACGTGCTGTCGTCGGACTTGCCGACGAAGTACCCGGTGAGCGTCACCTGCGCGGGCCCACGGAGGTAGGACGCGAAGAGGCTGCCGGAGTGGGCAGGACGCCGGAACGGGCGGGCACCAACGAGCGGAGAGAACTGACCGATCTCGATGTCGGGGAACGCGGGGTTGATAGAGGGAAAGAGTGCGCTCCCGGAGAACGACTCCGTGACGATCGCGTCGACGTAGGTGTACGACGCCGCCACCCGCACGTCGCCGACCGACAGATCGATCGACGTCTCGATTCCCTGGGCCCGGTACGACGACGCGTTCACCGTTGCGCCAAACGGCACCCCCGCGGCGACCTCCGTGGGCACGCCGAGTTGTGGCAGCGCAAACTTGCTGACGAACTCGATCAGATCGTCGAACTCGTTGTGAAAATAGGCAACACGCACGCGGGCGCGCCTGCCCCACAACGCTTGCTCGATCCCTACATCGATGTTGCGGCTGCGTTCCGGCCCGATCCGGTCCCCGGGATCGATCCCCCCGGGCACGCCGGGCAGCAGCGCAAATAGGGATGATTGTTCGTCTAACACTCCCGGCGCCTTGATGCCACGCCCGACGTTGAAGGTCAGCTTGGTGTCGCTAAGCGCCCCGGTCGCCGTCGGCGACGGCGGCCGCGCGTAGAACGCCACCGAGAGCCGTGGCGTCGTCGCGTAGCCAAATAGGTCGTTGTGTTCAAACCCGACGCCCCCGGTGAGGTGGAGCCGGTACCCGACGGCCCAGCGAGCCTCGACGAACGAGCCGACGTTGGTACGCTCGGTCGTGGCCGACGTTCCCGCGACGCCCTCCTCGCGGTTGAGTCGGACACCGGCCGACACGTCGAAGGCCTCGTTCACGTAGTAGTCCGCCTGTCCGGACACCATCCGCCGCGCCGAGTTGGCTTCGTATACCAACGGGTAGACTCCGCCGAAATCCAGGATTGCTCGCCCTGTGGCCTGGTAGCCGTTCGCGCCGACGACCGTCACCTCGTCGCCGAGGAAATGGGCGCCAAACCCGAACGGGTCGAACGGCTTGCCGGTGGGCGCAGGGTCGACGAAACGGTAGCCACTGTCCATCGACGACAACTGGACATTGGTCTGCAAACGATTGGTGACCTGCGAGCGCGCGTTGACGCTCAGGAACATCAAGTCGTTCGACTGGGACGAGTCGTTAGTGATTCCGTTAAACAGGACCGCGCCGGGAAGACCGAGGTCGGCCTTGGTGTGCCGAACGGTGGCGTTCAGATCGGTCGCACGCGCGAGCCTGACCCCGAAGCGCCCCGCCACCGAGTCGTTCCGATACTCATTGTTCGCCAGATCGTTGTCGGTGTCGAACCGCGACACATCGAGGAAGTAGTCAAACCGGCCGGCGACCCCGCCCACCGACAACTCGTTGCGAACCGTCGCCAGGTTACCGCCGTCGATTGCGTACGTCAGCTCCGGTCGTCGCGTATCGCCGCGCCGGGTCGTGAGGCTGATCACACCACTCAGCGCATCGGGGCCGTAAATTACGCTGTTGGCGCTACGCAGCACCTCCAGTTGCTCCACACCCGCCATCGCGAAGGCACCGAAGTCAAACGCACCACCGATGTCGTTGGCGGGCACGCCATCGATCAGCACCTTGTTAAAATTGCCGCCGCCACCGCGGAGGAAGATCGACGTCGTCGATCCGCGCGCGCCGGTCTGTACCACGGACGCGCCGGGGACCAGACGCAGCACCTCAAGCACGTCGGCCTTACCGAACTGCTCGAGTAAGTCGCGGTCGATCACGGTAACTGGCGACCCGCTTTGTGACTGCGGGAGATCGACGGCCGCGGCGGTGACGACGACGTGCTGCTCGATCGGGCCGATCTGTAGCGAGAGATCGACACGCACCTCGGAGGTGGCACCAACGAAAACCGTGGGGGACACCGCCACGGCGAACCCCAGCGCGCGGCCTTCGACTCGGTACCGCCCTGCGGCGAGCCCATCAAACCGGAAGGCGCCGTTCGCATCGGTATCCTGTTCGCTCACCGCCTCTTCGTCCTGCAGCAGGGAAACGGTCGCCGGCAATCGCATTCCGAGCGGATCGACGACCGTGCCGGATACGGCGCCCTCACCTTGCGCCGCCGAGAGCGGTGGCGAACCGGCCATCATCACGCCAACCATTACCGCGGCGACCGCGCATCGCGTGGCGGCCGATCGTCGCGCCACCGCCGCGACATCCAAGGCTCTCATCCAGTCCATCATCACTCTCTCGTTGCTGGAACGGCCGCATTGCGGGCTGGAGCGATCGAGTAGGCAAGACAACGCGTCAAACTCGACGCCGCACTGAAGATCAGTCTAGCGAACACCCCGCGGGCACGTCCCTGCAGAGTTCATGAACTTTTCGTCAGGGACGATGGGATGGACGCCCGGCACGGCAACGCGAGCGCGATCAAATCGGCAGCTCGATGCGAAACGTGCTGCCGCGACCGTTCCGCGGCTCGTAGCTCAGCTGACCCTGATTGGATTCGACTGCCCAGCGCGCGATGGCGAGCCCGAGGCCGCTTCCGCCGCGCTCATCGGGCGACTGTCCACGGTACAGTCGGTCGAACATCTGTGGCGCCTGTCCCTCGGGAATGCCGGGCCCGGTGTCGCTGACTTCCAGGACGCAGCCGGTCGCCAGCTCAGCAACCCGGACGCGGATCGCGCCACCGACGGGCGTGTATTTGATGGCGTTGTCGACGAGGTTGATGACGGCCTGTCGGAGCACGATCTGGTCGCCGTGGCAGGTGGGATGACCTGCGCGCTCGACGACCATGGATTGCTGCTTCTCCTCGGCCAGCACGCCGAGATGCGTCGTCACGTTGTCGGCGAGATCGCCGAGGTCAATGGCGTCGGCCGAGAGCGTCTTGTCACTGTGGTCCGATCGCGACACGGTCAACAACCGATCGATGAGACAGGTCAAACGGTCGGTATCCTCAAGCATGCTCTCAATGACGGCCCGGTAGGCGGCGGCGTCGCGACGCTCGCGCAGGCCAACCTCGCCGACGCTCCGAATAGCCGTGAGCGGCGTCCGGAGCTCGTGCGACACGTTGGCCGTGAACCGCCGCATCTGCCTGAACGACGACTCGAGTCGACCCAGGGTCTCGTTGAAGACCGAGGCCAGCCGCCCCAGCTCGTCCTTCGTATTGCCGATAGGCAACCGCTCGCTGAGCTGTGTTGCCGTGATCGCCCGAGCGCGATCCGTCATCCGATCCAGCGGCGCCAGGGCGCGCCGCGCCAAGTAGTACCCGCCTACACCGGCGGCCGCCACGCTCAGCGGCAATCCAAGAATCAACACGAACGCCAGGTCGCTGATCTCGCGTCGCATGAGCGCTTCCGAACGGCCGACCTGGATGACGACCGGCTCGTCGCCGATCGTGGTGCGCCCACCCAGCAGCCGAAACGGGACAGGACCCGCCGGCACCGACACGATCTCGTCGTCGGCGCCGTCGACCAAGGCTTCGCTTTCGGGGACGGGCAATCGTTGAGCGACCGCCGTGCGATAGATCAACCGACCCTCGGGCGTCCACACCTGCAGCCACGGACTCCCCTCACTCCCCGGGTCACCGTCAAACCACGACAGCGACCCGTCCGGACCCTGCAGCGCCATCTCCGCCGCCCATCGGTAATCGCTCCGGAGCTGACCGTCGAGTGTGGTCGACGCGCTCCGTGTCACGATCAGGAGGACCATGGACGCATAGATTGCGAGCACTACGACCATGACCGAAACATGCCACGCCGTGAGACGCACGCGTAGCGTGTGCGGCAACCATCGCGGCGTCACGGTGTTCCCTCGCGCAGCACAAACCCGACGCCACGGACCGTATGAATCAGCTTCACCGGCTGGTCAACGTCGACCTTCCGTCGCAGCCTCGACATATGGACGTCAATGACGTTGTCGAGCGTCGTGCTGCGCGCCGTCTCGCGCCAGACCTCGCGTGCCAGGGTATCGCGCGATACAACCTGTCGTGGGTACCGTGCGAGGTGGTGCAACAAGTCGAACTCCTTGGAAGTCAGCTCCACCGCCTGGCCGGAACGCGTAACCGCTCGTCGAGCGCGATCGATCTCCAGCGTGTCGATGCTCAAGCGGTCGGAATCGGCGACCCGCCCGCGTCGGGCGACGGCGCGAATACGCGCCAGCAGCTCGGCGAACGCGAAGGGCTTGACGAGATAGTCATCCGCCCCGGCGTCGAGGCCGAGGACTCGGTCCACCGTGTCATTTCGCGCTGTCAGCACCACCACCGGCGTGTCGAGACCTTGCTGGCGCGCCGTCGAGAGAATCTCGAGGCCATCCCGCCCTGGCAGTGTGAGATCGAGAAGGACCACGTCGAAGTGATCGGTCGTCAAGCGAAAGAATGCCGACTCGCCCGACGACTCACAGACCACCTCGTAGCCCTCGCCCGCTAGCCCCTGACGAAGGGCGTTAGCGACCTTTTGCTCGTCCTCCACAACGAGTACGCGTGGCGTCCGCATCGTCCCCTCGTCCGCGCGGACCGGGGTTCCAGAGGACGGCGAAGTGGTGATAGGCATCCGCTCGAGGCCATTACGTGCCGGCTGCCCGAACTGAAACAGTTCAGGCAAACTTCAGGAACCGTGTCGGCCGTCTTCACACTATGATACCGAGACTGGCGGTCGCACGTGGCGAGTACGGGCGCGTCCGCGAGACTCGGACTTTGTGGAACACGACCCATGAAACCGACCCTGCATTTGCTAGCTCCGATCGCCCTCATTCTGGTAGGCCTCCCGGTCCATGCCCACCACGCGATCTCGGAGATATACGACGTCGAGCGGACGGTGACGATCGAGGGGAAGGTGGAATCCTTCTTGTTCGACAATCCCCACTCTGTACTCCACGTCCTGGTGCACGAGCACAACGGATACGTCCGGACGTGGGCCGTCGAGTGGCGGGCAGCGGAACGGCTTCAGCGTCAAGGACTCAGCGCCTACGCGCTCCAACGCGGGGATCAGGTGACGCTTTGTGGCAATCCCGGACGAGACCCCGGAACCTACCGGCTGTATCTGTTGAACGCGGCGCACGTATCGCCCAGGAACGCGGGCACGCAGAGCCTCGACGCGACGGTATGTCGTTAGGACCAGGCTACGGCGCTCGCCCGCGGCCGGCTATCGTCTACTGAATCCGACCGCGCTCTTCGTCCCCGATCCAGTACAGACTGTGGCAAGTGTTGCAGGTGTTGTAGACCGTTTCCCCAACGTCGAATACCCGGTCGGCGTCGCGCGCCGCGACCGCCTGGAGCGCCACCTCAGCGGCGTCAGCCATCTCCCGGGAGTGGCGCATCCACCCTTCTTGATCACGAGGCCGATCGCCGAGCATCAAGAGGTTGGCCGACTCCTTGATGGTCATCGCTGCGGCCCGGACGGCAATCCAGTCTTCTTCGGTTTCCGGCTCCCAATACGTCTCGCCGTTCACGTCCAAGGTAGTACCAACAGCGTCCCATAGGACGTCGGCAGCCGGATCGATCATTCCGGACATCAGATCTTGGACGGAATGACTCATGTCCAGCGGTGGACCTGCCGGCGCCTCGGCGCCACAGCCGACCATCCCCACGACGACCCCAACGAGCAACCACCCGGTCTGTCGCATCCTGCTCCCCCGTGTCATCGGCCCCGCTCCGACAATAAACCAGACACCCGCGACTCGACAAACGAAAGGCCGGGCGGTTGCGCCCGGCCTTTCTGAACTGACGTCACGAGGTAACCCGCAAGGAGGCTACTGCGGCCAGGCGACGCCAATGTCGCCCGTCGGGTTCCCCATCCCCTTGTAGACGAACTTCTGGACGCGCTTCCCCTCGTAGGTCTCCGTCGTGTAGATGTTCCCCTGCGAGTCAGTCTCGATGCTGTGCGTGCCGTAGAACTGTCCGGCCATCCGACCGCCGCGGCCAAAGCTGTAAAGGTACTCGAGCGGCTTGCGGCGCAGGACGTGCACTTTCTCGTTCATCCCATCGGCGACGTACGCGAAGGTCTGGTCGGGGTCACGCGAGAACGCGATGTCCCAGACGGCTCCCGCACCGAGGGTCTGCGTCTTCAGGTAGATCTCCTCGACGAAGGTGCCGTCGGTCTGGAAGACCTGGACGCGATTCCCGGGACGGTCGCATGCGTAGACGAGCCCATCGTTTGTGGGATCTGCGCAGTGCACCGGGTTCCGGAACTGTGGCGTGCCAGACTTATCGGTGCTGACGGCGCCGTGCGCCGGTGCGCCGGCAAGGTCGTAGCGCGGCAGCGCGGCGTCGCTCGGCTCGTTGCCGTAGGCGCCCCAGAACCGTTTCAGTTCGCCGGTATCGGCATCGACGACCGCGACGCGCTTGTTGCCATAGCCGTCCGCGATGTACACCTCGTTCGCCGAGGCGTCGTATCTCACCTTCGCTACCTGCGAGTACCGGGTCGTCGACAGGCTGTCGGGACCCTCGTGATCGTGCTCCCCGACCTGCAGCAGGAACTCGCCTGTCCGCGTGAACTTCAGCACGTGCGAGTCGGCGCCGCCATTCCCGCCGATCCAGACGTTGTCCATGTTGTCGAGGGCGATGCCGTGGTTGGAATCAGGCCAGTCGTATCCCTCACCCGGGCCACCCCAGTGACCGACGAGGTTGCCCTCAGGATCGAACTCGAGGATGGGCGGTGCTGGCGCACAGCACTCGTCGGCCAGCGCCGGGTCCTGGGCGGCCGGCGTCTCGTTCGCGCTGAGGTTGCCGCGGTGCACGATCCAGACGTGATCGCGCGAATCGACTGCCACCCCGATCGTCGAGCCAAGCAGCCAGTTGTTAGGCATCGGCTTCGGCCAGAAGGGATCGACCTCGAACATCGGAGCGCCGTCGCCAGTCGTCGGGCCGGGCGCCTGATTTGCCATCGCTGCTTCGGCTGGCATCTCTTCCATCATGCCGCCACCTGCGATGACGACCGCCGCGAGCACCACCAAACCGAGAATGCTGTAATTCCGGATCATCTAGATTCCTCCCACCAAACCCGCTGCGCAAAGCGTGACACCGAGAGCCCTTCGGATGCAAGCTCGAAAATCTACCGCGGCCGAGTCACGGTCACGTCGACATGCGCCGTCGTCCAGCAACACTGGTCGCCGCCACCGCCGTTCCCCGAGATGTCGTTGGCGGTCGCCGCCAGTCGGTACTCGCCTGGCTGGCCGAACGTGACCGAGGCGGTTGACTCTCCGCCCTCGAGGCTCGCGTACTCGTGCGTCGCCTCATCGAAGGTCACCTCGCCCGGCCCACGGAATTTTCGCCAGGTGACGCTTAGTGGCGGACGCTCGCGTCGCTGACCGCCGCGATTGCGGCGCGGCGGCGGTGGCACAACGAGCGGCTTATCGCGGGCCCATGCGGTCAGAACCAGTGGCTCCCCGACCGTGGCGATGTAGGTCGTCGCAATGCCTCGCGGCGGCCCCTGATGCTCGCCCCCTCCAGATCTCACCGTGAGCATCGGCGGCTCGTTGCCGTTCGCCCGATTCAAGAACGGATCGACGTAGTAGGGGGGGTTTAACCAGAACGACACCTCGGACCGCTGATTGTTGGCGACGAGCGTCCACGTGAGCCTCGTGTCACCGAAGTCCTCTGGCACGGTGACCGCGAACACCCCCCAGCCGCGACGGGGGAGAAAATGCGACGGCTGCCCCATGTCGGGTCCGCCCGGTTGGATCTGATTGTCGGGTCCCACTGGGATGTCGACCGGCACCATGTTCCGGTTGAAGTAGCCGAGCAGGATCGTGTAGCTGCCGTCGGCGTTGCGGTACCAGCCCTCGAGAGCCGGAAACACTGCCTCGCCGCGATCGCCCTCTGGTTCCAGTGGCAGGGGTGCTCTGGGCGGTTGCGCCTCGGCAACCACCGCCGGTCCTACCATGAGCGCGACTGCGATGAGCGGGACAAGGAAACGCACGAGCCACATCGGTATCGTTACTCTGACCCTCCGCGAAGCCCAAAATTCTGGGCTCCAGCGTGGTGTCATGGCGCAGGGCTTCATCCCTGCGAGGCACGGCTGACGCCCTGCCCTACGGATGGCCACTAGTTCTCGTCGGCTCTTGCCACCTCGCGCTTCTCCACCTCAGCCTCGTAGTCCTCATCAGTGAAGTAGGTCACATTGACCCACGCGTGCGCCATCTCGTCAACGGTCCGGTCGCCGTAGCCCACCCAGACGTTGGGGTCAGGATTGGCGCGATTACTGACCGTGTTGTCGTGCCACGCGGTGACCTTGACGATGGTGCCTTTCGGCAGCAGCGGCGCGACGTCGGCACCGTAGACGTAGCTATTGTGCCAGTTGAAGTTGAAGTTCCCGACGTGGCTCAGCGTCTGGATCCGTCCGGTCGGGAGGATCGCCTCCATCGACATCGCCCTGCCGCGGAGGTGCATGTGCGGTTGGAAGCTCTCGATGCGCGCGGCCCGTTTCAGCGGATAGAAGCCCTCCGTCACCGCGACGGTATGCGGCGGGATGTCGAGTGACCCGCCACCGGTGGCGCCCATCAAGTGGAGCACCTGTCGATTCTCCGGCTCCTCGCCCTTCGGATAGAAGTAGATGCCGAGCTCGACGTGATCCGTGATCTCCTCGCCTGCCGCCGAATAGTGAACGTCGAACACGATCTGAGAATCCGGCAGCATCAGCTTGCCGCTGCCCGGTCGCATCTGCTCGCCCTGCTTGCCGACCGCCCACTCCATGAACAGGCCGGAGTTGTTGAGGGGATCATCGTCGGCGATGGCCGCGTCGTTCTGCAGCAGCGGATCGGTCTCCTCCTGCTGGAGTCGCGCGATTGCGTGATGGGTGATTCGCCGGCCAGCTACGCTGCCGGGTCGCATTTCGATGCCCCGCACCCAGCGCGGTTCGGTCAACCCGGTCTCGGCAACCGGCTTCCACCAAGCGTCGTTCGCCTCGGCCGGCATCGTGTACGGCTCAGATTTGACGATGAGATCGGGCGGCCCGCCGAACTGATCCGCGAAATACCACTTCGACTCGTCCGGCCACGCGCGTGGCGCCGGCATATCGGCGGGGTTCCCGCGCGGCGCGCCACCGTCCACCCATCTGACGACCGCGTCGATCTCCGCGTCGGTCAGCGAGCGGTCGTTGCTGAACTCGGTGATGCCCACGGTCCGGTCGATGTGCCACGGTGGCATCTGCCGCGTCGATACCCGGTCCCGGATCGACCGCGCCCACGGACGCGACTCCTGATAGGTCGCAAGCGACATCGGGGCGATCGAGTTGGGCCGATGGCACGCTTCGCACTTGGCCTGGAAGATCGGCGCGATGTCCTTGGTGAAGGTCGGCACCTCGTCTTCGGCCGCGCCCGCGGTACCGGGCAGCAGGCCGCCGACCGCACCCGCGAGCAACAGGACGCCCCAGGATCTGATAGTGGTCATCGTCGAACGTCCTTTCGGTTCAGGCTCAAGCATCTGCTAGGCGACGCCTACACATCCCGCATGGCACTTTACCACCCCGTTCACCCGCCGCCTAGGCTGCTAGGATCACTCACCGCATTCCACCGTTCCCGTAGCCAACCGCACCGTGTTCGAGCCCAGGTCGCCGAGGGCGCGCGCGTTGCGCTCCGAGCTGCTGAGTCCGTATTCTCCTGCAACGACCACCTTGCCCACCTCCGCCAGTTTGCCCACCACCTCGTGCGTTTCACTCCGGACGCCGTCGCGCGACGTATCTTCATATTGGTAGACGAGCCCTCACGGCCCACATCCGCGGCCAATAACTCGTGGCCGACTCGCGCCGTCCGGCGGAGAAATGCGCGAACACCGGAAGTGACGTCTTGACGCGGGAACCGTGGGGAACCACCAAAGGCGACGTCGACGCGCTACGCGAGGAAGGGTTCAACGAGGCGCCGATCAGCGACGCCGTTCAGGTCATCTCGTAATTCAACTACATCAACCGGATGCGTTGGGCGTCGACCTTAAGGACTTCATGCCGCCCGGGGACGGACAGCGACGCGGCTAGTGGCCTGTCTCGGGTGAATCAGTAGTAGTCACCGGCGCCCGGCTGGCAAGGCGCGATGAGGGAGCTTACACACACCGTATGTGATCGCGCTGACACATGGTCCAGCGCTGGTGAGCGCTATTGATTCACCCGTTACAGTCCACTAGTAGTGCGGATACCGAATCTGCGTGACGGTCTCGCCATCCTCGGGACGCGAGAACGCAACCCAACCCGAGCCGTAGCGCCACTCTCCGTCGCCCCCAATGCTCTCCGGTTCACCGAGCAGGTCGCGAACGTCGGCCTTCGACGACGTGTCCCACACAATCAGGTGCCATCGGGCCAGCGACTGCCACGCATGGCTCTCGAGTGGCGTGTTGGTCAGATGGGCGATGGCTCGCTCCATCGATCCCCGCGCTTCGTAATGCAGTGGCCGGGAGGCTAAATGCCGCCGGAGTGGCTCTGCCGCTGCCGTCACATCCGCGTCAGAGAGCGCCTGGGCGACCGCACCGTGCACCGCGGGGTCAGGGTCGTTCAGTTTCGCGAGCAACGACTCGCGTGCATCAGGCTCCCCGACCGAGCGCGACGCGAGCGCGTGAATGGCCGCGGTCCGCAACGACGATACGCCGTCGTCAGACGCTCGGCGGAGCCCCGCCGTGCCACACGCCTCGTGGACGATGTCCAGAAGGGCGTCAACGAAGACCTTCCCCTCAAGCAGGGGACGGGAGCCAACGGCCGACACGGACCGGATGCGCTTGACGTCGCCGTGCAGCACCGGGTTGATCGTCGCGGCCCGTGGTACCCGCACATCGACACCGGCGCCAGCCGTGGTCGGATACAGAAGCGTCGGATACCGGACCGCTGAGAAAGCGGAGATGAACGTCGCGCCCTCGGCCGCCACGAAGGATAGCGTTCCTTCAAGGTCCGCACCCGTATAGGCCGTCAGCCAGTCACTGTACTGACCGCCGATGGTGTTGGCCTTCGCGCGAATCGTGAGCGTGGCAACAGACCCGCCGCCGTCGGCGGGACCATACCCGCAGTGCGCCAGTACGCTGCGTGCGATCGGCTCGAGCGGGAGCTCCGAGTTTGCGATCGACACATAGTCGGCATTGAACAGGGCTTGCTCGCGATCGGGCGCCGTCGTCACCAACACCCGCAATCCGCGAGTCGGCTGGACCTCCTGTGCGTCCGGCCCCCCGACAGCCGCGATGAGAACGCCCAAGCCAACCACGCTCGTCCTGAATCCGCCTCTACGCATCGGTTTCCTCCCGGACAGCGTGCCCCGCGGATCGCGCACCGTCGAGATAATACCTCAGCAACCGTTACGACAACTGCGTGTCCTCCCAGCCTGCACGTTGCGGTACGATGGGAATCGGTTGGTCGAAAACGAAGGCGTCTGGCAACGGCACCCGCACGGACTCCCGCCCGCTGAGTGTCTGCCCGGCACAAGTGATACGGCCGCTCGCCGCACAGGCGCCTGTAGTCGCCTTCCAGATCTTGCCGGCCTTGATCGTGAGCACCGCGCCATCAACCCGGAGGGCAACGTCAACCTCTATGTCGAGCTGGCCGCACGGCTGGTCATTAAGCAGCACCTCGAGACGCGGTCGATGTCGCGAAGTCACGACATGGGTCGTCAGCTCTACCACGATCGTCTCTTCGGGGGCGTAAAGCTGGGTGTCAGCGAAGCACCTGAGCGCGCCGCCGTTCTTCCACCCTTCACCGAGCACCTCGACGAGATCGACCTGCAGTAGATCCGGGATCGCCCCCGTGATCTCCATGAGCACGCGTAGCCAGCCGGCCGACCCGGCGGTCGCGGACACCGTTTCGGCCAGCGTGGACAGCACAGGGTTCGACCCGAGCGCCGCGACGCGTTGTGCTACCCGTTCGTCGTCGGCGAGCGCGAAGAAGTCGCGCAGCGTGCATGTCGGGCTGGTCACCGTTGCCTCCGTTCGCGCGCTATCAATCGGCCAAGGTTCGCGGCGGTGCCCTCGACCTCTAGTTGTTGCGTGCCGCGGTCAACATGTGGCCGAAGCCGAATGGCGACGCGGGTCGTCGGTCGCGCTTTGTCGGGGATCCCCTGACTGCCTGCATCGCGATGCCCTCGCACGCCGACGGCGAGACCCGGTGCCACCTCCGGCGGTGGTGTCGATCTCGCCGGCGGCTCCTTCGTCCGCCCGAACCTGACCCGTCTCGCCACAAGTCCGACGAGACCGACGATCAGCAGCGCGCCAATCGGCCCCACCCAGGTGATCCGATCGCGTGCGACGCCGAAAGGAAGCGGCGCGCCGAACTCCAACAAAGTGCCGGCCGGCTGGCTCTGCGTAAGCACGGTACCACCCGGCTCCAGCGAGAACCGTTGCTCGACGTGTCCGGAAACCAGCCCCGAAGCGTCGAGGGCGCCGGCAACCTCGTCAACCCCGAGACCGACGATCGCCGGGACCGCAACCATCTCCGGCTCGGCCAGCACTAGGCCGATCGCCGAACCCACGGCGACCCGCGTCGCGGCCGGCGGGTGCTGCTCGAGCACCATCCCTTCCTCTTCGGTTCGGGACGCCTGTCGCGTCTCGTCACCGATATCCAGCCGCAGCGCCGTGAGGACCTGGCGGGCCGCGTCGACCGACAAGCCGACGACCGTCGGAATCTCCACGGTCTCCATCGCAGCGACGACGAGGTCGATGCCGGTACCGATGTCGACGCGGGTGCCGGCCGCCGGCCACTGCTCCAGGACGCGACCGATACCCGTCGGCGACTCCCGATGCGCCAGCACGCCGAGGCCGAGCTCGTGGACGTCGAGCAGGTCGAGCGCTTCGGCCTCCACCAGGCCAGCGACATCGGGCATGACCACCGTCGGCGGCACCGCGAGGACCAGCGCCACCGGTGTCTCAATCACGACCCGCGTGCCGGCCACCGGCGTCTGCGTCAGCACAGTGCCAACCGACTCCCTGGATTCCTCGCGCTCAAGCGTGCCACGCGTCAGCTCCGCACGCAGAAGGAGGTCGTCGACGGCCGGCGCGTCGCGGCCGACGAGGTCGGGGACCAGCACCGTCACCCGCGCTGCAACGACCAAATCGACGTCGGTCTCGATCGCCACCCGGCGGCTTGAGGGAGGATCATGCGCCAGCACCACGCCTTCAGGCTCCCGCGATTCCTCGGTCGCCGTCTGCCCGCGTCTTAGCTCGGCCTCGCGCAGCAGCGCGTCGGCGGCCGCGACCTCGTGGCCGACGAGATCCGGCACACTTACGATCACCGGGGTCGCCACGACCAGGTCAACCGCCGTGTCGATGGCGATCCGGTCACCGCCCGCTGGCGCTTGCGACAGAACGGTCCCCAGCGGCCGGCGTGATTCCTCGCGACGCACGCGACCACGCTCGAGCTCCGCATCCACCAGCACCCGGTCGGCGTCGTCCACGTCGCGGCCGACCAGATCCGGCACCAGTACAGTCACCGGCACCGCCACGACGACATCGACGGCGGTTTCGATCGGGACGCGCGCATTCGCGGCCGGCACGTGCGAGACGACCGTCCCTAGCGGCCGACCTGATTCCTCACGGCGAATCTGTCCGCGCGACAAGTCCGCTCGGTCGAGCAGCCGGTCGATGTCCGACTCGCTGCGTCCCACAAGGTCCGGTACCGGCACCAGCGCGAGCTGTGCAACGCCGACGGCAATGGGCGCCCCCGGCTCGACTCGAGCGCCCGCTCCGGGGTCCTGCATAAGCACGCGTCCCTCGGCCACGCGGGACTCGACCGGCTCGACGGCACCCAGGGTCAACCCTCGGCCCTCGAGCACCCGGCGCGCGGTCGCCTCGTCGCGGCCCACGACGTTCGGTACCGTAATCGACGCGAACCGGATGTCGTCGATATTGATGTAGCCACCGTCGCCTGACGACGCGTCGACGACGCGGATCCGCCCGCGCTGCCCGGCAAATGGCGTTAGGTCCCAGGTCACCCGCTCCATCGCGTCGAAACCGCGTCCAGTGGCATGCAGCGCCCGACTCTCTCCCTCCGCTGCGGAGATCACCACGAGCTCCACGCGGGTCGCGAACTCGTTGCCGCCGCCGACGAGGAAGCTGAGCGGACCCGGCGGGATCTCGAACGCGGGTGAGTCGAGCGTGCCTTGCGGGCGTTCGCCCTGTGTCGTGCCGGCCGTTTCCGTGGGTCCACCCTGGTACCGCTCGAAGGTGCCGACCCAGTAGTCGCCCTCGTGGTTGGAGGCGGACTGGCGAGAGGCGGGGTTGTCACCCCGGGTGGGCTGGAAGACAAACGCGTCGCCTGACGTGGTCCACCCGCGCAGGTCGCCGGTCTCAAAGTCCCACGTCACGTCAGCTGAGCCGGACGTCGATTGGGAGGCCTGGGATCGGGTCGCCGAGCGGGTCCCGCCCGCGCCGCCCGCCACGAGCCCAGCCGGGAGCAGCAGCGCGAGCATCGATGCGGCCACGCAACGAGTCGTCGCTCGCAGAGGGTCCCGTGCGCTCATCAACCGGTAGTGCCGCGCCGACACACCTGGAGTTCTATCACGTTCGCGCAACCCGCGAGACACACGAATACTCACTCAGCGGGCCGCGCCCCGGTGGGCTGCCGCTGTCATGGATGCCACCTAATCCAGGTCATTGATTTCGTAAAAGAACCACCACGCGCCGATTCGGCATCGCCACGTTTCTGGCGGATAGCTCTTAAACTTGAGGACATGAGGACCGAAGTGCGGATGTGACTGCAGTTGCGATCACCTCGCAATCCGTTTCAGGTCGCGCGCAAACTGTTCGGTCTCGAAGATACTGGTCGCCACCCAACGAAGCGGCCCGGCCGCTTCCGAGCCTGACTCGAGCCGGCTCGCATTTTCCGCATCAGGTCGTCGCTCCCAAGCATCTCCACCATTTCGGCGTCGTCAACGAACTGGGTTTCCTTGATCCTGGCGAGGGCCGCCGTCTGGATGAATTGGAAAGCAGACGCCGTTCCGCTGCTACGGCTTCCCGCAGCTCCGCGTACACATCATCCGTCAGTCGTAGGGTGACCGTCTTCGGCAGGACTACTCCTGTATTCGCACGGATCCTATCAGTTCGATCGCCAGCGAGGCGCCGAACAGACGTCTGCCCATATAACCATCGCCGAGTCTGACGGAACCTGAGCGCGCCCGTCTCGTATGTGAGGACATCTTAATATTGGCTCGTTGGGAATCCGACATCGGTTCGTCATAATCACGGCCCAGACCTGCGGTATACGGGCTGCACTGACGATGTCTTCGCCACCTGTGCAGCAACAGCAGGACCGCATCGATACGCGGAGCGGAAGCTCGACGCACGTGGACACGTGGACAAGAGTAACCGCGCGGGCACGAGCTCAGGAGCACCCACTTAGGAGTACCGTATCTGGACGAACCGCTCCCACGCCGTCCGCGGCAACCATACGGTGACCGCCCCGCAACACGCAGGGGGAAAGTGTCTAAGGTTTCCGGTGACCGCCGTGCGCGCAGCGGTTTGCATCGCCACTTCCAAGAAGACGATGGTGTCGTCCGTGTCCGGCGGACCACGATGGGCCCATCAGACGGCAGTCACGTGCTCCTGGAACTGCAGGATCGCCAGGAAGGCCTCGTGCCGGCCCTACTCGATTTCAAGTCTGGGTCGCGCCAGGACCTCCCGGCACCCCAACTCAACGCGGTCGTCGACTGTGAGCCTCCGCCGTCAAGCCAGCAGATCGTCGAGGAGTCGTCCGGATTGGGCGGTAGGTGAGAGGAGGCCAGAGACGAGTATGTTGGCGTCGAACTCCCAGACCGGTCCATCAGCCACGCCGAGCTGTCGTTTGATCGAACGACGTGCGGCGGTGATTCCTCGCTCGATGTCAGCGCGCGTCAACGACTCCTGAATCCGAGTCGGCCGCCCGAGCTTGAATGGAATGGACCGCTTTGCGGGCCCGTGCGAACACGAGTTCCTGGACGTCCTCGAGCAGGGTGGCGTCGCACGTGGGGACCATGATGTTGCGCGGAACACCATCCTTCGTGATCACAACAGCATCCTCTCGGTCGAGATCCGCCCAGACCTTGCCAGGGCTCGCCTCCAGCGTCCGCGATGCAACCGTCTTCATGCACTACATTTATGTGGACAATCGTAGTACGTTACGTGATGGGATCCGCCTCAGACGCGCTCACGGTTAGCGGCTAGGCGACCAGTAGGCGCCACACCTGCGTGACGAGGAAACAGACCGTCACGCCCATGGCGAGCGGCATGACCGTGGCGACGGTCGTCCACTTCACACTCCGCGTCTCCTTGAAGATCGTGTAGATGGTCGTGGAGCACGGATTGTGGAGCAGACTGAACAACATCAGGTTGACGGCCGTCAGGAGCGTCCAGCCGCCGGCCCGCAGCACCTCTCCAGTGGCGCCAACGCTGTCGAGTTCGAACATTACCCCGGCACCGGAGCCGGCACTGGCGACGTTGGCCGTCAGGACCGTGAGCATCAATACGGTCGGCACGACGATCTCATTCGCGGGAATCGCCACGACGTAGGCGAGCAGGATGACCCCGTTCAAGCCGAACAGGAGGCCGAGCGGATTGAGCCAGACGACCGAGTGCTCGGCGACGCTGACTCCGCCCAACGTGATGTTCGACACGAGCCAGATCACCGCGCCGGCCGGGATCGCGAAGACCACGGCACGCCAGAGCACGATGAGCGTTCGGTCGATCACCGAGGTGTAGAGCGTCTGCAGCACGCGCGGCGGCCGATACGGCGGCAGCTCCAAACTGAAGCTGGTCGCCTCCCCGCGGAGCACGGTTCGGGAGAGCAGCCACGAAGCCAGGAACATCATGCCGATCCCGAGCACCGCGATGCCGACTACCGCCGCAGCGGACACGACGCCGGCGAGTCGCGCCGGCGCCAGCGCGCCGATAAAGATTGACGCGATCAGAATCTGCGTCGGCCACCGGCCGTTGCAGAGCGAGAAGTTGTTCGTGATGATGGCGATGAGGCGCTCGCGCGGACTGTCGATGACACGCGTCGCAACAACGCCAGCGGCATTGCACCCAAAGCCCATGCACATCGTAAGGGCCTGCTTCCCGTGCGCGCCGGCCGATCGAAAGAGCGCGTCGAGATTGAACGCCACGCGCGGCAGATAGCCAAAGTCCTCCAGCAGCGTGAAGATCGGGAAGAAAATCGCCATCGGCGGGAGCATCACCGCCACGACCCAGGCCGTCGCCAGGTAGATCCCGTCGAACAGGAATCCGCTCATCCACCACGGCATCCCAACCCCTTGGCCGAGGCCCCTCAGCCAGGGGTGCACGGTGTCGAGGAGCAACGCGGCGAGCATCCCCGACGGGACGTTGGCGCCTTCGATCGTGATCCAGAAGACAGCGGCCAGGATCGCAAGCATCAACGGAAAGCCGAACCACCGGCTGGTCAGCAGGCCATCGAGCGCCCGGTCGAAGTCGAAACCGGCCTTCTTGAGGCCGCGCATTTGGGCGCCCTCCGCAATGTCCTGCGCGGCGGCGTAGGTTCGTTCGGTGATCGTGTCATGAAAGTCGGCCGGCAGATCCCACCGGAGGTGCTGGGTAGCCTCCAGGACGTGGGTGCGCATGCCGTCCGGCACAACAGCCGGCTCCGGGGCATCTCCATCGTCACCCAGCTGCCCCAACTCACCCGAGCGGACCGCCTCGATCACCGCGTCGTCCGCATTGAGCAGCCGCTGCGAGACCCAACGACTGTTCGGCACGCCGGGGAACGCATCCTCGACCACCTGTGCGAGCGACGCGACCGTCTCCTCAACGACCGGCGCGTGAGACGCGATGCGGAACGGCGTGGTGCGCTGGTCACCGGTCGCGACGCGATGCGCTGCGTCGATTAGCTCATCAATACCTACCTTCGACCGCGCCACGCCGCTCACGACCGGAACGCCGATCTCCGCCTCGAGACGCTTCGCGTCGACCGCGATCCCGTGGCGCCGCGCCTCGTCGACGAGGTTGAGATAGACCACAACCCGATCGGTGATGTCGAGAATCTGGAGCACGAGGTTGAGGTTGCGCTCGAGTCGAGACGCATCGACGACCGCAATCGTGACGTCCGGCCGTCCGAAGAGAATGAAGTCGCGCGCGACCTCTTCGTCGGCGCTCCCCGCCTGAAGCGAGTAGGTCCCCGGCAAGTCGACGATCTTCAGCCGTTTGCCCTCGTGCGCGAACGCGCCCTCGGCGCGCACGATCGTCTTGCCGGGCCAGTTGCCGGTGTGCTGCCGGAGCCCGGTCAACGCGTTGAAGACGGTGCTCTTGCCGACGTTGGGATTGCCAGCCAGTGCGATCAGGATGTCCCACTTGTCGGGGCTCAGCCCGAGGCGAATCAGGCTCTGTGTGCGATGCTCCGCGCATCCGCCGCACGAGGGCGCCGGCATCGCCATCAGGCGACTTCCTTCTCAGCGCGGGGCTCGATGCGGATCCACTCGGCCTGTGACCGGCGGAGCGCGATGAGCGCCCCCCGAATGCGGTACGCGATCGGGTCGCCGGCAGCGCTCGTCAGCTCCGGCGTGACCACGGTCCCGGGCACCAGACCGAGGTCGAGCAGGCGCCGGCGCTGCGTACCCGAACAGGCTTGCGAGATGCCGACGACGCGAACCGCCTCGGCCTGTCGCGCGGCGAGCAGCGTCGTCCAGGGCGTCTCCGGGCACTCACCCTCGGGCAGGTAGCGCACGGTGACGTTTCCCGCCGGTACCGAATCGATGCTCCACTCGCGCCCGCCGGTGCGAACGCGGACCGCGCAATCGGTACGCTCGACGACATCGAGTCGGACGCCGAGCGCCAGACCGTCGTCCAGGAGCGCATCGTAGATCTCCCGCGGCTCGTCCTCGAGGTGAAGGATCTCGACGGCCCGCCCTGGCTCCGCCGCGACCAGCCCGAGACCCTGGTCCGGCGGCACGTCGCCAGCCGAGGTCGGAATCGGATCGCCGTGGGGATCCCAGCGAGGGTGCCCGAGCCGTGAGTCGAGGGCCTCGACCTCTGCCGTCGAAAGCGCATGCTCCATCCGCTCCGCCTCGTCGTGCCACTCGCCCGCAGGCACACCCGTCCGGTCCGCTAGATAACGCTCCCACATGCGGTGGGTACGGACGATGCGCAGCGCCGACTGCTCTCCCTGGTCGGTCAGGGTCGGACCGCCGTCGCCCGTGTGAACGAGGCCCATATCCGCCAGACGTGACAGGAGTAGCGCCCCGCGCGCGCGGGAAATCTCAAGCCGCCCAGCGAGGCTCTCCAGCGAGCAGACCTGGCTGCCGCGCTGGCAGGTATAGACGTGCTTGAGGGCGTCTTCGAGACGCACGCGCTCATCGAGCCGGGCTAGGCGCAACAAACGGGGAACGACACCGCCTGACGGCCAGAACACCGCAGCCGCCATGAGCGCGAAGACGCCAAAGACCAGAAGCGCGAGGCCAGGCTCGACCATGTTTTTGATTATACAAAATATTTATCTCTATTCATACAAGTGCCGTCTGGCGCATGAGCCGAGCTGGCGCGCCTCTGGCAACCGCCCGACGGTTGGGTGAGCCCGACCCGCCATGCGTATCGGTCAGGAAACGAACGGTTGCGAGCGCGCCAGGGTCAGCGCGTCACGGTAACGGTGAGGTTCTCGCTCGAAAGCAAGGCGCCGTCGCCGGCGACGGCGCGGAGGGTGTAGGTACCCGGCTCGTCGAAGGTCGCGTCCACGTCCCACTTCCCGTCCGCGGGAACCGCCGGCAGGAGATAGGGCGGCGACCAGGGCGAATTGGAGTAGACGCGCGTATCCTGCCAGGTCTTCAACTGGGGGTGGCTGAAGCTGACCTGTGAGGCGTCACCTCGGTAGACGATCCACGAGAACCGGAGCCCTGGCGGATTGCCGGGCACGATCTGCCGGGGCGGGGTGTACGCCGGGTGGAGCTTGCCGGGCTCGGCCGCCGGAGGGGTGTACTCGCCCGACGGCGACCCGTCGTCGCTAGCAAACGCGACCAGCGTGAGCGGCTCACCTACACTCACGCGGCGCGGCTGGTCCACAGCGAGGCTGAGCGACGGGGGCTGGTTCGTGCGCCACTCGTCTCGGACGCGACCGAAATTGGCGCCCATCTCGGTGGCGATCGTTTGCGGGTCGAGCAGGTAGTCGGTTCGGAGCGACCCGTAAGCCCACTCCGTCTTCCCGTTGGTCGTCAGTGTCCAGACGACCTCCTGGTCACCGAAATCGGCGGGGACCTGCACGGAGAAGAGGAACATGTTGCGGCGGGGGTAGAAGTGCGTCGGCTGACCCCGATCGGGCCCCCCAGGCTCGATGCTGTTCTCGGGCCCGATCGGTACGTCCAGTTCCTCTTCCCAGTTCGAGTTCATATACCCGAAGAACAACGTGTGCGTCCCGTCCTCGTTCTGCCACCAGCCCTCGTAGGCGGGGGAGATGCTCTGCCCCCTGGAATAGGTATACCTGGTCTGTGCACTGGTGCCCCAGGAGAGGAGCAACAAGAGGGCGAGCGTCACGACGGGCGATCGCGACCGGGGTGCCATCACCGTGGTCTGGGCGTCACCGACACGTCACTACTGCTGGTCGTTCGTCGCCCGGACTTGCGACGGGAACTCGACCAGGCACAGCGGACAGCCGATGACGTGATCGTTCGGCGTCAGCGCCAGCCGCTCGCGGCGATCCGCCATCTCTTGCTCGAACTGCTCGTCGGTGAGCTCGAGCGCTTCACCGAGGTCGATGAACATGTTCGCGACCGACCGGCGCCCCCCGCCGGACCAGTTCCGCGGATCGGCGACGTTGCGGTTGGCCGCGGTCGTATCAAGCCAACCGATGATGTGGAGGATGGTCCCCTTCGGCAGCAGCGGCGCGTAATCGTCGTCGTAGATGTACTGCTTGACCCAGTTGTGGTCGTACCCCACGCAGGCCAACGTTTCGATGTTGTGCCCCCAGATCGCCTCCACGCACATACGCATGCCGGGTGCATGCTGATGCGGCTCGAACGACACGATCCGGGTGTGCTCCTCCAGCACGCGGTACGCGTGGAGTTCCTGGTTCGCCTGGTTCGGCTTGATATCGATGTCGACGCCGTTTCCTACGAAGGTGCGCGAGTGCCGGATCTCCGGCTCGTAGCCCTTCGGGTGCAGCTTGAAGGCAAACTTCAAGTGCGCCCGGGTCTCCCGGCCGTTGGCATGCAGGTGTCCCGTCTCGAGTTCCAGCGCCGACCCGGCCTTGAGCAGCCGGCCGGCATTGTCGGGAAAGATGTCCGCGTTCCGGCCGACTTCGTGGACGGGAAACCGCGTCGCGCCTTCACCCTCCGCGCCGTCCGGCAGCACGGAGGCGTAGGTCATGTGATGGAACACGTACCGACCGCCCACGGTCTCGCCCGCGCCTTCCGCCGGGATGTCGTTGAACTCCTTGACCTCGACGGCCGCCACGTATCGGTCCTCGATGAGTCCGGTCGGGATGGTGCCGAGGTTCGTCCACTTGTCGGGTGCCGACGCGGGGACGGTCACCTCCGCCGACTCGAGAATCAGATCTGGCTCGCCGATGGCCCAGGTGTTCGCGTCGCCGAAGTCGAGCGGTGGCGGCAGGTCGGCCGGATTCCCGAGCGGCGCGCCGCTATCGGCCCAGATGGCGATCTTCTCAATTTCCTCCTCGGTCAGCGAGGGGTCATTCTTATAATGCTGGATGCCGATGTCGCGTTCGATGAACCAGGGCGGCATCGCCCCGCGCTGATTACGGAGGCCGGTCCGCATCTTAATAGCACGCGCCCACGGCCGCACGTCCTCATACGTGAGCAGCGACATCGGCGCCACCGACGCCGGCCGATGGCACGTCTGGCAGCTCCGCTGGAGAATCGGCGCGATGTCCCTGGCGAATGTCACAGCGCCGGCGCCATCCGACTGGGCACCCAGCGTGACGGGAGCCAGGAGGCCCACCAGACCAGCGAGCGAAAGCCGCAAACGGTTCGTGGCGTTCATCAAAGACACTCCCTCCAAGACAGACAGAACTGCCCTACAGTATCCCCGACGCGGACCGCCGCGGCAACCGTCGCAAAGCCTTCTTGAAAATGTGGGATCTCCTGGGTGGGCCACCGAAGGCTCGCCGCACGGGCACTGTCAGAATCACCAGCGTAGACGCCGGTTCGCTCGAACACAAGGAGACGGGCGACAGTGCAACACTATTCCGGAAGACGATACGCGACAAGCTCCCCAGCGAATCCCCCACCGCTCACGGCGAGCACGACGTGTTGCTGCCCTTCATGAAGGTAGGTCATCGGTGATCCCGATGCACCGGCTGGCATGTAGACGGCGCCGACCTCTCGGCCAGTCGCTTTATCGTAGGCACGGAGCATCGCTCCTTGGTCGCCGGACGGCGTCGTGAACGTCCCCGCTTCGCCCGCGATGACGAGTGTCTTCGTGATCAGGGTGCCGACCCGTCCGACGCGCCCGGTCCGTGGCACCGTCACCCCCTCGAGCAGCGGGTGGTTGCGGATGTTGTCGGGCGTCTCGCCATGGGGAATCTGCCAGAGAATCTCGCCCACTTTGAGATCGACGGCCGTGATCCGCCCCCAGGGCGGCTTCACAATAGGAATGCCGTCGACATTCAGCGCCGCCTGCTCGGCGGGAATCTCGCGCGCGCGTCCCCGGATGAAGTTCATGTCGGATCGCTCCGGGTCGTTGATGAGCCCGAGCGACACCATCGACGTGAACGTGTAGAGATACGCGATCCCGGTCTCGGGATCGATCGATCCTCCGGGCCAGTTGGTGCCGCCGGCTTGTGACGGTAGCATCAGCGTGCCGATCACGCCGTCCTCCTGAGAGACCGTCGGCGGGGTGAAGATCGGACCGATGCGGTGCCGCGCCGCGATCTCCTCGGCCCGCCGCCTGATCTCCGGCGTGAAATCGACGAGGTCATCGAGGTCCACACCCTGACGGTCGTACGCCGGAGGCCTCGTGGGGAACGGTTGCGTGGGCGAGAGCAACTCACCTGGCACGTTCGATGCCTCAACCGGCCGCTCCTCGATTGGCCAGATCGGCTCACCGGTCACGCGGTCAAAGACGTAGAGCCACGCCTGCTTCGTCGGCTGTGCGACGATCTGCCGCTCGACGCCGTCGATCATCACGTCGGCCAGGATCGGCGCGCACGGGACATCCCAATCCCAGACGTCATGATGGATGAACTGGTAGTGCCACAGGCGGTCGCCGGTCTCGAGGTCGACCGCGACCAGGCTGTCGGAGAAGAGGTTGTCACCGTGCCGGTGACCGCCGTAGTAGTCGTTGGTCGGCATTTCCGTCGGCAGATAGGCGATGCCCAACTCCGCGTCGACGCTGATCTGTCCCCAGACGCCGGTGTTCCCCGTGTAGCGCCACGACTCGTTCAGCCAGCTGTCGTTGCCGAACTCGTCGGCACCGGGAATCGTGTGAAAGATCCACTTCCGCTCACCAGTATCGGCATCGAAACCGCGGATGTACCCCTTGATGTTGCGCATCGACTTCGGCGCACTCCCCGGCAGATGCGCGGCGCCCACGACGACGGTGTCGCCGGCGACGATCGGTGCGGCGTGCAGACCGGCTTCGCCGGTCACGAGGTCGATGTCCTGATCGAAGTTCTGTTTCAGGTCGACGATGCCGCTCGCGCCGAACCCGGGGAGCCGCTTGCCCGTCTCGGCGTCGAGCCCAATCAGCTGATAGCCGGGGGTCACGTAGAAGATCTGGCCGTCGGCGCCATCGTCACGATAGGCAAGCCCACGGCCGGACAGGCGACGCGGCGCGGCGGCCCCGCGCGCGCCCTCGTCGAGGCGGTGCATCCACAACAACTCTCCCGTGCCGGCGTCGACCGCGATCACAGCCCGACGGGAGCCCGCTGTCGAAAAGACCACGCCGCCGACCATCAGCGGTGTCGACTGGAAGTTAAACTCCGGGTTGGGCCCGAAGTTGTGCGTCTGGAGGCGCCACGCGACTTCGAGGTCCGCGAAATTCTCCGCGGTGATCTGGTCGACGGGCGAGTACCTGGTGTTCGCGATGTCGCCGCCGTAGCTGCGCCACTCCCCGTTCTCGGTACCCTGCGCGGCGATCGTGAGCGACACCCCGACCATCAACGCCACGGTGACCGGTCCTGTCCGAGTCACGTCGTTTCTACCTCTTGACGTACTTGTGCAGCTCGGGTCTGACCGTGTCGGCGACATAGATGTCGCCGTGCGGCGTCACTGTCATGTAGTGCGCCTCGCCGAACTCGCCGAGCCCCTTGCCGGGCTGGCCGTTGGCACCGACGGCCTTACCGTTCTCGTCGAGTCTGAGAATCTCGCCGGCGAATCCGCTGACCATGTACATCTGCTGGTCAGCATCGATGAAGAGCCCACACGGCAGACCCTTGTACGCCCACTCCTTGATGTACGTGCCTTCCTCGTCAAAGATCTGCACGCGCCGGTTCTGCCGGTCCGCCACGTACACGAGCCCCTCGGCATCGACCACGATCGAATGGGGCGTGTCGAACTCGCTCGCACCGGTCCCAGCCTCACCCCACGAGGTCATCAGCGCGCCGTCGCGGTCAAACTTCAGCACGTGGGGATCGCCCTGCCCGTGACCGACGAGCACGAAGATCTCGCCCGCCAGCCCGATGGCCAGATCGGTCGGCTCGTTCATCAGCGGCGTGTCGTTAGCATCGATGCTGAGCAGCACCTCGCCGTCAGGATCCATCTTCCGCACGATGTCCGCGTTGACGTCGGTCGTCCAGATGTTGCCTCGGCCATCGACGCGCATGCCGTGCGGCCGGTCGTATTGCCCCTGCCCCCACGAACGGACGAAGCTGCCGTCTGGCTCGAACTCCATCAGCGGGTTCGGGCCGCGATTGAACACGAGCAGGCGATTCCGCGAGGTCCAGGCAACGCTCGACGGCGCGCCCATTTCGACGTCCCCCGGAATCTGCAGCCCGTGCGGGACTGGCCGGTATCCGAGATCGGGCGCGTTCTCCATCTGCGCAGGATCAGGAGCCGTGAGTATCTGGAGCCACAGAACGATGATGAGGTGCATCTGTCTTCCTTATGGTAAGCCGTGCAAATAGCTATACCACGTTGGGGCGGCGCGCGCTTGTCCGGTGCGCGCGTCGACCGCGACGCCGCGTGTTGCGGCTCTCTACGGGCGCGCGCCGGTGCCACGCACGTCCTGATGCGCGGACGGGAGCGCCAGCGCGATCATCTGCGCGCCCTGGAGCGTGAGCGCGATGAACTGCCGGCCGTCGGCCACGTAGGTCATCGGCGTGCCGAGCGCGCGCGCCGGCAACGTCACCTCACCCCGGACGTCGCCGCTGGCTTTGTCGTACGCCACGAGGGTGTTCCCGGTGCGTCCCGCCGGCCCGAGCGCATACACCAACACGGTCTTGGTCACGAGCGGGCCACTCGTCGTCATCTGCCCGCCGAGCGGCGGCAGGTCGAGGCCTTCGAGCACAGGGTGGTTGCGCACGCGGTCCAGTCCCTGTCCGGTCGGCCTCTGCCAGGCGATCTCCCCGGTGTTCATGTTGTAGGCCGTCATGCGCGAATACGGCGGTTTGACGAGCGGTAGCCCGCGCGGACCGGTCACGTTCGGCGGACGGGCGGGATGGATGCTCTCTGGCCCCAGCTTGCCGTTCGGAACGTAGCGCAAGTCGGTGTAGTTCGGCTTCCCTTCCACGAGCACCATCCGGGTCAGACCGGTGCGCGATGGGACGTACAGGAACCCGGTCTCCGGGTCGGCGCCCGACCCGCTCCAGTTCGCGCCGCCCCCGGACCCCGGGACCTGCAGGGTGCCGTGTGTGCCGCGCTCGTCGTACAACGTTTGCGGCGTGAAGAGTGACCCGTGCGCGTACTGCTGGAGGATCTCTACCGCCTCTGCACGCAGTGCCGGCGTGAAATCGATCAGTAATTCCTCCGACACCCCCTGATACTCGAACGGCGGCGGCCGGGTCGGAAACGGCTGGGTCGCCGCGAGCGTCTCACCCGGCACGTCAGATGGCGGCACCGGCCGCTCTTCGATCGGCCAGACGGGCTCGCCGGTCAGACGGTCGAAGACATAGGTGAAACCCTGCTTGCTGACCTGCGCCAGCGCGCGGATCGGCCGGCCCTCCACCGTGATGTCTATCAGCGTGGGCGCCGTCGGAAAGTCCCAGTCCCAGACACCGTGATGGATCGCCTGAAAATGCCACCGGCGCTCTCCGGTCTCAACGTCGACCGCAATGATGGACTGGGAGAACAGGTTGTCGCCGAGTCGCTCGCCACCCCAGTAGTCGTTCGTCGGTGCCGTCGTCGGCAAGTAGACGAGCCCGAGCTCGTCGTCGCCGCTCATCGTCGACCAGACATTGGCGTTGCCCGTGTAGTTATTCGAACCGTTCTCCCAGGTGTCCGCACCAAAGTCGCCGTCGCGTGGGATCACGCGGAAGACCCACTCGAGTTCGCCCGTGCGCACGTCGTACGCCTGCACGTAGCCGGGCGGCCACTCCTTGAGTGTCGGCCGATCGGACATGGCGGCGCCAACGATGACGGTGTCCCGAACCACGACCGGCGGCGAGTTCGGCGACACGGTATGCCGCTCGCCGCTAAACAACGGTAGGTCTCCGCGCGTGGCACGCGGCACGGGCGTATGCAAGTCCGATTTGCCGTCGATCCCGAAGCTCGTGATCGGTCGCCCGGTTGTGGCGTTGACGGCGATCACGAAGCCATCGAGCGTACCCATCAATAGGCGCTCATCGCCCTGGTCGTCGGTCCAGTACGCCAGCCCGCGTGTCTGCCAGGGCCCGACGATGCTCGCCGGTCCGCCGGTGGTGTAGACCTCAGGGTTGTAGACCCACAGCGTCGCGCCGGTCCCTGGATCGAGCGCCGCGATCTGACCGAGGCCGGTGCTGATGTACATCACGTCGTTGACAACGAGCGGTGTGGCCTTGAGCCCGTTCGGGTGGAGCGGAGGCTCGAACCGGCGCGTGGTGCTCTCGATGAGCGCCACATCCGGCGACACCCACGTCCAGGCAACCTCTAGATCGCCGAAGTTATCGGCTGTGATCTGGTCGAGCGGCGAGTACTTCTGGCTCCAGTTAGTGCCGCCGTAACTCGGCCATTCTCCCGCCGCCAAGGGCTGCGCATGCAGGGCAGCACGCGAGCTGGTCAGCACGACGATGATGGCCAGGATCGAGGCTGGGAGGGAGCGACTGCAGTGGGGTCCCCGAACGAGTGATGGCCCCGTCATCGAAACACTCCTTCTCGCTTGCCGGTTCAGAACATCGCGATCGGATTGACGGGCGACCCGGTGCCGTTCGGGATAGGCAGCGGTGCGATGGTTACCATGAACTCCCACCGGTTGCGCGCCGCGGCCGCCGCGGCCAACGCCTGGAAGTCGGCGCGATCGAGCAATTGGATCCCCAGGATCGTTAGCGCGAAGTTGTGGAGCGCGGTTCGAGGGAGGTCCCCCTCGGGCTGTGGCGCGTAGCCGGGCGTTTCCCATCCGGCGACCGCTACGTCCCGCTCACGCAGCCACCGAATCACATTATTGTCGAGCCCGGCCGCCTCCTGACCCGTGTCGAACGGACCGAGCGCGTCCTGACGAGCCCAGCGGCCCCAGCGGATGAAGAAGGCATCGCCCGGACCGACCGCGACCCCAGCCATCTCTTCCCACGCCTCCAGATCGGCGACGGTGATGCGGGTCCCAGGCTCCAGGTAGGGCACCCTCTTGAGGCGCGGGATGTCGTAGAGCACTCCGCGCGTCACGATCCCGTCCTTCATCGCGAGGATGGAATTTTTCTTCGCTCCATCTTCCATCGTCACCAGACCATCGACGTCGTAGCCGTTCCACATCTTCCCGTCGAAAAAGATGTGGGCGAAGGCATCGAGGTGGGTGGTGCCCGGACCGTGAATGCAGGGGTATGAGATCTGGTCGCTGGCCGCGCTTCGTGTCGCCCGCGTCATCGACCACTCGACCGGGCACGGCACGTCGGCGCTTGGGTAGTTCTGGGCCTCTGATGCCAGCGAGACCGTGAACCCTTCGGTGACGAGCGCGGCCGCCGCGGCCCGCCGGGACGGCGTGATCAGGTTGAAAGCGCCCACCTCGTCGTCGGGACCCCACCGGCCCCAATTCGAGAGTTCGTCGATCCAGCGGTCGTATTGTGCCTGGCTCACGAGCGGCGGCTCAGATGGTTGCTCCGTCGACACCGGAGACGGCAGGGTTGCCGCCGCGCCCACGGCCACGCCACAAACGAAAATCGCGCGAGACCAGAAAGACGTCATTGTGATCCTCCAGGTGCGCATCCCGCGTGCGGACCGGGCCCAGACTCAGTCAGGCGCGACCCACGACAGCGCTCTTCGCATCCGACCTCGTTCCTATGGCAGCGCCAGCGCGACGTATTCGCTGGGCTGCCCCTCCCAGCCGACCGTCACCACGATGTACTGCTTGCCGTCGACCATGTAGGTCATCGGGGCCGACGTCGTCCCGCCCGGCAGCTCGATCTCCGATACTACCTCGCCGGTCGCCTTGTCATAGGCCCGGAACATCCGGCCCCCGCTACCGGCCGGCAGCACGACCACACCCGCGTTGGTCCCTTCACCCAGGAACACGAGCGTCCGAGTCACGAGCGGTGACACGCGACCCCCTTGTCCAAGCGGCGGCAGGTCCAGGTGCGCGAGCGCCGGATGGTCACGCGGCCCGTCGCCGTTTGGCGTCGACCAGGCAATTTCGCCTCGGTTCAGATTGATGGCCACGAGCTGGCCGTAGGGCGGCTTGAAGAGCGGGAGCCCCTGCGGGCCTGGCGGCATTTCGAGCGCCCGCATCACCCACCGCACATCGGAACGCGGGTTAGTGGATCGGACGAGACCCACGAGCGCCGGTCCCTGAATCGAGGCGACGTAGAGCATGCCGGTCTCGGGGTCGACCCCGGCACCGCTCCAGTCGGCCCCACCCACGAGGCCCGGTACCTGGATCGTGCCGTTCGTGCCGCCAGGCTCCTCACTGACGACAGAGGGCGGCGTGAAGAGCGGACCGATGACGTGGTCCCCGAGGATGTCGAGGGCTTCCTGGCGGAGCGCAGGCGTGAAGTCGATGACGTCGTCAATCGACACCCCTTGCATGTCGAACGGCGGTGGCTTCGTCGGAAACGGCTGCGTCGGCGCGTACCATTCGCCCGGCACGTCGCCGGCCGCCACCGGCTGTTCCTCGATCGGCCAAACGGGCTCACCGGTCACACGGTCGAAGACATAGGTGAACGCCTGCTTGCTGACGATGGCGATAGCCCTGATCTCCCTGCCGTCGACGGTGATGTCGATGAGGTTGGGGGCCGCCGGAAAGTCGTAGTCCCAGAGTCCGTGGTGGACCGCCTGAAAATGCCACACGCGCTCGCCGGTCCGAGCGTCGAGGCAGACGAGACTCTCCGCAAAGAGATTATCGCCGTGCCGATGCCCACCATAGTAATCGTTGGTCGGCGTCGACAAGGGGAGATACACATAGCCGAGCTCCTCGTCCGCGCTCGGCCACGACCACATGTTGGTGTTGCCGGTGTACTCCCACGAGGCGCGGTCCTCGTCCGAGTTGGTCAGCCATGTCTCGTTGCCAAACTCTCCCTCCTGCGGGATCGTGTGAAAGATCCAGCGCCGCTCGCCGGTGCGCACATCGAACCCGCGCACGTCGCCCGGCGGCATCGCTTTGGTCGCTGGCTGGTTCTGGCTGACGTAGTCGGTCATCGCCGAACCGATCACCACAATGTCCCTGACGACCACGGGCGCCGAGCGCCAAGTAAAGGTGTCGACTTCTCGATCGTCGTACCCAAGCGTGAGCTCGACCTCTCCGCCATCGCCGAAGTCGGGATAGCGCTCCCCGGTCTTCGCGCTCAACGCGACGAGCTTCGAAGCCACGACGGCAAGGACGCGATCATCCTCGCCCTCCGGGTCAGCCCAGTAGGCCACACCGCGCGTGGCGGCGCCGCGTCGAACCGCCTGGCCGTCCGCCACCGGCGCCGGGTCGTACCAGACGACCTCACCTGTCGTGGCGTCGAGCGCGGCCACCGTCCCTAGTCCCGTACTCACATAGAGCCGGCCACCGACCATCAGCGGGGTGTTCTGCGAGGCGATGGGCGCCGCCAATGGGTTGCCCTGGCGGACAGCGTCGGGGATCGTCGACTGCCGCCAGACGACGCGCAGCCCGCCCACGTTGTCCGCGTTGATCTGGTCGAGCGACGAGTATTTCGTGCTGGCCGCGTCGCCCGCATACGCAGGCCATTCACCCGACTGCGCGGTAACGCCCAGAGGTGTGGCAATGGCCAGAACGCATATGAGGACGTGCGTCCGGCTGCTCTGTCGGCTGATGACCAGTCGTCTCATAGAAGTTCCTCGGAGAGCGTCAGTCTACGGGTACTCCGACACTAGCCGTCGACCTCGACCGCAAGCGCTTCCAGATCGCGCAGAATCGTTTCCACTTTTCCCGGCGCGAGCTGATGTTTGGCCGCCACCGCCTCCACATGCTCGAGCTTGACGCGTTGCAGCGGCGACGCCGGTCCTGTCGGTCCGCAGTCGTTGTCGCGTACCCGTAGCGACACGACGTCCCAGCGATTGTAGTGGCCCATGCAATCGAAGACGTTCTTGGCGACGATCCGATCCTTTGGGTCGAGCTCGGCGATGACGAGCGCCTCCCGATGGAACACCGGCTCCGTGACATACGCGCCGAACGGATTGGCAATCGCGCTACCACCCATCGCCCACTTCCACGACGCGGTCTTCTTGTACGGAAACTCATCGGGCACCGCGTCCGCGGGAAGGAACATCGACGCGCTCACGACGAAGGTCTGCGTCTCGAACGCGTACTCGCGAATTGCCGCATCCTGATCCGACAGGTAGAGCGGACGCACCTCTCCCGTCATCTCCCGCACGGTGTTCCCCTTCCCACCGTAGCTCCACCATCCCGGCCAGCACGCCGCGTGGATCTCCTCGCCCTTCACGGCCATCGCCGCTTTGAAAAGGGTCATGTGGTTCTCGAAGCAGATGAGCCCGCCGAGCTTGCCGAGGCGGGTGTCGAAGACCTGGAGATCCGACGCGTCGCCACGGCCCCAGAAGAACCGTTCCTGATGCGTCGGCATCAGCTTTCGGTGCCGGCCGAGCAGCGTCCCGTCGCGATCGATGAACAGCATGGTGTTGTAGAGCGTCGCCGAGCCCTCCCGGTCGTCCTGCTCGTTCAGCCCAATCACAGCGACCACGCCGGCGCTCGCGCACACCTTCGACAACACCTCGGTCTCGGGACCCGGAATGCGAACCGACTGGTCGTAAAACGAGACGACCGTGTCCTTCCAGAGTTGTGCGCCCTCCGGATTCGTGTAGCCGAAGTTGTTGCGCCAATACGGGTACGTCGGAATACCCGTCTCGGGGGTCACCACCAGATCGACGCCCTGCCGCCCCGCGTCGTAGAGGTATTCGGCGTACTTCTCGATGCTCTCCTTCTTCTTCATGAACACCGGGCTGATCTGAGCCGCCGCCGCGATGAATGGCTGGTCCAGGTGCATCGTTTATCGTTACTTCGACTGGTAGTTCCGGCTAACGTCAGTCCGGCCGTTCGTCATCGTCCAGCTCCGGCCGTCGGATTGAACGGTCGCCTT
>CAZYFH010000011.1:0-91984 GCA_964646815.1 uncultured Vicinamibacteraceae bacterium | reverse complement strand
TAGGCCGTCGTCGAATCGCAGTGGGCGAGATAGACGCCCATCCGCTCGTATTCGCGCTTGAGGTACTCGGGATACAGCTCCTCGGACACGAGCGCGGCGACAGCCGGGTTCGGAAAGAGGAACGGCAGCTGGAGCCCGTGGGTCAACTGAAAGCTCCCTGGCTGGTATGTGGCGTACGCGTGTGTGTAATCGGTGACGTCCGCGGCCACGGCCTTGAACCCGTCGAGTGCCCCGTGCAACAGACCGTCGACGAAGTGCTCCCAGCGGATTCGTCCGCCCGTCCGTTCCGTGACGATGTCCACCCACGGCAGAAACACCTTGCCGTAGAGGCCGTGGGAGTTGGGGACGTGCGCCGTATAGCGCAGCAGCACGGAACCATCCGCACTGCCCCGCTCGCCGCGCACAAAGGGGGCGACGGCCCCGACTCCTAGCAGAGAGGCCAACACGCGTCGCCGGCTCCAGGTGGTAGCCGAATCGTTCGTGGTCATGAGATCTCCCGCTACCGGACTCTAACAGTCATTCGTAAGTAATCGTGGTCCGGGGCACCAGCGCCCAATAGAATGGTGGCCTAGGGCATGGGAGGGACGGTCGCATGAAGTTGACACGCCGGGCGGTGCTCGGCCTCATCGGGGCCGGCGCGGCCACGCCATTCGTCGCGTCTTGCGGCATCGACGAGCCCGCCACAGGCACGCCGTCAGATGTCGCACCGATGCAGGGCGAGTCGTTCCACTACATGAGCTTGCGCGACGTCGCACGCCTGATCGAAGCGCGCGAGCTCTCGCCGGTCACGCTGACCGAGACGATGCTCGATCGGATCGCCGCGGTCGACGGACGGCTCAAGAGCTACGCGACCGTCATGGCCGACGACGCGCTGGCTGCGGCGCGTGTCGCCGAGTCGGAGATCCAGGGCGGGCGCTACCGCGGCCCGCTGCACGGTGTCCCGATCGCCGTCAAGGACCTCTGCTACACGCGAGGCGTGCGCACCATGGGCGCGCTCGCCGTCCTGTCCGACTTTGTTCCCGATTACGACGCGACAGTGGTCACGAGGCTCACCGATGCCGGCGCCGTCCTCCTCGGCAAGCTCAATCTGACAGAAGGCGCGATGGCCGGCTACCACCCGGACTTCGACATCCCGGTCAATCCCTGGGACGCGGGTCTGTGGACCGGCGTCTCGTCGAGTGGCTCCGGCGTGGCGACGGCGGCCGGCCTCTGCTTCGGCTCGCTGGGCTCGGACACCGGCGGATCGATCCGGTTTCCGTCAGCCCAGTGCGGCCTCGTCGGCCTGAAACCGACCTGGGGGCGCGTGAGCCGCTACGGGGTGCTCGAGCTCGCTGGCTCGCTCGACCACATCGGGCCAATGACGCGGAGCGTCGCCGATGCGGCGATCATGCTCGAAGCGATCGCGGGCGTCGATACGAACGACCCGACGTCGCTCAGCGCTCCGGTTCCTCCCATGCTGGCGACGCTCGATGGCAATGTGGCCGGGACACGGCTTGGCTTCGACCGACGGTACGCCTCGGAAGGTGTCGACCCCACGGTGGCCACCGCTGTCGACGAAGCACTGCAGGTGCTGGCTGGCCTCGGAGCCAAAGTCGTCGACGTCGAGATGCCGGAGGCGCCGTTCGCCGACTGGGGCACCATCTGCTCCTATGAGGCCGCTCGAGCGCATGCCGCGACCTACCCTAGTCGCGCGGACGAGTACGGACCATACTTCGGCCAGTTCCTGGAGAACGGCTCCGCGGTCACCGACGAAGCCTACGCGGAGGCGAGCGAACGCCGTGCCGCGTTCACCGAGCGGTTCGAGGCGATGCTAACGACCGTCGACGCGCTGGTCTGCCCGTCTAACGTCACGGCGATCCCATTGATCGATGGCATGGGCTACGACACGATCGAGGCCTTCGGTCAGGCGCTGGCGTCGATTGCCGGGCGATTCGATCCGCCGCTCGGTAGCATTCAGCTGTTCACGGCACCCGCGGACTTCGCTGGTACGCCGACCATCTCGGTGCCGTGCGGCTTCTCGGCAACGGGTGCGCCCCACAGCCTCCAGCTCGTCGGGCGTGACCTCAGTGAGCCAACGCTTTGCCGCGTCGCCCACGCCTACGAGCAGGCCACTGACTGGCACACCAGGCATCCGGACGTCTGAGACACCTCCGCCACGACCTGTTGTCGGCTGTGGAGTCAAGGTGCAGGATGTCCGAGAGGGGCGCGGCCCAGGTTGGCGGCGGGTCAGCGGTCGACGTCGTCGTCCGACCAGTCCGAGATGGTGTTGTCGGGACCGGTCACCAGCGATGGATCGGCGCCGAGCTCAAGCAACAGTGTCTCCATCTCGGGCCAGCGCTTTCCGGTGTTCGAGTAGAAGACGCCTTTCGCGATACGGAGCGGCGTCCAGCCCTTTTCATTCACGGCGTCGATGTCGGCGCCGTGGTCGAGGAGAAAGCGGACGAGTAGCTCCGAGTCGCGGACGACGGCGCCGTGTAGCGCCGTGTCGCCGTTGTCATCGACGTTCGTCACGTCGCCACCGCGCTCCAGCGCATATCGCGTGGCCTCGAGCGCTTCCTCGTTCGTGCCGGGGCTCTCCCCCACGGCCCAGATGCCGACGCCCGCCGCGACCATCAGCGGCGTGGTTCCATCCTCGTTCGGCCGGACCGGGTCCGCGCCCAGCTCGACCAGCAACCGCATCATCTCGACATCGGCCGCCTTGGCGGCCAGCAAGAAGGGCGTCGACCCAATCCGATTCAAGACGTTGCGGTAGCGGTTGTTCGGCTCCTTCGTCTGCTGCGCGTCGAGATCGGCGCCGTGCCAAGCGAGCGTCCGGATGAAGTCCAAGTCGCTCATCGTACCTGTCACACGCGGCGGCGGGTTATTGAAGCCAAGGTTCGGGCGGCGAGTCCACTTCACTTCATGGAGCGCCGTCCATCCCTGGTCATCGGCGTTCGGGTCGGCGCCCGCATCGAGGAGCACCCCACCGAGCTCGTAGTGGCCGTTCTTGGCGGCGAGCACGAGCGCACTGGTGCCATCCAGGAGCGTTTCCTCGGGGCTGGCGCCGGCATCGAGGAGCACGCGCAACAGGTCGAGGTAGCCCGCGCGCACGGCGAACATCAACGGCGAGAACCCGCCGCGGGACCGCGCGTGGACGTCGGCGCCGTGCTGGAGCAGTGCCTCGACCGCGCCGATGTTGTTCTCTGCCGACGCCCACATCAGGGCGGTTTGGCCGCGCCAGCCCTCGCGCGCGTTCGCGTCGGCACCGTGGTCCAGCAGCAGACGCACGGCATCAACCACACCGGTACGCGCCGCGGTCATCAGCGTGGTCTCACCGTCCGGCCCCGTTGTTTTGGTGTCCGCCCCGGCTTCGAGCAACGCCCCGAGGACGGCCACACTGCCACTCTCGCACGCGAGCGCGAGTGGCGTGACCCCGAGTCGATTGGCCGCATCGACCGACGCGCCCGCGCGAAGCAACACGGCTGTCGTCTCAAGATCGCCGCGGTGCGCGGCCCAGTGGAGCGCCGTCGTCCCGTCGGCGTCGCCATTGTTGACGTCCACGCCATCCGCAACCAGCGCGTCAATCCGTGTGGCGTCGCCGTTCCTCACCGCGTCAATCAGCGCGGTGTCTCGCTCCGCAGCGCCGAGGCTCGCGACGGTCAGGACCGCGACAATCGCCGTGAAGGCTGTTCTCATCACGTGTGTGTGTCTTCGGTCTTCGGTCCTACGTCTCGGGCCTGCCCGCGAACGCAATTGCCCTGTGCATAACGTGAGACACGAGACGTCAGACCGGTCTCCTATAGGTCTGTCAGCGCCGTGAGTCGACCGGTGCTGTCACCGAACTGGTCCGCTGGCAACCCCGCCTTGTCGAGCATGCTGATGAGCAGATTTGTCATCGGCGTGTCCTTCGGGTACCGCAGATGCCGCCCACCGCGCCAGCCGGTCCCCTTGCCGCCGACTACCGCCACCGGCAGGTCGTAATGCAGGTGGTCGTTGCTGTCACCGAGCCCTCCCGCGTAAAGCACGAGCGAGCGGTCGAGCAGTGTCCCGTCGCCGTCGGGAGTCGTCTGGAGTCGCTCGAGGAAGTGAGTGAACAGCTCGACGTGGTGCGTGTTGATCTTCGTCAGCTTCGCGAGCTTCTCCGGGTCGTTGCGGTGATGTGACAGCCCGTGGTGCGGGTCGGGCACACCAATCTGCGGATAGGGTCTGCCGCCCAGCTCGCGGCCGACCATGAACGTGAAGACCCGCGTGAGGTCCGCCTGAAACGCCAGCGCGAGCAGGTCGTACATCAGCGTGACGTGCTCCTCGTACGAGTCGGGAATCCCGGCTGGCCGCGCCAGGTTTTCCGGCAGCGCCGAGTCGGCGCCCTGCGCCTCGGACAGCTGGATGCGTCGCTCGATGGCCCGCACCGCATCGAGATACTGATCGACACGCCGGCGGTCCGACGCGCCGAGCTCGCGTTCGAGGTGCGCGAGGTCGTCGGTGACCGAGTCGAGAATGCTGCGGTCCTTGCGCATCTCGGCGAGCCGTTGCTCGCGCGTGCCGCCGTCGCCAAAGAGCCGCTCGAACACGACCCGCGGGTTGTTCTCGTTCGGGAGCGGTGTCGTCGGTGTCCGCCACGAGACGGTGTTCATGTAGACGCAGCTGTAGCCGTTCTCGCAGTTGCCGACGAGGAAGTCGAGGTCGATTGCCAGCTCGAGCGACGGGAGCGGCGTGTCCTTACCGAGTTCCGCGGCCGCGAGCTGGTCCGCCGTGACGCCGGCACGTACGTCCCCTCCCTCCGTGTGCTTCGGGTGCACGCCGTTCAGCCAGACCGCGGTCGCGCGCGAGTGCTCGCCGTTCCCGTCGCCGAGCGGTTCGGCCTGCCCGTGCGCAAGCCGCGTCAGCACCACCGTCTGATCTCTATATGGCGCGAGCGGGCTCAGCGTCGGCGACAGCTCAAGGGGGCCTTCGCGCTTGGGCGTCCACGACTGCATCACTGCTCCATTCGGCAGGTAGATGAAACCAAGCCGTTTCACCGGTCTGGCCGCCGTCGCCGCCAGCGCTGACAGCGCGGGCACCATCGCGTCGAGCAGCGGCAACGCTACCGTCGCGCCCATGCCGCGGAGGAAGGTGCGTCGCGGCAGCGAGAGTTTCTTGATCATCATGATGGGGATCTCCGCATCTGGAAGGGCGCGCTCCGGACGATGCCCAGGACGAGTGACGAGAATCGGTGGCCGGTTTGACCGGCCTCGCGCGCGATGGCGCGGATCGCCGGCGCGTCGTAGTGCTCCACGCCCCGACCGAGCCCATAGGTCATCAGCTTCTCGGTAAGGGTCGTCACGAAGAGGTGCGGCCGCTGCATGAGCGCGGCGCGAAGACCGGCGGCGCCTTCGAACGCGGTGCCGTCGGGCAGCACGCCCGAGGCGTCGATCGCCGTATTAGCCTCGCTGCGGGTCCGGTACTTGCCCACCGCATCGAACTGCTCCAGCGCGAAGCCGGGCGGATCCATCAGCTTGTGGCAGCTCGCGCAGACCGGGTTGGCACGATGCTGCTCCATTGCCTCACGCATCGAGAGCGCGCGGCCGTCGCTCGTCTCCTCCAACGCCGGGACGTCGGGTGGCGGCAACGGCGGCGGTGTCCCTAGCAGGTTCTCGAGCACCCACTTCCCGCGCAACACCGGCGACGTCCGCGTCGGATATGCGGTCGCCGACAGAATGCTCCCGTGCCCGAGCAATCCTCGCCGTGCGTCGTCATCGAGCGTGACGCGACGGAAGTGGCTGCCGTATACATTCGGCATTCCGTAGTGCCGGGCCAACCGCTCGTTGACGAAGGTGTAGTCGGCGGTCAGCAGCTCAAGAACGCTGCGATCCTCGCGCATAATGCTCGTGACGAACAGCTCGGTCTCGCGTTGCATCGCGCGGCGCAACGCTTCGCCGAAATCGGGAAACAGGTTCTCGTCCGGCGCGAGCGCGGGCACGTTACGCAGATACAGCCACTGGCCGGCGAAGTTCTCGACCAGCGCCGCGGCCCGTTCGTCGGCCAGCATGCGACGGACCTGCACCTCGAGCACATCCGGAGTACGAAGACGGCGCGCCACCGCGAGCTCGAGTAGCTCGTCATCGGGAATGCTGGACCACAGGAAGAAGGACAGACGCGACGCCAGCTCCAAGTCGCTCAACCGGTAGTTCGTGCCGGGCGCCAGGCCGGCCGGGTCGCGGACGACCCGGAAGAGAAACTCCGGGCTAGCCAGGAGCCGCCGGAGCGCCAGCTCGATCCCCGCCTCGAAGCCGCCCGCGTTCCGACCGTTGTCGTAGAAGCCGAGCAGGACGTCGAGGTCGCGCGCGGTGACCGGGCGCCGATACGCGCGACGCGCCAGCGTCGAGAGGATGTCACGCACGCACGACAGCTCTTCCGCACGGTCGGCGCTCTGCGGCTGGCAGGTGAAGATGCGCGCGCGACTCGGCGTCTCGTCGACCGGGGGTGCGCCGCTGGCCTCGTATGGCCCGGTCACGACGACGCTCTTGAGATACGGCTGGTAACGCGTGTCGCCACCGGTGGTGTTCGTGTACGGCCGCAGATACGGCTGCCGGAGCGTCTCAGGATACGCCGAGGTTTTCTTCCGGAACGCGGCACGGAGCGTGCGCGGACCGGCGCGCACCGGGATGCGCAGAACCCAGTCGTCGTCGGCGCGCAGCTGGCGCTCGCGCCACTCGCGATACTCCGGGCTGCGTCGACCGACGTTGGCCGGCGGCGGTTCGCCGACCGTGAAGGTCTCGAGGTGGTCGCCGTCGAGACTGACGTCGAGCTCGTGCGGGACCTCGAATGCGGCCAGCGCGTCCAGCGTGTCCCGGCCGAGACGCAGACGGATCACGTACTCGGCGTCCAACGGAAAGTTGTACGGAATCGCGAGCCCGCCACGACTGCCGAACGGCAACCCCTCGATGCGGTCATCCTGGGTGTAGTCGGCCGCGAGGTGATAGGTCATCGCGGTCGGCGGCAACTCGGGGTTGCCGACCGCCAGGCGGCTGACCTTCTTCGCCGCCGACAGATACCGCTCGAGCAGCGTTGGCGAGATGCCGAGCACGCCCGCGATGTTGTCGAAGCCGTAGCTACCGTCGTCGGCCGGGAGCAACTCGGCGACATCGACGTCGAGTGCCAGCAGATCGCGAATGACGTTGTGGTATTCGGCGCGGTTCAACCGGTGGAACGCCTCGGTCCGGCCCGGGTTGGGATCCACTGCGCCGGCGCGATCCAGCTCGGTCTCCAGCCAGGTCGCGAAGCCGTCGTATGTCGCCTCGTCGGGACGCGGTCGCGGCGCCGGAGGCATCGCGCCGGCGCGCAGCTTGCGGACCACCTTCTCCCAGACCTCGGCGTCGGCTGCCACGTGATTCACGTCGAGCGCGTCGAGGGTCAAACCGGCCGTCTGCAGCCGCTCGTTGTGGCAGGTGACGCAGTACTGATCGAGCAAGGCACGCTGGGGTGCGGCGGCGACCGTCTCGGTCCTCGTCTCCTGGCCTGCCCCCGGCGCCGCGTGCAAGCGGACGGAGGCCGAAAAACCAGCACTCAACCCTACGAGCAGCAGGACAAACAGCGGTCTCTGCATCTGGATTGGCACGCGAGTCCCCGCCGCACGCGAACACACCACAACGCCTTAGTGTGTGGCAATCGCCGGATCCCTGTCAACGCTCGGCGGGCGGCGATATGCAGAGGCGGTAGCGACCGCGACTCGCGGTGCAGTTAGCCCCACATGGTGCGGAAAACGATCGACTTCGACACGGTGCGAGCGATAGACGCCGAGACGCCAGACGTGGGGAACGCCAGCTTTCAAGCCGGGGGAAGATGCCTGGCTGCCTCACGGCACGCCGTTCGGCCGAGCCCAGCTCGCTTTCGCTTCGCATCGATTTTGACCGACGCGACGCGCTACTGGCCGAAGACTCGGAGACTATTACGTGACCGACCACTACCTCAACCATCCGGTCGTGCTGGCGCGGCTGTCGCGCGTTCATCCCCACGCGTTGCGAGATTGCCTCCGCTTGGGGTGGCGCGTCGTCTCCACGAGCCGACGACGTCGGCGTCGAAGCGAAACCTGACGCCTTCGGACCGCCGGGGGCACGCACAACCGAACACGGGCCTTCAGTGCCGACGCTCCCGGCGGCGCCCCGCCCCCAACTGCTACAGCTCGGGCAGCTGCCAGCGCGCGCGCGCCAGCAGCTCACCGCTGCCGGGAGCGCCAAGGACCTCCCCGTCGCGGTAGACGATCTCGCCGCGGCGGATCGTCAGCGTCGGCCAGCCGGTCACCTCGCGCCCCGCGTGCACCGAATACCCGCTGCCGGACAGCATGTCCTCGTTGCGGATCTCCCGCGACTCCTCCGGATCCCACAGCACGAGGTCGGCGTCCGACCCAACGGCGATCGTGCCCTTTCGTGGGTAGAGACCGAACAGCTTTGCGGCGTTGGTCGAGGTGACCGCGACGAAGCGCTCCAGTGTGATGCGCCCGGCACGCACGCCGTCCGCGTAGATCATCGGCAGCATTACCTGCAGGTTGCTCATCCCGGCCCGATGCGTCGCCACCGTCTGCGCGGGGTCGAGTTTCTGCTCGCGCGTGTAGGCGACGTGATCCGAGGCGACGACATGGATCGTCCCACGGGTAATCCCCTGCCAGAGGGCATCCTGGTCGCGTTGCCGCCGCAGCGGCGGCTGTCCGATGTAGAGGCCGGGGGTCGGGCCGTCGAATCGCTCCCGCGTCAGGTGGAGGTAGATCGGTCGGGTCTCGACGTAGACCGGCAGGCCGCGACGCCGCGCCGCCTCCGTCACGCGGAGCGCCTGCTCCGATGAAAGATGCACGATGTAGAGGGGCACCCCGGATGCCTCGGCCATCGCCACGGCGCGGTGCACGGCCGCCACCTCGGCGGCGACCGGTCTGGCGTCCGCGAAGTGCGCCAGCGAGCCCCGTCCCTCGGAGACAAATCGATCCGCGGTGGCCGCGACGATGCCCGCGTCCTCGCAGTGCATCATCACCATCACGCCGGTCTCACCGGCGGCCCGCATCGTCTCGAGGAAGCCCGCGGCGCGCTGATCGAACGACGGCCGCACCATGAACACCTTGATGGTCGGCTGCCCTGCCTCGACCAGCGCGCCGAGCGTCTCAGCCGTCGCCGTCGTCGGGTCCGAGACGATCGGGTGGTAGATGACATCGGCAATCGTCTCGGCGCTGATGGCCGCCACCGCCCGGTCGAGCGCTCCGACCGGGACCTCGCCATCGCGCACGCCACCGAAGTTGGAGATGGTCGTGATCCCCCCCGCGAGCGCCGCGGCCGACCCGCGCGTATAATCGTCGACCCCGATGCCGCCGAGGTGCACATGCGGATCGATGCCGCCGGGCAGGATCAGGAGGCCGCTCGCGTCGATCTCGACCGCGTTCGCGTCGCGTGCCTCGAGTCCAGGGCCGATCGCCGTGATGATCGATCCGAGCACGCGCACGTCGGCCGCGCGGCGACCATCGACGGTGACGACCTCACCACCACGAATGAGCAGCTCGCGTGGCTGCTGCGCCGGTGCGACGAGACCGGCCGCGGCCATGCCGACGACAACGACCGCGCAGGAGAGATATCTCATCTTAGTGACCTGATTCCTCGACGCCGTCGACGAGTACCGCTGGGCCGACGGTGTCGCGCAACGGGATCTCCTGCAGATACCACGACAGCACGAACGCGACCACCATGACTGGCACGGCCCAAAAGAACACCGCCTGAATGGCCAGCTCGAGCGACGCTTCGATGCCGCTGGCAACCGCCGGGGGGAGCGACCGAATCGCCGCTGGGCTGTTGAGAAGCTGTGTCACCTCACCGCTCACGGCAGATAGCGCGTCGGCGGGGATACGTGCAGGTAGTTCCTCCAGCAATCGCGCGTTCATGATCGCGCCGAAGATCGCGACGCCGAATGACCCTCCCAGCGAGCGGAAGAACTGCGCCGACGACGTCGCCACGCCGAGATCGCGGTATTCCGCCGCGTTCTGAATCGCAAGCAGCGAGACCTGCATCACCATCCCGACGCCCAATCCGAGCAGCACCATGTAAATGGAACTGGCCCATTGCGGCGTCTGAGCCGTCATCAGGCTCAGCATGTACATTCCGGCGACCGCAAGTGCCGAGCCGACCACCGGAAACACCTTGTAGCGCCCGGTAGCGGTGGTCAGGCGCCCCGAGCCGACGGACCCCACCACAACGCCGGCGGTGAGTGGCAAGATCAACAGCCCCGAGCTGGTCGCGGAGACGCCGGTCACGATCTGGAGGAACAGCGGCAGGAAGACGATGCCGCCGAACAACGCGAGCCCGATCAGAAAGCCGAGCGCCGAGCTGATCGAGAAGATCGGATTCTTGAACAGGCGTAGTGGCAGCAACGGCTCCGTGGCACGCCCCTCCCAGACGAGGAAGCCGACGGTCAGCGCCATACCCGTCCCGGCCAGGCCAACGATGACCGGCGACGCCCACGGATACTCTGCGCCGCCCCACACCAGCGCGAGCAAGACGCAGCTGACGCCGCCGATCAAGAGGACGGCTCCCTCGACATCGATGCGGTGTCGCTGGTTCGGCACGGGCAGGCGCAGGACGCTGGAGGTGACCGCGAGCGCGATGGCGCCAACCGGGATGTTGATCAGGAAGACCCACCGCCAAGTCGTCGTGTCGACAATGAAGCCGCCAATCAGCGGCCCGATGACGCTGGCGAAGGCCCAGACGCCGGCGAGGTACCCGATGTAGCGTCCCCGCTGTCGTGGCGAGACGATGTCGCCGATGACGGCAAAGGTCAATGCCATTAAGCCGCCAGCGCCGACGCCCTGCACGCCGCGGAAGAGGATGAGCTGAAGCATCCCCTGCGCGACGCCCGCAAGCAGCGACCCCAGCAGGAAGATCAGAATGGCAGTCTGAAATGTCAGTCGCCGGCCGTAGATATCGCTTAGCTTCCCGTAGAGGGGCGTACACACCGTCGAGCTCAGCAGATACGCGGTCACGACCCAGGAGTAGTAGTCGAGGCCGCCGAGCTCCCCTACGATCGTCGGGAGCGCCGTCGCCACGATCGTCTGGTCGAGTGCGGCCAGGAAGAGGCCGGTCATCAGCCCGGTGAAGATAATGAGGATCTGGCGATGCGAGAACGGGACGGCCGGGGACTGTGTCGTCACGAGGGGCCTGGCGGCGGATTATTGCGGCAGGTGTGAACGACCTGGGGTTTGAGCTCGAGATCGGGGAGCCGTACGCGAGAGCGGCTGGAGTGTGGGGGCGGAACGTGGGTCCCCAGCCTCCCCTTGCGTTCCTAATACGCCAGCTCGACCGGCACCGATGCGAGTTGGTTGTCCCACAGGAAGTACATCGTGCCGCCTTGCGCAGTCACATTGTTGAACCCGATGATGAGCTGGTCCGCCGAGAACTCGGTCGTCCCAACCGACATCGACGTCCGCATCACGTCCTTGTCGACTGTGTACCCGTAGGCGCCCCAGAGCGCGTTGGGGTTGTCTTCGCGGAAATCCTGCTTGACGCCCCAGGTGGCGAAGATCAGCTCCCACGTCGTCGGACTAGACAGGTCGGCGAACATGGTGTATTCGCCCGCAGCGAGCCGCTGCCCTCCGACCATCAGGTCGGCTTCGGTCGTGAACGTCGTCGTCTGGTCGGCGCCGACGCGCCAGATCGGAGCGCCCGCGAGGAGCCCGTTGCCGTACTCGTCACCTGACGCGAAGATGCCCTGGCGACCGCGAAGAATCGGACGACCATAGTGGATGTCGATCCAAGTCCCGCCCTCGTACTGCCCATCGGCGTTGAAACTACCGCCCAGCTGTGTCGCGGTGTGGCCGCGGGTGCTGAGTGGCCGGTTCTGCGCCTCGACCACACTGGCCAGCAACGAGATGGCCGCCACGGCGCCACAGATCTTCATCACGCGCATGCACTCCCTCCGATAGGTGAACAAGGCGCGCACCGCGCGCCCCACGGACGCTGAGCGGGGCCCTGGGGGTCCCCGCCAAGCGCCCATGCGGGTTCGGGGCGAAGCCCCGGCCAGTTAACGCTACATCCCGAGCATGAGGTCGCCGATGTGCACATCTAGTAAGTGGGTGACCCTCAGCCCGGTGATCCCGTCGGTATCGAGGTCGGTCTTCGGGAGGCTCGCCACCTCGGTGTCGTTCACCAGGAAGCGCACCTGCGAGCTCCCGACTTCGACCGCCAGCTTGTTCGTCGACCGTCCGTCGCCATCAAGGTCGTTGATCGCAGGCACGGCGGTCCAGTCGACGACTCTCGTCGTCTCGCTGCCCATCCGCTTTATGATCGAGCACATGCCGCCTTGACGGATCACGAAGTACGAGTACTGCTGGTTGGGGCCATCCAGGTCGGAACCGCCCCAGAAGATCCCGTAGGCGTTCGGATGACCCGACGGCTCGGTTTGAATGAAGTTCGCGCTGATGGTGAAGTCCCCCTTCGCCATGCTGTTTGGCTGCCAGAAGATGGCGCCGCCGCGCCCGGCCGTCGTTGCGTGCACGCCGCCTCCCATCGTTCTGAAATGAAGCACGCTATCGACGTCCGTGCCGTTATCGAGCCTGGTCTCCCAGCCGGCAGCCTCGTTGCCGCCGGTCTGAGCGTCGCCGACGAGTGGAACCACCAACGCCGCCACGGCCACCGCGAACAGTAGTTTTCGCATGACTCCCCCTTAAGTGTTAGTCGGCGTAGCCGACCCATCAGCATGGATCGAACGCGCTCATCGGATCAACGTCGCCGGCTTGGCCTCCATTAGCCGCGCATAAAAGTCGTTCCCCTGGTGGTCGATCACGATGAAAGCCGGAAAATCCTCAACCTCGATCTTCCAGACCGCCTCCATTCCCAGCTCCGGATACTCCAACACGTCGACCTTGCGGATACTGTGGTCGGCCAGGCGCGCCGCCGGACCGCCGATCGAGCCGAGATAGAAGCCCCCGTGGCGCCCGCACGCCTCCGCCACCGCGCGGGAGCGATTTCCCTTCGCGAGCATGACCATGCTGGCGCCGTGGGACTGAAACAGATCGACATAGGAGTCCATCCGACCGGCAGTCGTCGGCCCGAACGAACCGGATGGCCGCCCTTCCGGCTTCTTGGCGGGACCGGCGTAATAGACCATGTGGTCCTTGAGGTACTGGGGCAGACCCTCACCCGCATCGAGCCGCTCCTTGAGCTTGGCGTGCGCAATGTCGCGCGCCACGACCATCGGCCCGGTTAGTGACAGTCGCGTCGCGATCGGATACTGGGCCAGTTCGGCGAGGATCTTCGGCATCGGCCGGCAGAGATCGACCCGCACCACATCACTCGGCAGCTCGTCGTCGGTGACATCCGGGAGGTACTGTGCCGGGTTCTCCTCGAGCTGCTCGAGAAACACGCCGTCGCGCGTGATCTTCGCCAGTGCCTGGCGGTCGGCCGAGCATGAGACGCCGAGCCCAACCGGGCACGACGCCCCGTGCCGCGGCAACCGGATGACCCTGACGTCGTGCGCGAAGTACTTGCCCCCGAACTGCGCGCCGATGCCGATCTGCTGCGCGATCTCGAACACCTGCCGTTCCATGTCGAGGTCGCGAAACGCCCGTCCATGCTCGTTGCCGCTCGTCGGCAGCCGGTCAAGATACTTCGTGCTCGCCAGCTTCATCGTCTTCAGCGTGAACTCAGCCGAGGTGCCGCCGATGACGAGCGCGAGGTGATACGGCGGGCAGGCCGATGTGCCAATCGTCTTGAGCTGCGCCTCGATAAAGGTCGCCAGCGAGGTCGGGTTCAGCAGCGCTTTCGTTTCCTGATACAGGAAGCTCTTGTTGGCCGACCCGCCGCCCTTGGCGATGAACAGCAGCTCGTACTCGTCGCCGGGCTCGGCGTAAATCTCGATCTGCGCCGGTAGGTTGGATCCAGTATTTCGCTCCGTGTACATGTCAAGCGGCGCCATCTGGGAGTACCGGAGGTTGCGCTGGTCGTAGGCGTCGAAGATCCCCTGTGACAGCGGCACGGCGTCATCACCGAAGGTCAGCACGGCCTCGCCCTTGTGGCCCATCACGATGGCCGTGCCGGTGTCCTGGCAGCCGGGAAGAACGCGACCCGAAGCGATGTTGGCGTTGCGCAGCAGCTCCAGCGCCACGAACTTATCGTTCTGCGAGGCGTCCGGGTCGTCGAGAATCCCGCGGAGCTGGGCGAGGTGGCCGGGCCGGAGGAGGTGTGCGATGTCGTCAAACGCCACCCGCGCCAACTCCCGGAGTACTTCGGGCGCAATCTTGAGCATCGCCCGGCCATCCACCGTCGCAGTAGACACCCCGTCCGACGTAAGCTTCCGATACCGCGTGTCGTCCGGGCCGAGCTCGAAAAGTGGCTGGTAGTGAAAGTTGGCCATCGGGTGATCCTACCAAGACGAGGCTTCGCCTCGAACCCCGCGCGCCGTGGCCGTTTGCCGACGGTCCACCCCGAGTACGACCATTCTCGTTTCGTGTCGCATAACGGCCTAACTGGTACCCCGTGCTGGTGGTCCGGTGTGGGCCTCCCGGAATTTCCTCAGCAGTTCATACAAGACAACGCCGCCGGCCGTCGCGACGTTTAGCGAGTGCTTGATCCCACGCATCGGCACCCGCACGTGGGTGTCGCAGCGGTCGAGGATCGGGCCCTCGAGCCCGTCGACCTCGTGACCGAAGATCACGCAGACCGGGAATCGCGGCTGCCAGTCGAACACGTCAACCGAATGCAGGCTCGTTTCGACCGCAGCAATCTCGCGGCCGGCGGCCCGCGCCGTCTCGACGGCCGCGAGGGTGTCGTCGCACCGCTGCCACAGCACGTGCTCCTCGGAGCCGAGCGCCGTCTTCGCGATCTCCCGATGCGGCGGCTGTCCAGTGATGCCGCCGAGCAGGAGTCGGTCGGCCCCGACCGCGTCAACCGTCCGGAAGAACGCGCCGACGTTGTAGAGGCTGCGGACGTCGTGCAGGAGGACCTGGACCGGGAGCGTGCCGAGTCCCTCATAGGCGGCCGCCAGCGCCGTCGCGACAAACGGCACTCGGTCCACTCGGCCCTCCGGTCTTGCGCCGCGGCCTCCGACCCTCACTTCGCGACGTTGACCGTCTGCAGCTCGGTGAAACCCAGCAGTCCCCACGGCCCGTTCTCGACGCCAATTCCCGACCACTTCGCGCCTCCGAACGGCGCGTGTGGCAACACATTGAGATGCTGGTTGACCCAGGCAGTCCCACATTCGAGCCCGCGGGCCATCTCGGTCGCGTGCGGGACGTCCGACGACCAGACGGACCCGCTCAGGCCGAAATGTGTCGCGTTGGCCCGCGCGACGGCGTCGTCCAGGTCCGTGTACGGAATGATCGGGAGCACCGGACCGAACTGCTCCTCGTCGACGAGCCGCGTGCCGTCCCCAACGTCACCGACGATCGTCGGCGCGAAGAAGTACCCGCGGTCGCCGACCCGCTGGCCGCCGGCGACGATGCGGGCGCCGTTGCGCTTCGCGTCGTCCACCAGCTCCGTCACCCGCTCGAGCTGCGGGGCGTTGTTGAGCGGACCGATCTGGCTCGCGTCATCGAACCCGTCACCGACCCGCGCCTTGGTTGCCGCGGCACCGAGATGCTCGAGGAAGGCAGCGTACTGATCCGCATGCACGTAGACTCGCTTGATCGCGCTGCACACCTGGCCGCAGTTCTCGAAGGCGCCCCAGAACAGCTTCTTGGCCACCGCGGCGGGGTCCACGTCGGGAAGCACGACCGCCGGATCATTACCGCCGAGCTCGAGCGTGACCCGCTTGAGATCGGACGCAGCGGCCGCCGCGACAAGCTTTCCGGTCGCCACCGACCCGGTAAAGGAGATCTTTCGGACCGCGGGGTGTGTCGTCATCCAGACGCCGAGATCGTCGCTGCCAGACACGACGTTGAGCACGCCGGGCGGCACAACCGCGCGGAGAATCTCACCGAGTTTCAGGGTCGCGAGCGGCGTGAAGGGTGACGGTTTCAGTACCATTGTATTGCCGGCACGCAATGCTGGCGCGATCTTCCACACCGCCAGCGAGACCGGATAGTTCCACGGCGTGATGGCAGCCACCACGCCGTGCGGCCGGCGGCGGACCTCGACGCGGACGCGATCGTTATCCAGCGCCACCTCAACCGGAATCTCGAGCGTGGCGGTGTATTCGAACCATTTGGCGGCGCCTTTGAGCTCCGCCTCGGCCTTGGCCAGCGGCTTCCCTTGCTCGCGGGTCAGCAACGGCGCCAGCTCACCGATATGCGCCCGCACGGCGCCCGCGCAAGCATTCAACACCTCGCGCCGGCGGCCGTCGGCGTCAGGGCTGCGCCACGGGCCGTGCGCCTCGGCGGCGGCGGCCATGGCTGCATCGAGCTGGGGCCGCGTGCACTCGGGTGCCTGGTCGAACACCTCGCCGGTGGACGGGTTGATGACGCCGAACGACCCTTCGGCCGGCACTGCCGCGCCGCCAATCGTCATCGAGTGGGTATCCAGAGCTGTAGACATCTGTGGCTCCCAATTGCCCGCGTGAGGGATCAGAGTATAAAAGATCGTCAGGGAGACGATTCGGAGCCATGAACCCCTACGCGGTGGTCGTCCTGGTGGCCCTCGTCGGCGAGTACGTGCTCGGGGCGGTATCGGCGGCGCTGAGCCTACGGGGGCTCAGCCCGACGTTGCCGGCCGAGTTCGCGGGAGTCTTCGATCGCGACCGCTACGCGCGGTCGCAGGACTACACCCGCGTCCGCACCCGCTTCGGGCTGCTCCGGGGCACGCTGGAGCTGGCGGCGCTCCTTGTGTGGTGGCAGGCGGGCGGATTCGAGTGGTTCGATCAGCTCGTGCGCGGCCTGGGATTTGGGTCGATCGTCACTGGGCTGATCTACATCGGAGGGCTCGGGATAGCCTCATTGGTCTTGGGGCTTCCGTTTCGAATCTACGCGACGTTCATCATCGAGGAGCGGTATGGGTTCAACCGGACGACGCCCGCGACGTTCGTGGCCGATGTCCTCAAGGGGCTTCTGCTCGCGCTGGTGCTCGGCGGTGCGCTACTTACCGTCGTGCTCGTCTTCTTCGAGTGGGCCGGGCCGCTGGCCTGGCTCTGGTGTTGGCTCGTGGCGTCAACCGCGATGCTCGTCGTGCAGTTCGTGGCGCCGACCTGGATCATGCCGCTCTTCAACACCTTCACGCCGCTCGACGGCGGCGAGCTGCATAGGGCGATCCTCCGGTACGCCGAGTCCGTGCGGTTTCCGCTCCAGGGTGTCTTCGTTGTCGACGGCTCGCGACGGTCGTCCAAGGCTAATGCCTTCTTCACCGGGTTTGGCCGGCACAAGCGGATCGGCCTGTTCGATACGCTCGTGGAGCACTACAGCGTCGCGGAACTGGTCGCGGTCGTCGCCCACGAGGTCGGGCACTACAAGAGACAACACGTGTTGAAGGCGACGATGCTCGCGGAAGCCCATTTGGGCGCGATGCTCTGGGTGCTCTCGCTGTTCCTGCATCGGGACGGGCTGTTCGAGGCGTTCTACATGACCGAGCCGTCGGTCTATGCCGGGCTCGTGTTCTTCGGCCTGCTCTTCGCCCCAGTCGAGCTGGTCCTCTCGGTGCTCGTCAACGTCGTCTCCCGGAAGAACGAGTTCGAGGCCGACGCGTTCGCGGCCCGCACGACCGGCGACGGCGAGCCGCTGATCAGCGCCCTCAAGAAGCTGTCAGCGGACAGCCTGTCGAATCTGACGCCGCACCCGTTCGACGTCTTTCTGCATCACTCCCACCCGCCGACGCTGCGCCGCATCCAGGCGCTGCGGGGAGGGGCCGGAGGTTAGACCGGCACGAGCGATTGGCTACTCGGCTGGGCGCTGCGCGTCCCGCACCGCGCGAAACTCGCTGGTCTCGCTCCACTCTGGCCAATCGTTGCCACCGGCCAGCCGAGCGCCCATCTGGTACATGAAGGTCAGGTCCTCGAGCGCCCCGGACAGGTCCCAGTCCGGCTTCACCTCGTCCGACACCTTGTGGTAGTCGTTGACGGTGTATTCCTCGCGCTTCTTGAGGCCGTACCCGGGCGGCTTGTCCAGGTAGTCGACGCCGGGGTCGGCGTAGAACGCTGGAATGCCGACCTTGGCGAACGAGAAGTGGTCGGACCGATAGTAGAAACCCTTCTCGGGCTCCGGATCCGGCGCCAGGATACGGCCCAGTTGGTCCGCGACCTTGGACGCGACCTCGTCGAGCGCCGACTGCCCGATCCCGACGACGGTGAGATCCCGGGTGCGCCCCCACTGGTTAAGGACGTCCATGTTCAAGGCGGCGACCGTCTGCGCGGCTGGGTACAACGGGTTCTCGCCGTAGTGCTTCGAGCCAAGGAGTCCCTGCTCTTCGGCCGTGACGGCGAGGTACACGACCGAGCGCCGCGGCGGCTCCGGCGCTGTTGCGAACGCACGCGCCAACTCGATCAGGCCTGCGGTGCCGGTGGCGTTGTCGGCTGCGCCGTTGAAGATCTGATCGCCGTCGAGGCTCTCGTCTCGCCCGAGGTGGTCCCAGTGGGCGACATAGATGACGACCTCATCGGGCGCGGCGCTCCCCTCGATCTTCGCGAGAAAATTCTGCGAGTCGATGCGGCGCAGGTCGTTCCGGATGCGCGTCGTCCCGGTCACGCCGAGCGCGATCGGCTCAAATGCGCGGTCGGCGGCCTGCCGCTTCGCCACTTCGAAGTCGAGGCCGGCCATCCCGAACAGCGTCTCAGCAGTCGCTCGCTTGACCCAGCCTTCTATTGTGGCTCGGCTCAGGTTGTCATCCGAGGCGACGAGGTCGAACGACTCACCGTAGGGCGCGCTGCCGACCACTTCCCAGGGGTATCCGGCTGGTCCGTCCTCATGGATGACGAGTGATCCGGCCGCCCCCATTTCGGCGGCGATCTCGTGCTTGTAGGTCCAGCGCCCATAGTAGGTCATCGCCGAACCACCGAACACGTCGTCAAGCGGCGGGTCGTTGACCAGGAAGAGGAGGATCTTGCCGGAGACGTCTGTCTCGCCAAAGTCGTTCCAATCGTATTCTGGCGCGACCGCGCCGTAGCCGACGAAGACGAACTCGGCGTCGGTCACCGCAACTTCGTCGACCACGTGCTTTGTCGCCGCGACATAGTCCGCGCCCGGCTCGAGCGTGCGCGTCTCGCCCGCTGTCGAGACGACCAGTCCCTCGCCGGGCAGCGGCGTGATGCCGACGAGCGGCACCTGCTGCACCCACGTGCCGTCCGGGTTGCCGGGAACCAGGCCGAGCGCGGAGAACTGTTCCGTCAGGTACGCGAGGGTCTTCTCTTCGCCGGCCGAGCCAGGCGCGCGTCCTTCGAATGCGTCGGAGGCAAGCATCTCGGTCGTGGCCAGCAGCGTCTCGGTGCTGATCCCGTCGGCGATCTCGGCCGGCGCCACGCCGGGGTCCGCCGGCGATGGCGCCTCCTGCGGCGCGCCACCGCACCCGACGGCGACCAAGGCCACTATCAGGCGCGCTCGTCTCGTCGCCGCCATACGCCGCGTCACGTCCCGACCTGCCACATCATGAAGCTGACCTCGTCGACCATCTGGTCGATCTGCTGGCTGACCGGCTGGCCGCCGGAGTGACCGGCGTCTGTGTGATACCGCAGCAGGATCGGGTTGTGAGAGCCGTTGGTGGCCTGCATCAGAGCCGTCATCTTCCGCGCATGTAGTGGCGCGACGCGCGTGTCGCCGTCACCGGAGAGATACAGCGTCGCCGGATACTGCCCGCCATCGATGACATTGTGGTAGGGCGAGTAGGCTCGGATGTACGCGAACTGATCCGGGTCGTCGCTCGATCCGTACTCCGGCACCCAAAAGCTGGCGACAAGGAACTTGTGGTAGCGCACCATGTCGAGCAACGGATAGGTGCAGACGACAGCACCGAACAGATCCGGGCGCTGGTTCGAGACGGCGCCGACGAGGAGCCCGCCGTTGCTGCCCCCGCGGATCGCGAGGTGCGCGGGAGCCGTGTAGCCCTCGGCGACGAGATGCTCCGCCGCCGCGATGAAATCGTCGAACACGTTCTGCTTCTGCTCAAGCATGCCCGCCTGGTGCCACGCCTCTCCAAATTCGCCCCCACCACGCATGTTGGCCAGCGCGAACACGCCGCCGGCTTCGAGCCAGGTCACCACCATCGGGGAAAACGCGGGCGTGCGGCTGAGGTTGAATCCCCCGTAGCCGGTCAGCAGGGTCGGGTTGGTGCCGTCGCGCGGGGCGTCCGAGGCTCGAACGACGAACATCGGCACGCGGGTCCCGTCCGCCGACCGGTACCACAGCTGGTCAACGGCGTACGCCGACGCGTCGACCGGCGCATCGAGGCTCGCCCAGACGGACTGGTCGCCGGTCTCGATGTCATGCCGATAGATGGTGCTCGGCACGTGAAAGGATTCGAAGGTAAAGAAGGCCTCCATACTCTTCCAGCGACCCGCTCCTCCGCCGACCGACCCGATCGTGTCGAAGCCGATGTCGCGCAGGTGCGTGCCGTCCAGATCGTGGATCGCGACCCGGGGCTGGACGTCTTGAAGATAGGAGACCGCCAACTTACCACCGCGTCCACGCGCGTCTTGAACGACGACGTCGTCCCGCTCGGCGATGATCTCCTGCCAGTGCTCGGCTGTCGGCTTCGCGGGATCGGCCAGAACGACCCGCTTGTTGGGGGCGTCGAGGTTGGTCGTGATCACGAGCCAGTCACCCGCAAACTCTGCCCACGACTCCGACACACCGTCGGCGATCGCCGTCACGAACGGCGTGTCCCGCTCGAGGTCCTTGACGTGAATCTCCGTCGGCCCTGACGACCCCTCGATGATGTGGACTAGCAGCCATCGGCCGTCGTCCGAGAGCAGTGTGACCGGGATGTGGTGGCGCTCGTAGCCTTCGCCAAACAAGACGCGGTCATCGGCCGGTGTCGACCCGATAGCGTGATACATAACGCGCGGCGGCACGTCGCCATAGCGTTCGTAGTAGAAGCCGCGCTTGTCCGGCGTGAGGCTCACGTTCCCGTATCGCGCTGCCGGGAGCACGTCAGCCAGGTCCTCGTGGGTCTCGACATCACGAATTCGGATTGACACCTCGTCGACCCCGCCGTCACGAACGGCGTACACGACCAGCGAGCCGTCCATCGACAGCTCCAGCAACTCGACGCTGACCGTATGGTCCGCACTCATCGGATGCGGATCGATCAGCGCGCGTTCATGGCCGTCGGCCCCATCACGCACGTAGATCACGTCGAGGTCCTCGTCGGCGCGCCGCTTACGGTAGAAATAGCGGCCGCCGCGTTCGTACGGGAGCCCGATCGCGTCCCGCTCCAGCACGGTACCGGCGATCGAGCGAAGCTCGTCGCGACCCGGAAGCTGGTGCAACACCATATCGGTGTACGCGTTCTGCTCCTCAATCCACGCACGCGTGGCGGGCGCCTCCTGGTCTTCCAGCCAGCGGTACGGGTCAGCAACCGCCACCCCGTGCAGCGTGTCGACGACGTCGTGCGCCTCTGTGTGCGGCGGCGATGGCACAGTGACTCCAGGCTCCTCTCCGGCACAGCTGACAAGTAGCGCCACGCCGACGAGCGTTGCGATACGAGACACAGTGGACATGGGCTACTCCGTAGCGCGGTTCGAAGACAACAGCCTAGCGCATTTTCCGCGCGCTGATTGGACGCAACTCGCAACCCCGGGGCTGGTCTCGAGCATCCCTCCAGAAGCCGACTCGCCTTGGGAACGTCGTGCGGCGTTCCGAGTGGTGTGGCTTCGGCTCGCCAGATGTGCGCGACCAGACAAGCTCCGACTCGGGGTGGGATAGACTCCGCCACGAATGGAGATCCCATGAATACCTACACCCGTCGTCAGTGGTTGAACATGATCGGGGCAGCCACGTTGCTCCCCCATCTTCCGCGACCGGCGGGCGCGGCCACGTCGATGCGCGGCGCGTTCATCATCCTGAGCACGCCGTACACCACCGCCAACAAGGTGGATTACGACGACCTCGCCAGCCAGGTTCGGTTTCTCGACCGGTGCGGCGTCCACGGGCTGGTCTGGCCGCAAAATTCGAGCGAGCAACGCTACCTGTCGAAGACCGAACGGCTCCGCGGGTTCGACGTGTTGGCCGAGGCCGCCGAGGATACACGGCCGGCGCTCGTTCTCGGAGTCCAGGGTGACGATACCGAGGGAATGCTGGAGTACGCACGCTACGCGGAGGCGCTCGCACCGGACGGCATGATCGCCATCCCGCCGACCCAGGCGACCTCACTCGACGATTTCCGTGCCTATTACGCCGCACTGTGTGATGTCACCGACCGGCCGATCTTTTTCCAGACCAGCGGCGGCGCGCCCGATGTTGTCCCGAGTGTCGAGTTCATAGTCGGGATGGCGAAGGAGTTCCCGAACCTCGCCTACGTCAAGGAAGAGCGCGAGCCCGTGCACAGACGGATGCTCGCTCTCGCGCCGCATCGGCCGCAGACCATCAAGGCGATCTTCGGCGCCGCCTTCGGGCGCCAGTGGCTGTACGAAATGCGGCTCGGGATGGACGGCGTCATGACCGGTGGCGCGATGTACGCCGACATCTACGCGCGGCTCTGGGAACATCACGTCGCCGGCGAGCCTGAGGCACTGCGCGACCTGTTCGGCAAGCTGTTGCTGATGCTCAACCTCGACCAGTCGATCCCCGGCGTCAGGCTGTACGTGCTGAAGCGACGCGGGATCTTCAAGACCAGCAGGTCCCGGCGCGGCGACTACACGTTTTCAGGCGATCAGATCGCCGAGATCGAGTACCGTCTCGACGCGCTTCGACCCCTCTTCCGAGCCTAGGCAGAAGGACCTGACGCTTAAGAGGAGATCCGCATCAAAGCGCCGACCGACAAAAGCTTCGAGGCACGACTGCAACAGATGGGCCCGGCAAGCGTAACGCCGGACGGCGCGCCGCTCCCCATGGTCCTCGAGGCCAGGTCCGGCGGTCGGTGGTTCAGGGATTTGGGCGACGACAACGGCCATCACTGGGAACAGTGCAAGCGACCGAGGTTCGCTCGAGATTACGGGTCGCTGCCGATCTCGTTCGCCGCGAGCAGTCCCGTCAGCCAGTCTCCGACGTCACGCACCTCCTCTGGGCAGACCTGGTGCGCCATCTGGTACTCGTGCCAGTCGACCGGGTATCCGGCCGCCACGAGGGTCTCACAGCTGCTGAGACCGAGGGCTTGGGGCACGACGGCGTCCTTGGTGCCATGTGCCTGAAAGATCGGCACAGCTCGGCTCGCCAGCGCGCCCTCGGCCGTTAAGGTGTCTGGCAGTAGCAGGTATCCGGACAGGCACATGATGCCAGCCAGTGCTTCCGGATAACGGAGCCCGGCGAAAAGCGCCATCGCACCGCCCTGCGAGAAGCCGCCGAGCACGATACGATTCGCCGACACCCCCCGCTCGATTTCCCGCGCCACGAGCTGTCCGATTGATTCGGTCGACTGCCGGATTCGCGCCTCGTCTTCCCCGCGCCGGTCGAACCCGGTCACGTCGTACCACGCGCGCATGATCAGCCCCCTGTTGATCGTCACCGGAATTTGCGGCGCATTCGGAAAGACGTAGCGGACGCGTAGGTTCTCAGGCAAACCGAGCTGCGGGGGAATCCCGTAGAAGTCGTGCGCGTCAGCCCCCAACCCGTGCATCCAAATCACGGACGCGGTGGCGGGTCCATCGGGCTCGATCTCGAGCGTCTCCAGCTGGGGGGTCGACGTCAGGGTTGTTGGTCCATGGAAGGCGATCAATGGGTCATCGCGTGGATGACCGCGTTGATCCCGACGGCGTATGCGTTGATCGAGAACCGGTAGAAGAAGTCGTAGTCCTCCCCTTCACGCTCCCACCCGTCAGCGATGTCTGTGTTGTGGCTCATCAGCACGAGGAGTCGACCCGCCGCGTCCGCGATGCCCCTGAAGTGCACCTCGTCGCTTCGTGTACCCCGCTCCGACGTCGTGGCGCCGCCACTCCGGCGCCAGTGTTGAATCGACGGAATCTGCGGGATATGCGTCACCTCGAACATGACACGGTGGATCGGATGGTTGAACGGGATATCGAAGACCGAATATTCGCTCGGTGGCAGCGCCTTGCCGATCTCACCCATCCACTGCTCCCACGCGTGGGGACCCCAGAAGTCGTCGACCCAGAGGAACCCGCCCTTCAGGAGATAGTCCCGGAGCCGGCGCGCCTCGATGTCGTCGAGCCAGAGCGTGCCGACGTCCGACATGAAGATGAACGGGTAGTTGAAGAGGGCCTCGTCGGTCAGCCGCAGGACCACATGGTCCGGCTCATCGTGCTCATCGAACCCGACGTGCGTCGTCGTCAGCTCTGACAGCCGGATCATCAGGTTCTGGTCGGCCGTGGGGTAGTCGGTGTACCAGCCCTGGCCACCGGGCTCGCGGCGATCGCTCTGGTAGAGGATGCGGGAGAACGTGAAATCGCGATGGACCGGCTCGGCAACGGGGTACTTTGGAGGCATCCGGTACCAGCCGCCGCGGCCCCACGGGCGCTGCGCCAAGGCCGACGCGCCGACGGCCAACGCCACCAGCACGACACACGCGGTCAGCCTATTCCGCACCGTCTCCGCCCCTCATCGAACGATGAATGGCCCAGCGTCGGCCACACCGAGGCGACCCGCGGTCATTGCGTCAAATCGAACCGGGAACCCGGAACCGTAATCCTGGAAGCCCGGCCGCGACGCGCGTCACTGCTCCTCGGACAGCGCCCGAAAATACTCTTCAACCAGCTCGCGGAACTCGGCGGGCATCTCCTCGTTGCCGGCGAGAAAGAGCTCCTCGCTTTCCTCACTGATCTCGCGTCGTAGGCGGTACTCGAATCGCTTCAGCTCTTCGAGAACGAACGATTGCAACCGGGCAATTTCCTCGGGGTCCTGGTAGTTGCGCAGGTTGTCGAGCTCCCGCATCCGCTCGATGATGTCGCGCAGATCGGCGGCAGCGAAGGCCTCCTGCTCAAGCATGCGCCTCAGCTCGTCCGCTTCCCCCGCGCGTTCCCGGTACTCCCGCTGCCACTGCCGAATGTCGTCCGGGGCCCACTCGGTCGTCCCGGGCCGACGGTCGCCGTACCCGTACCGACCGCCGAACGGCCCGCCCCAGGCGTCCCCGTCACCCCGCTGGCCGCCTTGGCCCTGCTGACCTTGCTGACCTTGCTGGCCCTGTTCACCTTGCTGGCTCTGCTGGCCGTCCTGCGATTCCTGGCCCTCCTGCCACATGCGATGGTCGAGCGACTCGAGACTCCGCATGAGGTCGCGCGTCTGGTCGAGCGCCTGGGCCATCCGATCGCCGTCCGATTTGCCAACGGCCGCCGCGGCCTCGGCGAGCTTCTCAGCGAGCTCGCCGATGTCGCTGCCGATCTCCGATTCGAAGGCGTTGGCGGTTTCGCCCGGGCGACTGCGGATCAAGCCCCGCGAGTAGCGAATCTTCTCCTTGAGCTTGTTGTCGCGAATACTGCCCGCAGCTTCCTGAAGACGCTGCGACGCGTCGCGCTCGTCACGCCTGAATTCCGCCGAGGTCGAATCGATCTGCCGCTCCAGGTCGGCAACTTCGCCTTCCATCTGGTCCTTCCGCTCCATCAGGCGGCGCTGTTGCTCCATGCGATCCTGATCGGCCATACCCGGCAAGCCGCTGACGTCTGACGCCATCTCCCGCTGCTCGTCGGCGAGCCGGTTGGCCCGACGCAGCTGGTCCTGGATGTCACGCTGCAGCCGGCCCGTCTGCTCGCCCTGCAGCCGCTCCTGCACCTCCCGCAGCCGGTCGAGCGCGGCCCCCGCCTCGGCGAAGCCGAGGTTATCGCTATTGGCGGCGGCGCGCCGCATCGCATCGGCGGCCTCCTGTAGCCGTCGGGCAGCGTCCATCATCTGCGGCGAGTTCTCCTCGCGCGCGAGCCGCTCGAGCCGACGGGCAGCTTCCTCCGCTTCCTCGGCCAATGCACGCTGACCGGCGCCACCCCCCTGCGTCGATTGCTGGCCACGCGCGCGGCGCCGCTGACGCTCCGCTTCACGCTCCTGACGACGCGCCAGTTCGCGCAGACGCTCCATTAGCTCGTCGACAGTGTTGTCGGCCTGCTGCTGCTGACCGCGCTGGAGTGTCTCGTACTGGTTGCGGAGCTTGTCGAGCTCGAGCTCGAACAGGTCGGCGAGATCCTCTGCGGCCTGACGGCCACCGCCGCCACCGCCACCGCCACCGCCACCCATCGTGACGATTACTTCTTCGTAGGCCTCTTCTGCACGCTGCAGGGCCTGCAGCGACCGCTGCTCGTGTGGGAGCGCTGCGTCGGCGTCCTGGCCTTGCAGCTCCGCCTCCGCGGCACGCATCGCGTCGGCCGCCTGGGGCAGGATCTCTGTGATGCGCCTGAACGCCGGATCAGCCGGCATGACGCGGCTGTTCATGCGCCGCAGGAGCGTCTCGACCTGCTCGCGCAACCGGCCCTGCGCCAGGGTCAGAAACACCACGTTCTCCTGGAGTTCGTCGCCGGTGAACGTGTCCCGATCGCGGATCACATTGAACGTGGCGGAGATGATCTCGCGCTGCGCTTCCGAGAGGGCGCGCGGATCGGCTCCGCCGCCCGCCCCACCACCGCCCCCACCCTGCGACTGCTGCGCACGGAAGTCTCGGCTGAAGCGGCGAACCTGAATGAAGTACAGGTCGCTCTTGATATCCGCGTTCTGCTGCGCAAGGTTACGGTCGGTCGCGCGCGCGTAGTAGGAGAGAAAGTCTCCCGGCTCGAGTTCAAGCTCCTCGAGGAAGAAGGTGTGCCCAGCCGACACCTCCTTGAGCGTGGTGTCACTCCCGTCGTACAAACCAACCGATTGCTCGGGGCCGCCGTTGACCGAGTAGACGAGGTCAAGGTTGCGGAGCCCGAAATCGTCGTCGGCGCGCGCTTCGACGAACATCTCCTCGATGGCACTGGCCGTGGTATCGCGCCCCGGTCGGACGAACATCACCGAGGGCGGCTGGTCCGTCAAGACGTCGATCGTGTACTGCGGTGACGCCGTGATGAGCTTCCCGTCGGGCGCCTGCAGGTCGACTCGGTAGAAGCCTTCCTGCTCCACAGTGAAGGTGGCCGCGAGCGCCCCCTCCGTATCCACGACGAGGGTGGCCCGATTCTCTTCGTCGAACACCAGCTCACCGCCGGCGGTCCCCATCGTCGGTATGGCGCGCAAGTGAACCTCGGTGCCGCCCAGAACGGCAATGTCGCCGCCGTCTTCGATGAGCCGCGGCTCCAGGCCGGTGTACGCCGGGAAGTGGTATTCGAGCTCAAGCCGCTCGACGTAGGGCAGGTCGATCACGTCGAGCGTGAAGGTCGGCGATTCGACCCCGACCGACTCGACGAAGTAGTCGGTTGGCTGCTGGAGATCGAACAGCAGCACCTCAAACATCCCCGCTTCCAACTCACCCTGTTCGTTCTCGATGGGCAGCAACGGCAAGCGCTCGAACGCGCCGTCGGCACCGGCACGCATGAGAAGGTCGACTTCATCCGACTCGAAGCCAAGCAAGCGCGCAGTGACGGTCTGGTCCGAGCCCTTGGCCACCGTCGCATCACCGGGCAGCACCTCGATCTGATACGGGCTGGCCGCCGTGACGCTCCCCATCGAGAGCAGCGCCGAGACTCCGTGCCGCAGATACGCCGGCCCGAACACGATCAGGAGCACCGCTGCGAGACCGGCGGCCACCAGCAGGCTCGACGAGGTCTTGAGCTGCCGCTGCTCAACACCCCGCCCCATGTCGATGTCCCGGATCTTCGCGACAGCCGAATCGATGAGTTCGCGCACCATCTCGGGCGAATGGTCTGGTGTCGCCTCGCGCGCGCCCTTCTTGCTCTCCTCGACCGCGCTCAACACAGCGGCCTGCAGCGACGGCTCGTGCTCTTCGAGATAGAGCGCGACGCGCTCATCGGACACCCGCTGAGAGATGGGTCGCACGAAGAACCACCAACCCAGACCCAGGAGCGCCAACAGGGTCAAGATCCGAAACGCGATGATCGCTTCCGAGCTGAACCTGAAGAGCTCCAGGCCGTAGGAAGAGATCAGCAACGTGCCGAGGGCGGCGGCGACCAGCACCGCCACGCCGCGCAACGCCACCCGGAGGCGCCATCGATTCCGCACATGCCGAATCGCGCGGAGGATCTCATCCCGGCTTCCCGTCAGCAGCGGCTTGTTGAACATCAGCTCAGCCTCATCATTTCGCGAACCTCATCTTACACGCCCGACGCGATGGTCTAACCTCGACGCCGGAGACCCTGGATCCTGGTCGTGGAGCGCTCAGGCGACCTCACCCTCACTCCGCGCTCAACACCGTGCGTGACAGCCGGTTCGAGACCACCGTTTCCGCGACAAAGAAAAGGAGCGCGGCGACAAGTAAGTACCACCAGATGGCCTGCCGTCGCTCGAGATCCGAGGAGCCAACCTCGCGTGGGGGCGCCGCATCCGCGCGTTCGCCCCCGACGCGGCCGGTCACAGCACTCGACAGCTCCTCCGGGTCGACCGCGCTGAGATCCGACTCGGCCAGGTCGACATTGACGGCCAGCGTGAGGAGATCCGTCTCGGCTGCATTGGCATCGTGTACTTCGTAGAACCCCTGCTCGTCGAGATCGATGAACCCGGCGCGCTCGCCGACATCGACCGGGATGCGCGAGCCGGACGGCGACATCACCACGTACTCCGCAGCGGCCAGACCACCGGTGCCGAGCGCCACCTCCTGCTGGGCGAGATTCAGCACTTGCCCGGCGGAAAACCACGGCGTTGGCGGCGTGTAGTTGCCAAGGTACTCGGTGAGTCGGTGTACGAACGGCAGATAGACGGGCTTCTTCGCGAGATCGTTCCAGTAGCTATCGATGGACGAGGCCCAGAACAATACGGCGCCGGAGCCGACGCGCCGCTCGGCGAGGGCCGGGCTGCCATCGTCAAAGCGGGCGAGGACGGCCGCCCCTGGCCCCGGCTCCACCGGCCGGTAGCGGAAAAAGCGCGCGGTCGTGACGTCGCCGCTGCGCGGAGCGGCGAACACCTCGAAGACCGGGTGCGAGTAGTCGACGAAACCGATGGCACCACCTCGCCCGGCGCGGTCAGCCGGGCTACCGACGGCGCCGGGGAGCAGGTCGGGACCGTCGGCCGGCCACGTGCTCCGCTCGCCGGCGACCACGAGCAACCCCCCGCCGCCTTCGACGAACGCTTCGAGGGCGCGGCCTGCCTGCCCGGACGGTGCGGGCGCATCGTTCAGGATGACGACCTGGCGGCCCTCGAGATCGGGCGCACCGAAGCCGCCGCTCGTCGTCGTGCGCACATCGAAGGCGGGGGCGGACCCAATTCCGAGCGCCCGCGTGAGATAGAGGTTGGCCTCGGCTGAAGCGCGGCCGCTACCGACCACCAGGACAGTGACCACCTGCCCCGGGGAGACGACGAAGTTGAAGACGTCGTCGGTCGGGAGGGCATCCGCCGCCGTCCGAACCGCGCCGGCCATCGGCGCATCCCCGAGCGTGACCGCGGCGAAGTCGACTGTCGTAGAGCCGTGCGGCGGGATATCGGCGGTCAGCGTCTCGACCTCGCGACCGTCCATTTCGAGCGCCACGTCGAGCCCGGTGATAGGCGCCGCACCACGGTTCGTCAGGCGCGCTGCGACCACGACCCGCTCGCGTCCCGAAAAGTACTCGCGCTTGAACAGCACCCCGGCCACACTCACGTTGGCCTCCGCCTCATCCCCTCCGCCGACCGCGATGGGTGTGAGTGCCGTGCCGTTGGGAAATCGGACCCCCGACGCGCTTTCGACTCCCACACGCTGGAAATCGGTGATCAGCACTGCCTCGAGTCGCGGGAGATCCGATCCCTCGAAGATCCCCTCCGCCAGCTTCAGCGCGGGCCCGTAGCGCGTCACACCGGCCCCGAGCTCCGCGTCGTTGACCAGCCCGGTCAAGCTCGCCCGATCGGTTGTCGACCGCGGGCCCGCCTCAGCGCCACTGTCGAAAAAGATCAGGGTCGCTCGGTCGTCCGCGGCGAGGCCGTCGATCGCCTCCCTCGCCGCGTCCTTGGCGCGGTCCCATCGGTCGGCGTATCCCATACTGTAGGAGCGATCCAGGAGGATGACCACCTCCCGCGCGCCATCGGTCACGGCCGCCAGCGCCGCAGCATGAAAGAAGGGTCGAGCGAAGGCAAGCACGAGCAACGCCAACGCGGCACACCGCAGCAGCAGTAAGAACCAGTGGCGAATCCGCTGACGACGAAACGAGTGGAAAGGGATCTTACGCACGAACATCAGCGAGGGGAACTCGACGACCTCCTTCCGCTCGCGTTGAATCATGTGAATGATGACCGGGACGGCGATCGCGGCCAAACCGAGCAAGAACAGCGGAGCCAAAAGTCCCATCAGCGTGTCCGTGTCAACTTATGCCGCGTCGCCAGGTACTTGAACAGCGCGTGGTCCAGCGGCGTGGCGGTGTTGAACAGCGCGTAGTCAATACGGTTTTGCGTGCAGAGCTTCGAGATCGTCGCGATGTGCTCTTGCACGAGGGCGCGGTACTGCTCGCGGAGCTTCTCGGGCACTACCGGCATCTTGCGGCCGGTCTCAAGGTCCTGAAAGCTTGTCGCGTCGTTATACGGAAACTCGATCTCGGCCGGGTCGAGAATGTGAAACACGATGACGTCGTTTCCGCCGTAGCGGAGGGGTTTGATCGCGTCGATGACGCTCTCGGGTTCTTCATAGAAATCTGAGATCACGGCGAGAATACCGCGGCGCTTGAAGAACTCCGTCATCTGGAACATCGGACGGGCGAGATTCCCCGGTCGACCGGCCTCGACCTGATCGAGCGTGTGCAGGACCACCTCGAGGTGTTTCGCCGACGGCGGCACGCGTTCCACGACCTCGCTGTCGAACGTCACTAGTCCGACGCGATCGCGTTGTTGCGTCGAGAAGTGGCAGAGGCACGCCGCAAGGAAGCGCCCGTAGTCGAGCTTGGTAATGCCCTTGCTCCCAAAGCTCATCGAGCGAGAGACGTCGAGGAGCACCGAGAGATTGCAGTTGGTGTCGGCCTCGAACGTCTTGACATAGTAGCGATCGGTGCGGGCAAACACACGCCAATCCAAGAAGCGAATGTCGTCCCCGGGGGTATACATCCGGTGCTCGGCGAAATCAATCGATACGCCGAGATAGGGTGCCTTGTGCAGGCCGTTGATGAATCCGTCCACGACGATCCGCGCCAGCAGGTTGAGCGTGCCGATGCGCGAGAGGACCGTGGGGTCCAGGAACCGCGCGCCCGCCGGCGTGAACTGCGTCGTGTCGCTCATTGCATTTGGGAATGCGGCTCGGGCACGGCCTCAAGCAATTCGTCGATCAGCTCGTCCGACGTCCGCCCCTCGGACTCCGCGTGAAAATTGAGCAACACCCGGTGCCGCAGGACGGGATGGGCCAGCGCGCGTATGTCGTCGAAGCTCACATGGTATCGGCCCTGGGTCACCGCGCGCGCCTTGCCCCCGAGGATCAGATACTGGGCGGCGCGGACGCTGGCGCCATAGGAGACCCACTTCTTGATGAACTCCGGCGCGTTCGGCGACCGCCGCCGGCTCGTCCGGACGAGGTCAAGCGCGTAGCGATACACCGATTCGGCGACCGGGACTTTGCGGACCAACCGCTGAAACGCGATCAAGTCGGCGCCAGTCACGGCGTGCTGGAACTGCGGGTTCAGGTTGGCGGTCGTCGTGCGAACGACCTCCAACTCTTCCTCGACCGGCGGGTGCTCGATGATGATGTGGAACATGAACCGGTCGAGCTGAGCCTCCGGCAGCGGATAGGTACCCTCGAGCTCGATGGGATTCTGGGTCGCGAAGACGAAGAACGGCTCCTCGAGCGTATACGTGCGCCCCTGGACCGTGACCCGGTGTTCCTGCATTGCTTCGAGTAGGGCCGATTGCGTCTTCGGTGGCGTCCTGTTGATCTCGTCCGCAAGCAGAATATTCGTGAAGACGGGCCCCGCCGCGAACTCCATCTTTCGGCCGCCAGTCCCCGGATCCTCTTGGATGATGTCGGTGCCGGTGATGTCGGACGGCATCAGATCGGGGGTGAACTGAATCCGCGCGAACTTCAGATCCAGCACCCGCGCCATCGTCTGGATGAGCAGCGTCTTCGCCAGCCCCGGCACGCCCACGATCAGGCTGTTGCCACCGACGAAGAGCGTTAGGAGCGCTTGGTTGATCGTCTCGTCCTGCCCGATGATCAGCTTGTGCAGTTCGCTCAGGATTTGCTCCCGGCCAGCCTTGAGCCGGTCGGCCAACGCGACATCATCCGCCGAGTCGAGGTCGGTGGGTTGCGTGTCAGTCTGGGTGTCGGGGATGTCAAGGTCCAAAGGAAAGCTCCCTATGTTCGGGGTTCAGGGTTCCAGGTCCTGAGGAAGGGCGAACCGATCCGAACCGGGAACCTTGAACCATGAACCCCACGAATGGGGTTAGTGCGTCAACGCATACACCACGTAGTTCACGCCGAACTTGTATGCCTCGTTCGTCAAGTCGATCGGGTACCAGCCCGAATCCGAGAACTCCCAGTACTCCCCGATGTCGTTGTTGAAGTTCACGATCGCCATGAGACGCCCCGCCGGATCGTTATCCTCGAAGACTCCCCAGAACTCCACCGGCGGGCCGTACGGGCCCGGCATCTCCAGCGTCTCGATCTCGAAGAACGACTGGAAGACCGGATGGGTCAGCTCCATGGGAAGCGGCCGCGCATCGGGCAGCACGCGCTGGAGCTGCGCCTCGAAGTTGCGCCAGTGGTTGCCCCAGAAGTCGTCGAAAATGACGAACCCGCCCTTGAGCATATAGTTGCGGAGCCCGACAACCTCGGCATCGGTCGGAAACCAAAAGCCCGGCTCCGACATGTATGCGAACGGAAACTTGTGGAGCTCCGGGTCGTCGAGGGCGAGGACGTTGCCGCCGTTCGGCCCTTGGAACGGGTTCACGTTGGTCACCGCCTCGAGAATCTTCGTCAGGTTGCGTTCGGCTCGTGGGTAGTCGTGCGCCCACTTGACGTCCTGACGGAAGAACCCGCCCGCCAGGCTCCGTGCCATGTCGTAGCGGAGCCGGACGAACACGAGCCTCCCCTCGTAGGCCACGTTCCCTGGCGCCACGTCCGCAGACGCCGGTCCGGCCGACCATGCGAGCGTGACCACTGCCAGCACGCCAGCGATCAGCCCACCAGTCCATCGGCGCCGCGTCTGCGTGAGGATCGTCCCAAACGGCATGGGTTACCGGGGAGCCTCGCCCCTCACCTCTTCGAGCTGCCGGATCTCACGGCTCTTCAGCGCCAGTGCGACGAGCAGGGTCTCAAGCTCCTGCTCGTAGCGCTCTGGATCGGTCCCGTCCTTCAGGACCCGCAAGGCCTCGACGCGCTCCTCGAGCGACGCGCGGTCGTCGTAGAGCGGGCGAAGCTCAGGGTCGTCCGGGAACGCCATCTCGGCGAGCGTCGGCTCGCCCGACGTCAAGAAGAGCGTGCGCGCAATCATCCCGTCGCCGGACAACGGATCGGGTTCCGCCGTCCCCTCGCCGTCCCCATTGTCGTCGAGCAACGCGTGCTCGGTGAGTAGCTTCCCATCCGCCTCATAGGCCTGCTTGACCTTGAGCCGCGCGTAGGTGAACGCCTCGAGCACCGACACGCGCCGGTCCTTATTAGCATCGGCGTCGTCTTCGCCCTCGGCGAACGCTTCTACGAAGTAGCCGCCGAAGATCGACGCGTTACGCTCGCCACCGGTCCGCGTGGCAGTGACCACCGTGCGATCCGTTCCCGAGAGTTTTTCGACGAAGGGTCCGCTCGCACTCGCTGTGTTGATAAAGGTGACACGCTGGCCGCGCAGCGGTTCGAGCAGCTCGGCGAAGTCATCGGCCGACAGATCACGCCCCGGCAGATTGACGCGCGCGGTATCCGTGAAGCTGCCGTGTCCGAAGATCACGATGACGATCTGGTCTGCGGGCGCAACACGCGCGGCGATCTCCCCGACTGCGGCGCCAACGTTCTCGCGTGTCGATCGGTCGGCAACCGTCACCGGGTCGAGATCCGGGTCCTCGCCAAGATAGGTGATGTTGTCGGCGGGAACCCCGTAGCGCGTCGCGGCCGCATCAATCAATGTCGTCGCCCACGTGTGAAATTGCTCCGTGTAGGCTGGATCGCCGCCGAGTCCGGTGACGACCAGCAGGTAGGTCTGCTGCTGGGCGCCGGCGCTGGCGGGCAGTCCAATCAGCCACACCGTGGCCAACAAGAAGCGGATGGCGGTCATGCGAGCCCTCGGAAACGCCGGTACCCCCACTCGCCCAGGACGAGCGTGGCGAGCAACAACATCAGCGCCGGCATGTCCCAGAGGTCGCGCTCCTCGACCACGGTCACACCGCGCCCGACATGCTGAACGTCTTCCGGGAGCGACGATACGGTCTCGGGCGTATAGAAGCGGCCCCCGGTATCGTCGGCGATCCGCTCCAGGAGCGGCGCTCGCATCGTCGAGTCGTAAAATTCCGCGTCGCTCGGAGCCACCTGCACGAACGTCGCATCCTCGCCGATCACCTCGTCACCGGCCATCGCCTCGACGTGGATCTCGTAGAACCCCTCTTCGCTCGGCGTGAAACTGGCACGATACTCGCCGTCCCGTTCCGCCGTCCACTCCATCGAGAGATCGGTGAAGTCGCCGTTCGGGTGCGTCACCACGGCTGTCACGGCGCTGTTGTTGAGCTCCTCGAAATTCGCGTCGCCGACCGCCGCCAGCACGGTAACCGGCTCGTCTGTCTCGACGCGGTCCTGGGGCAGATCCGTCGTAACCTGGTCGGGCACCCCATCGACGAGCCACCGCAGGAGCCGTCGCCAGAACGTCTCGTGCGTCATGTCGTCGACGGCGATGTCGGCGTGCATCTGCCACATCCACGAGTCCTGCACCGGGAACGCGAGCGACTTGCCCGCCCCGTAGCGCTGGAACGCAAGGATCACCAGCTCTTCATCCGGGCTGGTCAACAGGGTCGTTGCACCCGGCTTGACGTCGGTGATCGGGTTGACCACCGTGATCGGCGGCAGCTCGCGCCAGCGATTGACTGACAGCTCCTCCGTATCCGCGATCTGTGTGGCGGCATGGGTCGCCCCGGCGCGTGTCGTTTCGACGGCCACTTCGACGAAGAAGTCCTCCTCACCGTCGGCACGGTCGCCGTCGAGCACGACCGGCAGGACGTCGGCGACGGGCGTTCCCGCGTATCCGCCTTCGGCGAACGACCGCTGGCTACCGAGCATGAGCAGCCCGCCGCCACGGTGGTTGACGAAGTCGGCAATCATGCGCAGCTGGTCGGGAGTGAAGTGGCTGGCTTCGATGCTGCCGAGCACGAGTCCGCTGTACCTGAAGAGCTCGGCTCGAGTCGTCGGAAAGCCGCCGACGAGATCATCTGCGCCCTCGACGTCGAGGCGCATGAACTTGTTCTCCGCCGTGCGTTGCAGAATCGAGACGTGCAGATTCTCGTCGTCGGCCACCGCGCGGCGCAGGAACTTCACCTCGAACCGCGGCTCGCCCTCGAAGTACAGGATCTTTTCGCTGCGATCTTCAACGAGGATCAATACGTTCCGCACGTTGTTCTGGGTGACCATCTCACCCGGACGCGGCGACACGCGGAAGCTGAACAAGCGCGGGCCCTCTTCGTTAGCGGTGAACCGCATCCGAACCGTCCTGGGCTCGCCGTCGCCGGGAAGCTCGACAGTCTCGGTGCCGACGATGCGGCCCTCGTCCTCGACCTGGACGGTCACGGTCTCACCTCGGTAGCCGCGATGCGTGACGACGCAGTCGATGACCAGCGCCGCACCCTTGAGAACACGCCGAGGCGTTTCGATACGGCTGAGCTGGATGTCGCGGTCGAATTCCTCCCGGCCGAGGCCAACCGTGAACACAGGGATACCAGCGGCCTGGATCGGGAGCAACGACTCGGCAAGGCCGGCGTCGGCATTGTCGGCGCCGTCGGTCACGACGACTAGGCCCGACAGCGGCACGCCGGAGAGCTCGTCGTGTGCGCGCTCGAGTGCCTGCCCGAGGTGCGTGCGTGTGCCGGCGTACGACAACTCGCTGATGTCGTCGAGCCGATCCGTTTCCGTCGAGAAACCGAAGAACCGCAAGGCAAAGCGATCGGACAGGGCGGCCCGAAGATCGCCGGTCTCTGCCGCGAAATGGTCCTCGACGAATTGCCGCCGCGCTGTCTCGTCGCGGTCCGCGATCTGCATGCTGCGCGAGTCGTCGAGCAGCACGCCGAGGAAATTCTGCTGTGGCACGACCGAGGAGAGGACGAGCACCGGCTGCATCAGGCAGAGGGCGAGCACCGCGAGCGCGGCCAGCCTGACAACGGTAAGCACGGTGCGATCGTGCGGTTGGCTGTTCCCCCGGACTTGCGCGTATGTTCGCAACGTCAGAGCACCGGCCACCACCGCGGCGGCCACCGCGAGGGCACCTGCCCACGACGCACGAAACGCGAGGTCCCCCTGCTCGTAGACCAGAGGGCGATACTTGAAGAGAAACTCGAAGAGCGCGTCGAACATGGGCCTCGAAAATCTGGTCGGGTTTCAGCGTGCCGGTACCCGGGGTCCATCGGGAGATCTCCGGCGTCCCGGATCCAGGTTACGGGTTACGGGTTACGGGTTTCCGAGCCCCTAGTCGCCCACCTTTGCCTAATGGCTCATCGCGTACACGATGAAGTTGACACCCATCTCCACGGCGAACGTCGAGTACTTGAGCGGGTACTCGGGGCGCTCGGCCCACTCCCACGCATCGCCGAGGTCGGTGTTCCAGTTGATCATGACCATCAAACGGCCCTTTTCGTCGAAGATGCCGCGGGTGTGTGCCGTGTACCCGTCATACTCCCACGTCCGGCCGCGCCAGTGGTTGTTGATCGCCGGGACCTGAAGAATCTCATCAATTTTATAGACAGTGTTGAAAATAGGATGGTCAAGGGGGATCTCGATGATCTGGTGCTCGGGAAAGACGAGCCGGATTTGCCGCTCGAAGTTCGACCATTGCCACGAACCCCAGAAGTCATCGACGACTAAGAAGCCGCCCGCCAACAGATAGTTGCGGAGTCCCTCGACTTCGGCGGGGCTGAGCGCGATATCGCCCACTTCGAGCGCGTAGAGAAACGGGTACTTCCGCACGTCGGGGTCGTCGAGCCGGATGGCATTCTCCCGCTCGGAGGCATCGATCTCGATCAGACGATTGACGATCGTCATGAACTGCCGGTCGGACTTCGGAAAGTCAGTGGCCCATGGATTTCCCCGCCAGCCGCCGCTGCGATAGATGGCGCGGGTAAAATAAAACTCGTGGGGGCCGGCCGGGCTCTGCAGTGTCCCGCGACGCCGGTCGAGCAATTGACGTGGGTCGAAGCCGCGCTGCACCCGTTGCCCTGGGCCGGGTACGCCACCAGGGCCACCCGCGGCGGGGTGGAGGGCGCCGGTCGCTGGTGACGGCGCCAGTTCCGGGGAACCCAACAGCCGCGCGCTGATCGCCTGCCAGCCATCCGCAAGTGAACCGTCGGCCCGAATAGCCAGCGCGACGCCCGAGAGCGCCAGCACGACGAAGGCAATCACTCCAACGCGTAACGGCCGCATCTACAGCTCCCGGCGGAACGGGGTCCGATGTCGTTGAGGCGGTCGCAGCATAGCACAGGCCGCTCGTGTACTCTGGAGTCGACAACAGGATCTGGCGCCGTCCCTTGTGTGACGACGCAAGGGCCGTACGCCACGTCCGTCCGACGGGACAGGGTGTCGCGATCCCGGGACGAGCGGCCGCGGCCCAGGCCCCGTAGAACTAGCGATTTTTTCCGGTACGGTCCGTGCACAGTCCCCGTGTCATGTGGATGCGTCATCACAGGCAACTTGCGCTCTGCGCCACCGTCGCTGTCCTGCTCGGCGCCCCTCGTCCCGCGGTCGCCTCGGCCGACAGAGCCGAGAGCGAGGCCGGGGAGCAGGCACAGGCGCGTCCCGATTTTCTGTTCGGGCGACCGGGAACATCGGTCGCCGTCCGGGGCCAGTGGTTTGCAGCGCGTGCCGGACGCGATCGGTTCGACCCCGAGACCGATCTGTACGACTTCGTGACGGAGACGCTGACGCTCGAGCAGCGCGACTTCAGCGCACCGGGCATTGGAATCGACGTCGCCTTCGCGCTCGGGTCACGGCTCGACGCGCGCGCCGGGTTGGACTTCACACGCACGTTGACTCGCTCCGAGTACCGCGACTTCGATGAGAGCGGCATCCCGATCGAGCAGGACACCACGCTGCGTCAGTTCGATCTGACAGGCAGCATCGTGCTCGCGATCCTACCGCGCGGGCGCGCCATCGGCCGATACACCTGGATTCCAAGACAGGTCGTCCCATACGTCGGCGCCGGTGTCGGGCTGATGCGTTACCAGTTCGAGCAGCTCGGCGATTTCGTCGATTTCCGCGACTTGTCGATTTTCACGGCGCGGCACGAGACGAGCGCGTGGACGCCGAGCACACATGTGCTTAGCGGCGTCGATGTCCAGCTGATGCGCCAGTTGTTCCTGACCGGGGAAGTGCGATACGTCTGGGCCGAGGCGGAAGTGACGAGGGACTTCGCCGGGTTCGACCCAATCGACCTCACCGGTCTCCGTATTTCGGCTGGCGTACGGCTCATGTTCTGACGCATAGTGGACGTGGGGGGCTCAACAATGTCGACCAACATCAGCGGTCCGCGCGCGTGCCTGGCGGCGTCAGCGCTGACGCTCCTGGCGCTAGGTCCGGCGGCGGCACAGGAGCCGGCATCTGCCACCGACCTCGCGCCGTCGAGCGCCGCCAACGTCGATTCGCGGTGGATGCCGTGGCTCGGATGCTGGCAACTCTGGGAAGAGCAGGTCGATCGCGAGGCGCAGCCGGGCGCCGAGTTCCCCGAGCGCACCTTCGTCTGCGTGACTCCGGCCGAACGCGGGTCCGGCATCACGCTTCGCGCCGTCGCGAACGGGCGTGTGCTCGTCGAACGCGAACTTCCGGGTAACGGGGTCCGTCAGGAGGTCGCGGAGGGGGACTGCACCGGGTGGGAACGCAGCGAGTGGGCCGTCAGCGGCCGGCGGCTCTTTACCCGCGCCGAGCTCCAATGCGGCGATGGACCGACACGGTCTGTCGATGGCATCAGCTTGCTGGTAAGTGCCTCCACTTGGGTCGACATCCAGCTCGTCGACGTCGGTGGACAACAGCATCTCGAGATCCGGCGATACAACCCTGCGACCGAGCAACAGCGTGAGGAGTTGCTGGGGTCAAAGTTCGACACGCAGGTCGACCCGGGCGACGTCCGAGAGGCGCGACGCGAGACCGCCGCGCCCTTGAGCCTTCCGGGCGTGCGCGAGGCAGCGGAGCGGGCGGCACCACGTGTCGTCGAGGCGATGCTCGTCGAGACGCAGCCGCGGTTCAATCTCGACGCCGCCACACTGGTCGCCCTGGACGAGGCCGGCATCGACCACCAGGTGATCGATTTGCTCGTAGCGCTAGCCTACCCCGAGCAGTTCGTCGTCGAGCGCCGGTCCCGGGGCGGGAGCTGGTCGGGCGGCGGTGGCGGCGGCTTCGGCAGGTACTACGATCCGATTTGGTACAACGACCTCTACCCCTACTACGTGACGCCGCTCGGCTACAACCACTGGCGAAGTGGGTACAGCCCCTATCTGTATGGCTACGGTGGCGCAGCTAGCCCCTTCATCCTCCTCCGTGACGACGCGACTGCGCCCTCGGGCCGCGCGATCGCCAATCGCGGCTACACACGGGTCACGCGCACGCCAGCGGGCGGTCGCCTGGCGACCGCGGGAGGAGGGACCGGTGCGGGGCAGAGTGGCTCGTCCGCGAGCGGTCGCTCGGGCGGCAACTCCTCCGGCGGTCGCGTCACGTCAGGCGGGTATCGAGGCGGGGGCGGCACACGGACCGCGACGCCGAGACGGTAAGCGCGTCGAGGTTCGAATTTCAAGTGCTCGCCCGCAAGGCAAGGCTTCCGCCTTACCTCGGAAGCTTGAAGTCCTGCGCTACGATTCGGGGCTCGGGCGCCGTCAGTGCGTCATGGCGTGTAGTGCGACGTTGATGCCGAACGCGTACGCCTTGACTGAGAAGCGGTAGAATTACTCGTAGTCCTCACCCTCGCGCTCCCAACCGTCAGCGATGTCGGTGTTGTGGGACATCACCACGAGAAGCCGACCGTGCGCATCCGCGATACCACGAAAATGAGGCTCGGCGGTCATGCCACCGCGTTTCGATGTCGTGCGCCCGCCCATCATCCGCCAGAACCGGATCGACGAGATCTGTGGGATCTGCGCCACGTCGTGGAGCCCGTTGCAGATCGGGTGCGTCGGCCCAGCATCGACGATTGGGTAGATGGACGGCGGTAACACGCGGCCGATCTCAGCGACCCACCGATTCCATGCGCGCGGACCCCAGAAGTCGTCGACCCAGAGGAATCCGCCTTTGAGCAGGTACGCCCGCAGCCGTGCCGCCTCATCGGCGCTGAATCCAGCGGTACCGACATCGGACATGAAGATGAAGGGGTAATCGAACAGCGCGTCGTCCAGCAATCGCACGACGACATGGCCAGGCTCCGCCCGTCGGTCCCGGGTGATCCGTGTCGTGGTCAACTCGGAGAGCCGAATCATGAAGTTGCGATCGGCAGACGGATAGTCGGTAAGCCACCCCTAGCCGCGCGGCTCCGACGTGACGCTCTCGTACATCACCCGCGCGAATGCGAAGCGCCGGTCGGCGGTGTGGTCGGGGAACCGCGGCGGCGTCTGATACCAGCCCCACCGCTGGCTGGTGACCACTTCCTGCGCGAGCCCGATCGCTGTCAGGCCGACGACCGACCCGACGCACGCGAGCCCGGCTACCCGCGCTCGAACGCGCCAACGGCGTGACGACCGTGGCACCATCATCACGCTACCTCCCGCCCCTCGGTCCCCGCAGCGGCGAGCACAAAGCTCGACCCCGAGACGTCAGCCCCTCGAGGCCGTCCTACTCCACGAACCGCACCTCGAACATCTTGGGCCACCACTTACCGGTGATGTAGAACGTGTCGGCGTCGGGGTCATGGGCGATGCCATTGAGGACGTCCACACCGCGCGATTCGCGCCGAGTCAGCAGACCGGCCGCGTCGATCTGGTGTGTAACCCGTCCGCTTGCCGGGTCGATACGCACGAGATAGTCCTCCTGCCATACGTTGGCGAACACCTCGCCGTGGACACACTCGAGCTCGTTCAGCTCCATGAGCGGTCGACCTCGCAAGGTAACGCGAACCTGCCCGGCGGCCTCGAACGACTCAGGATCCCGGAATGTGAGCACGTCGGTTCCGTCACTCATGATCAGACGCGCGCCGTCGTGGCACAGGCCCCACCCTTCGCCCCGGTAGCGAAACGTCGCGAGCCGGTCGAAACTGGCGAGATCGTGGACGAGCGCGCGCTGCGCCTTCCAGGTGAGCATGATGAGGCGATCACCGACACGGGCGAGACCCTCGCCGAAATAGGCGCGTGAGATATCGACGCGCCGCGTCGCGCGGCCAGTGGCGGGATCGATTCGACGGAGCTCCGACTGCCCGTACTGACCAGTGCTCTCGTACAGCGCACCGCCCCACCAGAGCAGTCCCTGGGTATACGCGGTCGTGTCGTGCGGCAGCGTCCGGAGCACCTCGACACGCAGCGAGCGCACGACGCCGTCCGGCTGGGCCGCCGAGTGGCTCGTCGTGGTCGATGAGCGGAGCACCAAGCCGCCCGTGACGAGCGCGGCGAACGCGAACCCGGCGAGCAAGAGCGGCGTGCGGGACGCACGATCCGGAGGGCGTCGCAACCGTGGTCCAGCGCGCGTCCACCTCGTGATCCTCCCGCTCACCGATTCATTCTGTCACACGCGCATCAGGACCGGCGTCGCCGTCTCTCCAGTCGCCCTAGCGATCATCGCCGCATAGAGCGCCACCTGCTGCCGGTAGATCTCCAGGGCGTCGGTCCCGTCCAGCTCTGCGTCGGTCTTGTAGTCGACCACCGTCCAGCCGGTGGATTCACGAAATGCGAGATCGACAATCCCCTCCACCAGCGCCCCGTCGTCGGCGCACATCGTGACCGGCGCTTCGCGCCGGCAGTCGCCGCGCGTGGCCGCGGCGCGGGCGCGCGCCAGCAGCGGGTGTTCGAGCGTCGCGCGGACGATTGCCGACGCTGCGGTGGTCTCGGGCTCCGTCGCCCCGAGAATACGCCCATGGAGCGCGGCGAGCTCGTCGAGCGGTGCCAACGCAGCGGGGAGCTCCAGCGGCGCGCTTGCCAGCACCGCGTGGACCACCGAACCGAACCGCGCGCCCGTCGGCCGTCGCGATGCGATCGGAAGCTCGATGACCTCGACTGGTGGAGGCGCGACCCGGGCGCTGGTCGCGCTGCGCGCGCGCTCGGTTGCCGTCTCGATGACAAGGCTCGCCCGCGCCCCGCGAGCAATCGCCTCGTCGCGGCGACGGCGCCATCCGCGGTAGCGCTGCAAGTCCTCCTCGACGACCTCCGGCGGCGTGTTCTTCGAGAGGAGCTCCTCCTGTCGGATCCCGAACCGGGCATCGACGTCGAGCGTCAGCTGCGCGGGATCCCACCAGACAACGCCGTAGGTCGGGGCAGCAGGAGGCTCGGGGATCGAGACCGCCGGTGCACTGCCAGGGAACGCGACGACCTTGCCGCGCTCCACGCTCGCGTCATGACGATCGGCCGCCTCGAGTGTGGCGAAGTTGTGCAACCCGGGCGCGACTGTGTCGCTGCGTGCCGGATCCCCATCCGGCCGCTCGAGCACGGTATCGACACCAAATCGCGGACAGCCGGGGGCGGGCTCGGGAGCGCGGCGTGTCGACGTGGGTGGGTAGAGCCCCGGGTGGAGCGGACTCGTCCACCCCCCCTCGTGCGGCCCATCACCGACCGCGGGCACGACGAGCAGATCGCGCGCGCGTGTCGCGGCGACATACGCGAGGCGGATGCCTTCTTCGCGATCACGATCGACTTCCTCGGGCTCATGGTCCAGCAGATCGAGCGGTGACCACCCCGCCAGCCGCAACGCGCACAGCCCCCCTTCCGCGTCGACGAAGCGGTCGGCGCTCTTGCGATGGAGCTTGCAGGTCGGATCGGCCAATACCACCACTGGGAACTCGAGTCCCTTCGCGCGGTGTACGGTCATGATCCGTACGCCGTCACTCCCCTCCTCAAGGATCGGCGCCTCACCCGCCTGCCGTGCGGACGCCTCGTCCCGGAGATACTCGACGAAGCCGCGGAACGAGAGCCCACCGCTCGCCTCATAGCGCCGTGCCAGCTCTGCGATCTGGAGCACGTTGGCCAGCGCCTGCTCACCCGCAGGTCGCATCACAAAACCCGCGTGCGCGCGAGTCTCTTCGAGCAGCCGTCCGATTGTCTCGGCCATCGGCACGTCGTTGCGCTCGCGATGCAAGTGCTGGAGCAACTCGAGCGCATCGGCAACCGGCAGCAACCGTTCGTCGCCAGTATCGTGGTCGCTCGTCAACGCCCTTGGGACCCGAAACGGATGAAGTCGTCCGAACCGCTGGCGATAGACGAAGAGGGTTTCGTCGTCGAGGGCAAAGAGCGACCCACGCAGTGTCGCGAACACCGACAGCTCGTCGTCAGGCCATTCGACGGCGGCCAGCGCCGCACGCATCGTCGAGACCTCCTCCCGTTCATGGAACGTCCGCCCGCCGACCAGAAGGTGGCGAATACCGCGTGCTTCGAGGGCGTTGACGTAGGCGCGCGTCACGTCGCCACCAAAGCTCTCGAAGCGCCGGAACAGCACGCAGATGTGACGCGCCTCGATCGGCACGCGGCCCGTGCCCGGGTCGTCGTCGCCCGTGTCCGAGCGCCGTTGGGTGACGGTCCAGCTGCTCTGACGCACGAGCCAATCAATGAACGCGCCGACAGCGTGCGGCATGGAGGTGTCGATGGCCCCGGCCGCGACACGGTGATAGCCGTACGGACGCGGCACCGGCAGCGCCACCACGGCCGGCTGCGTCTCGGTTCCGCTGCGATACGGTGACAACGGCACATAGGCCGGCCGCGACCCGCCCCCGGCGCGCACGGTGCGCATGACCGGCGCGAACGACCGGTTGACCAACCGTTGGATGGCCGGCACGGCTCGGAAACTGGTCGTGAGCGCAACGGACGTGACACCAACCCGCTCCAGCTGACGCTTGACCTCTTCGTAGATCCCGACGTCGGCCCGACGAAACCGGTAGATCGACTGCTTGGGATCCCCAACGATGAACAACTTGCCGGGAGCCGGCGTCACACGCCGCCACTCACGCTCGTCCGGGTCGTTCGCCGAGAGCAAGAGGATGATCTCCGCCTGAAGCGGATCGGTGTCCTGGAACTCGTCGACGAACACGCGTGCAAACCGTCGCTGGGCGGCGCGTCGCACGCTTTCGTGGCGGGTAAGGAGATCGCGTGCCTTGAGGAGAAGATCGACGAAATCGAGATAGCCGGCTTCAGCCTTCAGCGCACCATACCGTTCGATGACCGCCTGGAGCTCCTGTTGAAGGAGGGCGGCGAGATCGGCATCGGCAACCTTAGTGAACCGCCGCAACATGTCGACAACCTTCGTGTGCCGTTCGAGGACGCGCGAACGGGCCACGCCATCGGCGTAGCCCGCACCCGCACCGCTACGGGGTTTCGTGAACGAGCGGTTCGCCGCGAGCTCGATGAGCAATGCCTCGATCCCGTCATAGTCGCGACGCCGGGGCCGAACGGCATCTGTCGTCTCTATGGTTTGGGCCACAGATCGTGCCGGCTGTGTGTCGTGGAAGAGGCGATCGTGCTTGCGATTGCCCGCCTGGTCGGTGAGATCGGCGAACTCCTTGACGTGGGCCACGATCTGGTCGATCACCGCTTCGCGAGGGAACTCCTCGCGTCGCCACGGGGCGACAAAGTCCCGCCATTCGGCGAGCTGCCACGCCGCGCGACGCAATCTGTCGGTCGGCCCATCGGTCGAGACGTCGGGTTCGGCGAACCGGAACGGCGTCCGGCGACGGCGCAGCGCGCGCCGGACCCCTTCGGACGGATCGGCGAGCACGCCCTGAAACCAGAGGTCGAATCCTTGTGCGAAGAGCCGTCGAGCCTCGGGCTCAGGCAAGATGCCGAAGCGCGGATCGACCCCGGCCTCGACCGGCCGTTCGTGCAACAGATCGGCGCAAAAGCCGTGAATCGTGCTGACTTGGGCTTCCTCGAGATGCGCGATCGCATGTTCCACGGTGCGCGCGCGCACCGTGGGGTGCCCGTCGGCTGCACCGCGTCCACCGCCGTCATTCGGCGCCAGGCGCGTGCGCTCGAGCTCCTCACGCAGCCGGAGCTTCAGCTCGCCTGCCGCCTTCTCGGTGAACGTCACGGCGAGGATCTCGTCGATTCGCGCGGTGCCCGACGCGAGCACGTTGACGATGCGGGCGACGAGTTCGCTGGTCTTACCGGTCCCGGCCGCCGCTTCGACGATCAGCGAATCATCGAGCGCGGTGCGGATCCGATGACGCGCATCGGCATCGACCAGCGGCGCCGGCTTCTCTGTCATGGCGCCCTGCGGAGGGCGTAGAGATCGACGAGCTTGGTCTCGTCCTTCACCCGACGCGCCCGCCGCTCCTCCCACGGACCGCAGACCTCACGGTAGTCACACCACCGGCATGCGCCCTCCCGCGGCGCCGGCAAGAACATGCCTCCCTCCACCGCCCGATCGATGATCTCCAGCACCTCGATCCCGGATCGCCGCTCGCGCTCGCCGAGCGTCACGGACCGACGCCCGAAGCCGCCGGTCGAGGTACAGAAGAACAGCTGGGACTCACCAACGGCGCGGCCGATTGCCTGCTCGACGGACAAGCCGTAGAGCACGGGCTGCAGCACTTCGCCGCGTCCGACCACCATCCGCTCGCGCGTGCGGTTCTTCCCCGTCTTGTGATCGGTGACACGGAGCTCGCCGCGGGGCGTCGGTCCGGCCTTCGCTTCGATGAGGTCGACCACACCGTGCAATCGCCAACGCCCGTCGAGGGTCACCGGCTCCGGCACGCTCTCGGGATCTCGGCCGCTCCCGGATGCGAAGCCGAATCCGAACTCCGCGCGAATGGGGATCCACTCGCCGTCCTCGTTCGCCACGTGGTGAATCCATCCCTTGAGATCGGCGCGCACCGCCTCGATCTCATCTCGCCACACGCGATCGATGGCCGGCGCGAGCTGTTCGGCGTAGGCGGCGGACACCCGGTCGAGGACGTCGTCGAGCACCGCTTCCGCATCAGGAACCCGTGTCGCCGTCACCGGCAGTGCGTCGCGGCGCTTCAGCTCGCGCATGTACTCAGCCTGCACCTCGTGAACCATGCGGCCTCGCGTCAGCGGGTCAAGCTTTTCCAGCGGCTCGACGTCCTGGCGTGGCATCAAGCGGTAGACCGCAGCGAGCAGGAACTGATACGGACACGCCGCAAAGCGCTGTAGTGACGAGACGGAATAGGGTCGCGCATCGAGTCGGTGCGCGGCAAGCATGGCGATCGTGCCGTCGTCGAGATCGTAGAGCCCGTCGTATTTCGACCACGGCTGCTTCCAGCGTGCCCAGCGTGTGAGGAGCGACCGCCGCAGCCCGCGGTCCAGAGTCAATAAGTACCGGCCACGACCTGCGATCTCGGGCGTGACCGTTCGATGCAGCAGCGGGCCGAGGACCGCCAGATCATGCTCGGCATCGTCGATGGCGAGTGCCGCATCCGCCGGCGCCGGCCAGGCGAGACGCGCGCCCGCCTGGAGAAACGCCCGTTCCTCGACCGCCTGAAAGCTCGGCAAGACCCCGCTCCGAGCCCGTTCGACCTCCAGCGCGTAGAACGAGGGGACCCGTGGGCGACCGTCACTCGCTTGTAGACGCGGGTAGGACAGGTGCACGCGGTCGGTGGCGGCGCCAACAGCTAGGCGCAGCAAGAGCTTTTCACGCGCGTTGCGTTCGTGCTGATCCGGCAGACCGAGATGTGCCGCGTCCGCGCCCGTGTTGAGGCTGGCGCGGTGCGCATCGAGCAACAACGGGTCCTGACGCTGCTTCTGGGGAAAGACGCGCTCGGCGAGACCTGGAATGAACACGACTTCGAACTGGCGGCCGCGTACATGCTCCGGTTCGGCGACGAAGACCCGGCCGAACCGCCGGCGCGGCGGTTCGGCCTGCAACTCGGTCAAGCGCTCCGCGAGGACATCCTGCACCTCCGGCAGCGGCACCGGACCCACACGAGCCATCGGCCGGAGCTCGGCGAGCACCGCGAGCACGCGGTCCGGATCCTCGAGCACCATCGGCGCCAGGTCGTCAAGGAGATCCAGCCACTCGCCCCATGGTGCCTCGTCTGGCAATGCCGCCAACCGACCGATGACGGGCAACGCGAACCGGCGTAGGTGCTCCAGGTTGCGAAGGTCTTCATCGATTCCGCGTACGCGCGACGAGTCAGGGTCATCCGCAGCATGCTCGGCGCGCTTCAACTCCAGCTCACGAGCCAGACCGGTCAGGCGTCGCGCCCACCGCTCTTGTCCGCCGATGACGGCTGACTCGACGAGAAGACGATCCCAGCGCCACGGCGCGCGCAGCGTTCCGGCAACGACCGGAGAGGCGTCGCCGTCCACCGGACTGGCATCGGTCGGATCACCCGGCGAGCCGTCCTCGGCCTCAAGCAGGGCGAGCAGCGAGAGCTGTGCTGGGACTGCAGGCGCCGGCACGACCTCGGCGACGCTATCAGGCGCCACCCATCGTCCGCGGTCAACCGGTGGCGCACCGTCGGCGTCGAGCCGGGGCACCTGGCCCAGCGACAGGTATTCGGAGAACCGGCGCGCGGAGAGCCGTTCTGCCGCGCAGGTGAGCAGCGCCAGGAACGCCCGGCCCGCCGGATCCGGGGTGCGTGTGCCCTTGGCGAACCAGGCGTTGATCCCCGCTCGATTCAGCGCCGTCTCGAGCAAGCCACCGTAGACGCGCGGCGACCGGAGCAAGACCGCCATCCGATCGAATCTCACGCCCCGCGCCGACTCCTGCAGCATCGTTCGCGCAATCTCGACGCACTCGCGCTCCTCGCCTGGAGCGGAGCGGAAGGTGACCTCGGGTGCCTCGTTCGTGTCGTCCACCGCTGGCGGGGTATCGGCCGTGAACAGGAATCGGCGTACTCGCCCGAGGGCCCGATCCTTCGCCCCATCGTCCGCAACGGCCGCGTCCGTCGCACCCGGGAGCCGTCGGAGCGCGGCCAGCGTGCGGTCGTCACCCGCCGGCACGGTAGCCAGCACCCGCGGGGCACGGGCAGCGAGCGAGGCGACCAGTGCCAGCGTCGCGTCGTCAGCGACCGCGACGTCCAGCAGCACCGTGGGGAGACCCAGTGGCGGTCTCGCGACCCCGCGCGCCGCGGTAGCAGCAGCCAGTCGGTAGAGCATCGACGCGTCGACGAGTCGAGCCTGGTCGAGTTGCTGCGCGTAGCGCGCCGCGAGCACCCCGAGGTCGGGTCCACTCGAATCGAGACGGATCACCCGAGCCACCGACACATCGGCGTGCCGAAGGTCCTGTAGCGTCGCAGCGAGCGTACGCCCGAACGTGCGAAGGCGCGCGATGGGACGGAGGTAGTCGAGCGCCTCGCGCTCGATCTCTTCGAACGCGGCGCGGGTCGCGACAGCCTCCACCCCGAGCCGGGTGGCGGGCGCGGTCCCAGCCCGAGCGAGATCAACTGCGGCGATCCGCGCCGCGAGCTGCCGCACGCTGAATCGATGGAGTCCAAAGGTCGCCCCGAGACGTCGGGCGATTTCGTGCGCGAAATCATCAGCCGCTTCACGCGTCTCGCCGACCAGGAGCAACTCCCGCCCCGCGGCGTGCGGCTCCAGGAAAGCTCTAGCGGCGTCGAGACGGGTCGCGGCGTCAGGAGCGGAAAGGATTGCGAGCGAGGTCGCAGGCGGGACTGAATCGGCCGCCGGTAGGGTCTCGAGTCCCACGCTCCCCGAAGCCTCCGTGCCGGGGTCTCCGTTCCGGCGGCGCTGCGCCACCAGTCACCGGATCGTAGCACGGGCCGGTAGAGCGCCGCCTAGTCTGGACCGGGTGAATCGGTAGTGGTCACTGGCGCGCGGCGCCCGGCTGACAAGGCGCGACGAAGGAGCAGACACGCCGTATGTGACGGCGCTGACGCAGGGTCCAACGCCGGCCAGCGCGGGATGCCCCGCCCGGTGAGCGCTCTTGATTTACCCGAGACAGGACACTACGAGCCTGGATCGGGTTCCTCTAGAGCATGTCGGGCCGCTTTCTGAGCGCGACCCCGCGACTGCGCCAGTCGTCGGTACTTGCGATCGCCGCTGAGACCGCTCTGGCGCGGGACAATGAGGCCGGTGGCCCCGACGCGGTCCGTGATGACGGGCGGGGTGTACTTGTCATTGTCCCTGAGCTTCGCGCGGAGCATACGCCGCTGCCGCATCACCGCGTGATGACACCGGAGGCACAACCGGGCCGGCAGCTGCTTACGGTCCCGGCCGATCGTCAGATGCGCGGGGACCCGACCGCAGACGGCGCACAGCGGGCGCGGGCCGGGACGGGGACGCGGCGGTGCATTAGGGGCTGCCTCCGCTGGCAGTCCTGGACCTGGACCGTCGTAGGGGAACCCCAGTTGTCGAGCCGTTGCCTCCTGGTAGTGAGCCATGACTCACCCTAAGCCCGAGGTGTGACAGGGTAGGTCATACCCATCGCGGACCCTCTATTATTGGGACGGGAAGACGTCGGTTCGAGGTTCCACCGCTGCCATGCCGCGCAATGCCGAGGTGATTCGACAGTGGAGCATCCTGCGCGAGATCGAGTCCTCCCGCGGTACCACGATCCGGCACCTGGCGGACTCGACAGGCGTGACCACCCGCACGATCCGGCGAGACCTCAACGCGCTGCAGGACGCGGGGTTCCCGCTCTACGACGAGCCAGCCGACGGCGCGAAGATCTGGAAGCTCGAAGCGCGGCCATTCCGGCGACTCGACGAGACCGCGTTCACGCTGGCCGAGTTGTCCGCCCTCTACTTCAGTCGCACACTCGTCGAGTGCCTGGCGGGAACCCCTTTTGCCCATGACTTGCGGGGCGCGTTCCAGAAGCTCAAGACGGCACTAGGGCCGCGCACGCGGCAGTTTCTCGACCGCCTGCCGGCGGTGATCCAGGCCAAGCGAGAACCGGTGCGGGCGCGCGACGAGGGGCGCCAGCGCGCCACCATCGGCCGGCTGCTCGATGCCATCCTGCACCAACGCCGCGTGGACGCACGCTATCACTCGTTGTCGAGCCGCCGCGAGAAGCAGTATCGCCTCGACCCCTATCGTCTGGTGTACGCGCAGGGTGGTCTCTATCTGTTCGCGTATGTGGCGCAGTACCAGCAGGTCCGGACGTTCGCCGTCGAGCGTATCCGGCAGCTCACGCCGCTCAACGAGACGTTCCTGCCGATCGAGGATCTGACCGATGCCGCGTTCCCGCACTCGCTCGGGATTCACCAGGGCGACCCGAAGCATGTCGTGCTCGAGTTCACGGCGGAGGCCGCGCCCTATGTGCGGGAACGCGTGTGGCACCCCTCACAGACTCTCTCTCCCGTACCCGACGGGTCCGTCGTGATGACGATCGACGTCTGCGACGACGGCGCGTTGCGCAGCTGGATCCTGAGCTTCGGGCCTGCCGTGCGCGTGCGCTCGCCGGCGTCGCTGACGCGTCGCATCGCGACCGACCTGCGCCGCGCACAGGAGCGATACGCGGCAGGCTAGCCTGGCATGCGCACGCGAACGGCGCTGGTCGCGTTGGTCGCCGCAGCAAGTGCTGGTGCGGTCGCCACGCTCGTCCTGCGGACACCGCCACCACCCAGCTCCTCGCCGCCGAGGCGCGCGCTCCCGATCGATCTACCGCACGGCCATGCCGCGCTCGATGTAGCCGTCTCTCCGGACGCGACCCGGCTGGCCTACACCGCGGTGATGGACGGCCGCACTCGGCTGTTCGTGCGACCACTCGATCGCTTCGACACGCTGCCGCTGCCGGGCACGGATGGTGCGACCCAACCGTTCTTCTCACCGGATGGCGCCGCGATCGCGTTCTTCGTCGGCGGGTTCCTCAAGACGGTCACACTGGCGTCAACCGGCGCAGCGACTGCTCCGGTCACCGTGTGCCGCGTCGCCGCCACGGGGGGCACCCCCGTGCCGATCACGACACCCGATCGCGACGCAGGCGAGACCGCGCATGGCTGGCCGTACTACGTCGACGGGCGATACGTGATCTTCACCGCTGGCCGCAACGGCCGCGACCCCCGGCTGACCCTCCTCGACCTCGAGACCGGCGAGCAGCACCCGCTCTCGCTTGCCGATGGAGGTGGACACTATCTCGAGTCGGGGCGCGTCCTCTTCATTCGCCGCGGCGAAGTATTCTCGACCACGCTCGACCCTGCGGATCCCGCGACCGCGCGGTCGCCGCGACCCGTCGTGAAGGGCACGGCCAGCAGCGCCACCGGCTACGGGGGACTCGGCCGGTCTGGCCTCGCCGCCGCCCGCGACGGGACCCTCGTCTTCATGCCGCTGCTTGAACCGGGCGCGAACAATCGGCTCGTGTGGGTAGACCGCCACGGGGTCGCCACGCCAACCGACTCCGTCGCCGCGCCGCACGCGACGCCCAGGATCTCGCCCGACGGCACTCGCATCACCATGTCGATCCGCGCCGAGTTCCTCCGCCGCGATATCTGGTCCGTCGACGTCGCTTCGGGGGAACGCAGGCAGCTCACCGTGCAGGCGGGCGACAACCACTCTCCCATCTGGTCGCCGGACGGGACGGCGGTGAGCTTTGCGTCGAGCCGATACGGACCGCAGCGGATCTTCCGTCAGCCAGTTGCCGTCGGTGCGAGCGCACTGGAGACGCTCGTCGCGGGAGATGCGCGCACCCCCGGATCGTGGTCACCCGACGGCCGCACGCTCGGGTTTCACGAGTCCACCCGGCGCGGGGCCGCGACATCTGGACCTGGACCAAAGGCGACGACGCCGGGCCTGTGGCGCTCGTCGCGACCGCAGCCAACGAACGGGCGCCTGCGTTTGGCCCGTCCGGTCGATGGCTGGCCTACGTGTCGGACGGCCAGGAGGCGGAGGGCGACCAGATCTATGTGCGTGGCGTAGACACCGCACGCGACGATGGTCCCCGCCGCGTGTCACCGAATGGTGGGACCGAGCCGGTGTGGAGCCGAGACGGCACCGAGCTGTTCTATCGGCGTGGTCGCGCGCTGCACGCGGTCGCCGTGCGGGAGCGCCCGCCGTATTTCAGCGCGCCCCGGCACCTGTTCGACGGTGCGTTCGTCGCCGACGCCAGTGCCGTCCTCCCCGCGTATGACGTGGATCTCGACGGCTCGCGATTCGTGATGCTTCAGCCAGCCGGGCGTGTCGAGACGCTTCACGTCCTCACCGGCTGGCGGCGGGACTAGCCCCGGAACTCAGTTGTGTGGCCATTCGAAGCGCCAAGCTTCAGCCTGGCCCGCAGGCCTGAAGGCCTGCGCTACGGTGCGCTGACGAATGCCGCGATCAGCGGAATCGAGGAGCACCGGTTTCCGTATTCAAGTAAGGTATTCAGCCTTGGAAAAGAACCTAATAGTGTGTGTCCGCTGCGGGCGTGAGATCGTCGAGGGTGCGGCGTTCTGCCACTTCTGCGGCGCCAGCCAGCAACCGGCGGCGCCACAGGGTGCGCAACGAGCCCCCTTGCGCCGCTCGCAGGTCGACCGACAGCTCGCCGGTGTCTGCGGTGGGATCGCCCGGCACCTCACGGTCGACCCGGTGGTCGTGCGCGCGGCCTGGGTCGTGCTGACCGTCGTTCCCGGGACAATCTTTCTTGGCGTGCTCGCCTACCTCGTGGCGTGGCTGATCGTCCCCGACGCGGAACCCGGCTCTGTTGACGTCGGAGCCGCCCGAGTCCCCAGGCGCCGGCTGCAGCGCTCCTCGACAGATGCGAAGCTGGCCGGCGTCTGCGGAGGGATCGCCAAGTACTTCGGCGTTGACCCAACCGCCACCCGGCTGCTCGGGGTCATCCTGTCGATCTTCCCTGGCATGGTCATCTGCGGAGTGCTCGCCTACCTCCTCGCGTGGTTCATCATGCCGGTGGACGAAGCGCCGGTCACCCCGCCGGCGGCATCGGCTCCCGTGTTCAGCGGTGAATAGCGGGACTTTCCTGTCCCGAGCGGCGCCGAAGGACGCGTAGCCAGCGGGGGTTCGGGGCGAAGCTCCGTCTAAACTCAGACCAGACGGGCGCCGCGGGTCTCGACCCGGCCGATGTAGCGGTCGCTGTCGAGGCCCACGTTACCGAACGCGGCTTGCATCGCGTCCGCCACCGCCGTCGCCGCGTCATCCGAGTCGGCGAAGGCGAACACGCTCGGCCCGGACCCCGAGATCGAACAGCCAAGCGCGCCGGCATTGATCGCCTCCGCCTGCACCCCTCGGAAGCCGGGCACGAGCGGTGCGCGAATTGGTTCGACGAGCGCATCGGAAATGCTGCGCCCGAACAGCGGGAGGTCACCCCGGTACAGCGCACTGACCAGCGCCGCGACGTTTCCGAGGTTGGCGACCACCTGCCCGATCGTGAACCGTTGATCGGCGACCCGTTGCCGCGCGTGCGCCGTGTGCACCTCGCAGTGCGGGTGCACCACGACGACGCGCAGGTCGGCCGGCACGGGCAACTCGACGAGGTCTAGCGGATCCACGGCGCGGATCAGGACGATCCCGCCGAGTACCCCCGGGGCGACGTTGTCGGCGTGGGCGGTGCCAGAAACGGCCGCCTCGCCGCGCAGCGCGCACTCGACGATGGCGTGCGTGGTCAACCGCTTGCCGAACAATTCGTTGACCGCGACGGCACCACCGACGCTGCTGGCGGCCGAGCTCCCGAGGCCGCTCCCCAGCGGCATCTGTTTGTGCAGCCGAAGTCGCACGCCAACATCGGAGATCCCAAGGCGCTGGAGCGCCGCGGTCGCGGCGATGCCGACGACATTGGTCTCCGGATTGGTGGTCAGCGAGGACCCACCGGTGACCTCGGCGATCTCAACGCCGGGTTGCGTGCGTCGCTCTGCCTCCACCACGTCACCCGGCCGCGTGAGCGCCAAACCGAGCACGTCGAATCCGGGCCCGAGGTTCGACGCCGTGGCGGGGGCGAACACACGGACACGCTCAGCCATGATCCATGAGTATCACGGAGGTGGGCGTCACATCCTCGCAGGGCCGCGATCGGCGGCCGAGGAGCCGTGCGCAGATCCGCCAGGTTCGTAGCGCTACCAGATCACCGATCGACAGGTGCCGCGGTTGCTATCTCCTTCAGCTGCAACGACAAGCACGCGATGCTCGGCTTGACGGAGTGGCGGCCACTCACTGGCCAGGGGGGCAGCACCGGTGTGCGAGAATGTACGTTCATGGGTGCTTTCGTCGCCATCAGCGTCGTCGTCCTAGCGCAAGGCGCTTACCGCGTCGCGCACAAGATCCGCGCCGCGATCGAGGGCCTCGACATCGAACATTCGGACTCCCCGATCGCGAACCGGCTGATCGTCAGCGTTGGCGTCGCGAGCGCAACACCGACCGTCGATTCGAACTGGGAAGAGCTCGAGGTGGTCGCCGCGGAAAATCGCGCACTCGGTGATGCCAAACAGTCGGGTCGAAACAAGCTCGTCGCGGCCGACGAGGTTAGCGCGTAGGCGGAACAGTCTTCGCCCTCAGTCGAAAATCCCGAGCTGCAGCTTCGCTGCCTCGGACATTCGATCCTTGTCCCAGGGCGGCTCCCATACGAGGTCGACTCGTGCGTCGCTCACGCCGTCGATCGCCTTCACCTTGCCCTGCACCTCGGCGGGGAGCGTGACGGCTGCCGGGCACCCCGGCGCGGTCAGCGTCATCTGGATTACGGCCAACCCGTCTTTATCGACGGCGACGTCGTAGATGAGACCGAGCTCGTAAATGTTGACGGGGATCTCCGGATCGAAGACGGTCGAAAGCTGCTCTACGATCTTCGGCTTGAGCTCGAGCGTCTTGAGCGGGTCGGACTCGATCGGCGGTCCAGCCTTGGACGAGGGAGCGCCGTCCTCCGAACTGCGGTCGCCGGCGAACGCACTCGTGTCGAACGATGGAGCGGCGGGCGGGATCGGAGCGACCGGAGACAGGTCAGCCGGCCCTGCCGGTTCGGCGTCCGGAGGTGGTGGCGGCGCGTTCTTGAAATTGAAGATGCCCATGGCTCACTCCGTGCTGACGATCTCGTGCACGTCCTCGACCGCGGCCCGCAGCGTGTGCCATGCGAGGCTCGCGCACTTGACGCGCGTCGGGTACTCGCGCACGCCGGCAAATACAGCCAGCTTGCCCAGTGTCTCGGATTCCGTGACGACCGAGTCGCCGGTCACCAGCCGCAGGAAACGCTCGAACAGCGCGCGGGCCTCGCTCAGCGTCTTGCCCTTCACCGCATCGGTCATCAGCGATGCCGAGGCCTTCGAGATGGCACAGCCGGACCCGAGAAAGCTGACCTCGCTGATGACCTCACCGTCGAGATTGACGTATACCGCCAGCCTGTCACCGCACAACGGGTTGTATCCGTCGGCGTGGCGGTCGGCGCCACCGAGCTCGCCGAAGTTGTGCGGGTGCCTGTTGTGGTCGAGGATGACCTCTTGATACAGCTCGCGAAGCTCACTCATGCAGGGAAGACCTCGCGCACGCGTTGCAGCGCGCGCACCAGCGCGTCGATCTCCGCGCGTGTGTTGTACATGGCGACTGACGCGCGCGCGGTCGCCGGCACCCCGAACCGCTCCATCAGCGGCTGCGTGCAATGGTGCCCCGTGCGGATCGCCACGCCTTCTGTGTCGACGATGGTGCCAACGTCGTGCGGGTGCGCGCCCGTCATGACGAACGCCAGGATGCTCGCCTTCCGGGACGCGGTGCCGATCAGGCGCAGACCTTTGACTTCGGAGAGCGCCGCCGTGCCGTAGGCGAGCAGGTCCGCTTCGTGGGCGGCAAGACGGTCGAACCCGACCGCTTGCACATAGTCGACGGCGGCGCCGAGACCGACCGCGCCGGCGATATGCGGTGTCCCGGCCTCGAACTTGTTCGGAAGGTCGGCGTAGGTGGTCTTGTCGAAGGTAACCGACCGAATCATGTCGCCGCCCCCCTGATAGGGCGGCATCCGCTCGAGCCACGCTTCACGGCCATATAGCACGCCGATCCCAGTTGGGCCGTACAGCTTGTGCCCGGTGCAGACGTAAAAGTCGCAGTCGATCGCCTGGACGTCCACCGGCATGTGGTAGACGGCCTGCGAACCATCGATCAGGACCGGCACGTTCCGCTGATGCGCCATCTGCACAATGTCGCGCACGGGATTGATGGTCCCGAGCGAGTTGGACAGATGGACCACCGACACGAAGCGCGTGCGCGGGCCGATGAGCTGCTCGAGCTCGTCGAGCCTCAACTCGCCGCGATCGTCGATCGGCGCGACGCGTAGCCGGGCGCCCACCTGCTCGCACAGCAGCTGCCACGGCACGATGTTCGAGTGGTGCTCCATGTGCGTGATGACGATCTCGTCGCCGCGCCCGACGTTCTGCCGCCCGAAGCTCTGTGCCACCAGATTGATGCTCTCGGTGGAATTGCGCGTGAAGATGATCTCCCGACTGGCCGCGGCGTTGAGGAAACGTTGCACTTTTCCACGCGCCGCATCGTATGCGCGCGTCGCTTCCTCGCTCAGCACGTGGACGCCGCGGTGGATGTTCGCGTTGCTGTCGGCGTAGTACTGCGCGATGACGTCGAGTACCGCTTGTGGCTTCTGCGTCGTCGCGGCGCTATCGAGGTAGACGAGGGGATGCCCGCGGACGAGCCGGCGAAGAATCGGGAAGTCCCGCCTGATCCTCTCGACGTCGAGCGGGGCCGGCACCGCGGGCGGCGCGGGTGCGTCAGTCGGACTGCTCATAGAACGTGCCTCCGCCCGACCCCGGCAGCTGGTCGAGGAGCAGGCCGTCGAGCATCGTGCGGAGCGGCGCGACGCCGACATGACTCAGCAGGTCGCTGGCAAACGCGTGGATCAGGACATTGCGCGCCTGCACGAGACCCAGGCCCCGAGCGCGAAGGTAGAAGAGCGCGTCGGCATCGAGCTGGCCCACAGTCGCGCCGTGGGTGCACTTGACGTCGTCGGCGAAGATTTCCAGCTCCGGCTTGGTGTTGATCTGGGCATCTTCGGACAGCAGCAGCGCCTTGTTGGTCTGCTTGGCGTCGGTTTTCTGCGCGTCGATCTCGACGATGATCTTGCCGTTGAAAATAGCACGCGCCTGATCGTCGACGATACCCTTGTAGAGCTCGTGGCTGGAGCAGTGTGGCTTGGCGTGACGAATCGTCGTGTGGTTGTCCACCAGCCGTCGGCCGTTCGCGAGATACAACCCGTTCAACGTGCAGTCGACGCCTTCTCCATCGAGATGGGCCTCGACGTCATTGCGTACCAGGCCGCCCCCGAGTGTGATCGCATGCGACGAGAAACTCGCGGCCCGGTGGAGCCGAAGATGCATGCTAGCGATGTGAAAGGCGTCGAGACGCTCGCGAACCAGCTTGTAGTGATCGATGATGGCGTGTGCACCGGCGATCACCTCGGTCACCGCGTTGGTAAAATACGGGCCGTCGTCGACTCCGGCGTAGCTCTCGACGAGCCTGGCCTGGGCGTTTTCACCAGCGACGATCAGCACGCGCGGGTGCGTCATGATCGGGGTGCGGTCGGCCGTGGGCGCGGTCAGGAACAGGAGCTGGATTGGCGATTCCACGACGACGTTGTTAGGAACGCGCACCACCGCCCCGTCGTGTAGCAGGGCGGTGTTGAGCGCGGTGAATGCTTCGGTGTCGAAGCCTGCAACGGACGCGAGATGGCGCTCCGTGTCGTCCGCCGCGTCGGACATGAGCGCGTCCGCGAGGCTCTCGACCCGAACATCCGACGACCCGTCGGCCGCTGTGGACAGCGCGGGGACGTAGCGGCCGTTGACGAATACAACGGTTGGCGCGGCGCCGTCGACGTTCGTGAGGTACGGGGAAACCGCCGAGGGGGGAACCGGGGTCGGATCCGCCGGGCCGAACGCCGTGGCGGCGATCGGCGCAACGTTGGTGAAGCGCCACCGCTCGAGCCGCGTGGTCGGAAGACCCAGTTGCGTAAAGCGGTCAAATGCGGCGCGACGCAGGTCGGTGAGCCGCGTCGCCCCCCCGGCGTCACGCTGGACGCGTTCAAACGCGGCGCCATACGCATCGAGCGTCGCCGCTCGCGTCTCCGTCACTGGCATTGGGTCCAGGCTGTCATGACACCGAGGCACTCACCGCATCGCCCTCGATCCAGCCGTAGCCACGCTCCTCAAGCTCAAGCGCCAGCTCCTTGCCGCCGGATTTGACGATGTGGCCGCCAGCGAGAACGTGCACGAAGTCGGGCACGATGTAGTTGAGCAGCCTTTGGTAGTGCGTGACAATCACGACCGCGCGCTCGGGGGTGCGCATCACGTTGACCCCATGTGCGACGATCTTGAGCGCGTCGATGTCCAGGCCGGAGTCCGTTTCGTCCATGATGGCCAGCTTCGGCTCGAGCACCGCCATCTGGAAGATCTCGTTTCGTTTCTTCTCCCCACCGGAGAAACCCTCGTTGACCGGCCGGTTCATCAGGCTCTGGTCGAACTCGAGCGTTCGCATCCGCTCCTTGACAAACGTCATGAAGTCCATGGCGTCGAGCTCTGGTTCACCGCGATGTTTGCGGACCTCGTTGAGCGCCGCCTTAAGGAGATAGGCGTTGTTGACGCCAGGAATCTCGACCGGGTATTGAAAAGCAAGAAAGACCCCCTCGCGCGCGCGCGCTTCCGGGGCCATATCGAGGAGGTCCCAACCGCGGTAGGTCACGGTCCCCGCGGTGACCTCGTACTCCTCGCGACCGGCGAGGACGGCAGCCAATGTGCTCTTGCCCGAGCCGTTCGGGCCCATGATGGCGTGCACTTCGCCGGCCTGCACCGACAGGTCGATGCCCTTGAGGATGTCGCGATCGCCGATTTTGGCGTGTAGGTTCGTGACTTCGAGCATGGGTTGGTTCACGAGTCCAGGCTTAGGGGTTGCAGAGTGTCCGAGCGTTCTCGTCGCTGGTGTCGATGCGTCTGGGAGGCAACGGAACCGCGTGTGACCAATCTGCGTTGCGCGCGGTGTAGGCGTGGCCTGGTCCCAAGCCTCAAATTCCCAAGCCCTATCCGACGCTGCCCTCGAGGCTGACGCCAAGCAGCTTCTGCGCCTCCACCGCGAACTCCATCGGGAGTTCACGAAAGACCTCCTTGCAGAAGCCGTTCACGATCATATTGACGGCATCCTCGGTCGACAGGCCGCGCTGGCGGCAGTAGAAGATCTGGTCTTCGCCGATCTTCGCCGTCGACGCCTCGTGCTCGACCTGTGACGACGTATTGCGCACCTCCAGATAGGGGAAGGTGTGTGCGCCGCACCGATCGCCGATGAGCAACGAGTCGCACTGCGAGAAGTTGCGTGCGCCCTTGGCGTTCTTGCCAATTCGCACCAACCCGCGATAGGTGTTCTGTCCTTGCCCGGCGGAGATGCCCTTCGACACGATGGTGCTGCGTGTGTTCCTGCCCAAATGGAGCATCTTCGTGCCGGTGTCGGCCTGCTGGTGGTTGTTCGTCACGGCAACCGAATAGAACTCCCCGACCGAGTTGTCGCCTTGCAGGATGCAGCTCGGGTACTTCCAGGTGATCGCGGAGCCGGTCTCGACCTGCGTCCATGTGATCTTCGCGTTGGTCAACGCCTTGCCGCGCTTGGTCACGAAGTTGTAGATGCCGCCCTTGCCGTTCTTGTCGCCGGGGTACCAGTTCTGCACGGTCGAGTACTTGATCGTCGCGTCGTCGAGCGCCACCAACTCGACCACGGCGGCATGCAGCTGGTTCTCGTCGCGCATCGGCGCCGTGCACCCCTCCAGGTAGCTGACGGTGGCCCCCTCGTCGGCCACGAGCAGCGTGCGCTCGAACTGGCCTGTCTGTGCGGCATTGATCCGGAAGTAGGTCGACAGCTCCATCGGGCACTTGACGCCCTTCGGGATGTAGGCGAACGAACCGTCGCTGAAAACCGAAGAGTTGAGCGCCGCGTAGAAGTTATCGGAGGACGGGACGACCGTGCCGAGATACCGCCGCACCAATTCGGGATGGTCTTGGACGGCCTCAGAAAACGAACAGAAGATGATACCGAGTTCGGCCAGCTTACCCTTGAACGTCGTGGCGACCGACACCGAGTCGAAGACCGCGTCGACCGCGACGCCCGCCATTAGCTTCTGCTCCTCCAGCGGGATGCCGAGCTTGTCGAACGTGGCCTTAATCTCAGGGTCGACGTCGTCGAGGCTCTCGAGCGTCGGCTTTTGTTTCGGCGCCGAGTAGTAGATGACGTCCTGGAAGTCGACCGGCGGGAAGTGGACGTTGTGCCACTCTGGCTCGCGCATCGTCTGCCACACCCGGAACGCCTTCAGACGCCAGTCGAGCAGCCACTCCGGCTCGGCCTTCTTCGCCGAGATCAGCCGGATGATCTCCTCGTTCAGCCCCTTCGGAATCTCGTCCGCGTCGACATCGGTGACGAAACCGTACTTGTAGTCTTGATTCGCGAGCTCTTCGATGGTTTTGGTTGACGTAGGCATATCTGGGCTGCGCTTCAGTTGCCCCTTATTCAATAACCGACCAAATCAGTCGGATATCAATCTTATCTGTTCGTGCCTCGCAATTGCAAAGTTGCACAGGGATTAGGGCGATCGCATGAGACCGCTGAGCCCGCCGATGAGGCAGACGGCGACGACACCGACCGCGTTGTACCAAAGGTAGGAAATATCCGTCGTCGTCGCCACGAAACCGACTGTCGCCATCCCGCCGAGCAGCCCCCGGAACGCGTCGCTAGCCGTCGCGCGGGGAAAACCGACCGCCAGGACGAACACGCCGAGGAGCGACCCGTAGAAATAGGAGCCGAACAGGTTCACCACCTCGATGAGCGATCCCAGGTTGGTGACGAACAGCGCCACCACCGCGGCGAAGACGCCCCAGAAGCCGGTCGCCACCTTCGAGATGCGGAGGTAGTGGGCGTCGGAGGCCTCCTTCCGGTAGTGCCGCCGGTAGAAGTCGATGACGCTCGCGGTCGAGAGCGCGTTTAGCTCCGCCGCGGCGCTCGACATTGCCGCCGCGAAGATGGCCGCGATGAGTAGACCGACCAACCCGATGGGCAGGTGGGTCGTCACGAACGTCGGGAAGACGTAGTTGACGTCGTCGCCCGTGTCTTCGCCGGTCACGTCCTCGATCAGGGCCGCGGCACGCGTGCGCACGTCCTCCACGCGCCGCTCGCTCGCGACGAACGCGGCGGTCGCGACCGTGACGGCGGCGGCGTCTCCGGCCTGGCGCGCCGCGACTACATCCGTCGCGCGTTCCCGGCGCCGCTCGAACGCCGACTGGAACTCGTCGTCGAGCGCGGCGTAGTCGTCGGCACGGTCACTCGCCTCCACCCGCGCCCGGTGCGCGCTGTTGAACACCATCGGCGGCTGGGTGAACAGGTAGAAGCAGAAGACCAGGACACCCATCAGCAGGATCAGCACCTGCAGCGGGATCTTGGCGAAGCCGCTCATCAACAGCGAGTGGCGGGCGTCGTCCACCGATCGCGCGGCCAGATATCGCTGCACCTGGCTCTGATCAGTGCCAAAGTAGCCGAGCGCGAGGAACAGCCCGCCCAGCAGCCCGGACCAGAAGGTGTAGGTCTCGTCCAAATCGAAGGTGAAGTCGATCGCCTGCAGTCGGCCGACGGCGCCGGCGACGTGCAGCGCCGGTTCAACGCCAACATCGTCCGGCAAACCGACGACCAGCGCGACCACTGCGGCGGTCACCCCAATCATGATGACGACCATCTGCTTGACGTCGGCCCAGGCCACCGCCTGCACGCCGCCGAACATTGTGTAGAAGGTGGTCGAGCTCGCGATGACGAGGATGGTCAACGGCAAGCTCTGTCCCAGCACGATCGCCAGGATGACCGCGGGGGCCGAAATGATCACGCCGACGCTCAGACCGCGCTGGATGAGAAACAGCGCGCTGGCCAGCGCGCGTGTTTTCGCGTCGAAGCGCTGCTCGAGGTATTCGTACGCCGTGAACACCTTCGCCCGGTGAAAGAAGGGCACGAGCGTGACCGACAGGATGATCATCGCGAGTGGGAGCCCGAAGTAGAACTGCACGAAGCGCATCCCGTCGGTGGCACCCTGTCCGGTTGTCCCGACCAGCGTGATCGCGCTCATCTGCGTCGCCATGACCGAGAGACCCGCGGCCCACCACGGCAGCGAGCGTGAGGCCAGGAAATAGCCCTCCACGGCGTGGGTGTTCTTCGACCGGCTGATGCCGTCGTAGAGGACCCAGGCGAGGTAGGCGACGATGATGGCCCAGTCGAGTGGATGCACGTGTCGGGAAGGCTAGAGGCCGCGAGGCGCTGCACGGGGGCGGGGCGGGGCGTGTACCACCCGAAAGAAACCGTTTACCTTTGGCGAGACGACGCAACGCCGCCGCTGGAAGCGGCACGGCGTGTCCCGAGGCGAGCCGGTTTCCTTATGGATGTGCACGACCCGCACGGCTCTCCAAATCGACGCGTTCATGCGGTGAAGTGCTGCGAGAGAAGCCAGAGGGCGACGAGGCTCCCGACTTCGACCACGACGACGGCGACGTAGGTGCGGGTCACTAGGGTCAGTATCGCAGATCGAGCATGGTTACTTCGCGATCCGGCAGCCCAGGAATTCGCCGGCCTTGCCTTGCTTCCGCTTCGTGACCAGCTTGAAATGATCGGTGCGGCCCGGGTTCAGGAGCTCACCTACGTGAATGAGAAACGCCACCACGTCCTGGAGCGGGTTCCCGAGATCCAGGTCCAGGTCCGCGTAGTGACGGCCGGCCGTCACTCCCTCCATCGGGTAGGCCACAACGGTCTGGAGACTCGGCGTGCCTGGCCAGACGCGTCGGTCGTCCTCGATGCGAAAGAGGAGCGCCGCATGCACGCCTCCGGTCGGCGGACCCTCCCTGTGGAACTTCTTGCGCGGACCGTTGGACAACCTGACCAGGCGTTGCAGCAGCGACGGCGCCGCGAAGAACACGTCGGTCACGTGCGCGAGGAGATGATTTGCCTTCGTTGGCGTGACCCGCGCCATCGCGAGAATGTTGAGGAGGCACGCCTGCCGCACGGCGCGCAGGTGATGACTCCGGAGCGATTCCATGGCGGTCCGCTGTATGGTGTACTGATTCGTCAGCGGCCAGGATCCGACGGGCATGTGACTCAAGGTCAACGAGTTCGACCGACCGGGGATCGCGGCGAACCTCCACGAATGTTCGCAATCTCGACGCTCCTCGACGTTAACAATCTTCAGGTCTTCGATGCCGACGGTGACCTGGTAGCGCCCCGGGGACAGCCTGTCGGCTTCAGAGCCAGCCGGCCGCGCTCCGTCCAGATGTTGAGCCGCCACTCCTAAAGCGCCCAGCCCTTAAGTTTTGCGCGCCGCCTGACGCGGCTCTTGGTCTGGTCGTCACGGAGCGCGAGGCTGATGTTCGCGCGACGGCGGAAGGCGTCGCGCCCGTTGCGTAGCACGACGTCGACCCGACTCGCGGCGTCGACGTTGAGATGCAGGCCGTGCTCCCAGAACTAAATCAGCAGTCGCTCGTGCATGACACCGCGATCGCCCCATCCGCCGACCGGTGCCGCCTCCAGGCGGCATCGGCATCTCTCGCAACGATGGGCCGTACTCTAGCCTGTCTTTATTCGGTCGACCGGCACGGTGGGCCTGTGACCCCGACCAGTCGCTGTCTGTCCGCGGTGACACGTCCGTTGCTAGGATTGATGCGTGCCGGGACCGCTGTTACCGTCGCGTCAGAGAAGGACGCCTGAATTGCCTAGAGCGGGACGTAGCCGAGGCACGAGCATGGACGATGTCGCTGCGTCCCCGGTGAAGCGCCTTCCGATTGGCCGCATCCTCTTCGGCATCGTGACGGTCGTCGCCCTGGGGGGAATCGGCCGTCAGATCGGGCCATACGTCCCGCAGTTCGAGGAATGGATCGCCGGGCTTGGTGTCTGGGGCCCGGTAGTGTTCATTGCCGGGTACGTGGTCGGCACCGTCGCCCTCGTCCCCGGCTCCGCCTTGACGCTAGCTGGGGGCGCGGTCTTCGGCCTGGGGCCTGGCGTCGTGTACGTCTTTACCGCGGCCACCGTGGGTGCATCACTCGCCTTCCTCGTCTCCCGGTACGTGGCGCGAGAGGTGATCGAGCAGCGACTCGAGGGGAACCCTCGGCTTGCAGCGGTCGACGAGGCCGTCGGACGCGAGGGGCGCAAGATTGTCCTGCTGCTGCGCCTATCACCGATCGTTCCGTTCAACCTGCTCAACTACACTCTCGGTCTCACCAACGTTCGATTTGTCGACTACGTCGTCGCATCGATCGGGATGCTGCCCGGGTCCTTCCTCTACACCTACTACGGGACCGTTGCGGGCGACGTCGCACGCCTGGCCGGGGGGTCTGTGCCCGACCGGGGCCCTGGGTACTACACCGTGCTCGCGCTCGGCCTCGTCGCCACCATCGTCGTGACGACGCTCGTGACCCGGACCGCCCGGCGCGCGCTCCATGAAGCCACCGCCGCGTGACGCCGCGAGGCGTTCGGCAGTTGCACGTCCCGTGCCCGCCGGATAGAATTCCTCCGGCTTCGGCCGATTCCGTCGAGTTGATGGGGTCGCCGGGGTCTTTTGCCGTCCAGACGAGGCACGACCGATCCCGATCGCGTTTCCCGAAACGAACGGGTTCTGGCACTCAGTGACACGGCACGAAAGGAGTCACGACGGTGTCTGACGTGACGACGACCGAGCACGCTGCGCACGCCGAGCACGGACACGAGCACGAGGAGCTGTCCTTCTGGCGGCAGTACATCTTCTCGCTCGACCATAAGGTGATCGGTATCCAGTACGCGATCACCGGACTGCTCTTCCTGCTGTTCGGCTTCAGCTTGATGATGGTCATGCGCTGGCAGATCGCCTACCCGGGCCAGCCCATTCCGCTGATCGGCGGGCTCCTGGGCGAGTCGCGCGCGCCGGGCGGCATTATGCTACCGGAGTTCTACAACCAGCTTGGCGCCATGCACGGCACCATCATGGTGTTCTTGGGGGTCGTCCCTCTGGCGGTCGGCGGCTTCGGCAACTTCGTCCTGCCGCTGCAGATCGGCGCGCCCGACATGGCGTTCCCCCGTCTCAACATGGCGAGCTACTGGTCGTTCTTCATGGGCGGCGTCGTGATGTTCGCCAGCTTCTTCGTTCCGGGTGGCGCGGCCAACTCGGGCTGGACGTCCTACGCGCCGCTCTCGGTCTTTGCAACGACCGGACAAACGCTCTGGCTCGTCGGGATGATCTTCCTGATCACCTCGTCGCTTCTCGGCTCGGTTAACTTCATCGTCACGACAATTCAGCTACGCGCGCCTGGGCTCAGCTTCATGCGGCTGCCGTTCTTCGTCTGGGCACAGCTGGTCACGGCGTTCCTGCTGTTGCTGGCGTTCCCGCCGCTCGAGGTCGCGGGTATCCTCCAGTTGATGGACCGGCTGGTGGGCACCAGCTTCTTCATGCCGAGCGGCCTCGTCTACGCCGATGCCCCCGCTGACTTCAGCGGCGGCGGCAGCCCGCTGCTCTGGCAGCACCTCTTCTGGTTCCTCGCGCACCCCGAGGTCTACGTCTTGATCCTCCCGGCGATGGGCATCGTGGTGGAGATCCTAGCCAACAACACTCGGAAGCCGATCTGGGGCTACCGCGTGCTCGTGGCGTCGGTCACTGTCCTCGGCTTCCTGTCGTTCGTTGTCTGGGCGCACCACATGTTCCTGACCGGCATGGGCACGACGATGAGCTCGTTCTTCCAGACGACGACGATGATCATCTCGATCCCGTCGGTTGTGATTCTCTCGGCGATGTTCCTCACGTTGTATGGGGCATCGATACGCTTCACGACGCCAATGCTTTTCGCGCTGGCGTTCGTGCCGATGTTCGGGATCGGGGGCTTGACCGGTCTGCCGCTTGGCCTCGCACCGCCTGACATTCACCTGCACGACACGTATTACGTCATCGGTCACTTCCATTACGTCGTGGCGCCCGGCACGTTGCTCGCGCTCTTCGGTGGGATCTACTACTGGTTCCCGAAGGCGACCGGCCGCCAGATGAACGACGTCCTCGGCAGGATTCATTTCTGGGGTTCGTTCGTCGCCATCAACGTCGTGTTCATGCCGATGTTCATTCAAGGGTTGTCCGGGATGAACCGCCGTATGTACGACGGCGGCATCGGGTATCAGATGAACCAGGACGTCCTGGTCTGGAACTCCGTCATCTCAATGGGCGCCTGGACACTCGGCTTCTTCCAGCTCTTCTTCATCTTCAACTTCTTCTGGAGCATCAAGAAGGGCGAGAAGGTTGCCGAGAACCCCTGGGACTCCACCACGCTGGAATGGCAGGCGCCGTCGCCGCCACCACATGGCAACTTCCTGACGCCCCCGCAGGTCCACCGCGGACCGTACGAATACAGCGCGCCGGGTGCGCGGACGGACTTCATCATGCAGGGTGAGGCGGACGAGCCGCAGGCCCAGCCCGCGAAAGTGTAGACATGGACATTCCGTATACCGTCGCGGAACGGCCCGACACCGGCCTGAACAACGTCAAGCTGGGCATCTGGCTCTTCCTGGCGTCGGAAGTGATGCTGTTCGGCGGGCTGTTTTCCACCTACGTACTGTTGCGTGTCATCGCGGTCGAGTGGCCGTTCGGCGCGGACATCCTCAGCGTCCCCATTGGTGCGTTCAACACCGCCGTCTTGATCACGTCGAGCGTTACCATGGTATTGGCGTACGCCGCGCTCAAGACGAACGACCTCGGCAAGTTCAAGCTGTACATGGCGGCGACCGTCGGGCTCTCGCTCTTATTCCTGGGCGTCAAGGCCTACGAGTACGCGGACAAGTTCTCGCACGGCGACGTCCCGTCGAGCAGCACGTATCTGGGAATCTACTTCACGCTGACCGGCCTGCACGCCCTGCACATTGTGGGCGGCGTGGTCATCAACTCGTATTTCCTGGGACCGGGCTCCAAGATGTGGGAGACGTCCAAGGAGCAGTTCACGAATCGGATCGAAGCGGCGGGACTCTACTGGCACTTCGTCGACCTGGTCTGGATCTTTCTGTTTCCCGTGTTGTATTTGCTCTAGGGAGCACCGGAGTCAGGGTTCCAAGTTCTTGGAATTCGTTGGAGGCTGCATGAGCGAAGATGTTCAAGCCCATATCCGAACCTACATGAAGGTCGGAACCGCGCTGCTGGTCCTCACGGTCGTGACAGTCGCCGTGTCATATCTACCGTTTGGCGTGCCGCTGGCGGTGACCGTCGCGCTCATCATCGCCATCTTCAAGGGATCGCTGGTCGCCAGCTTCTTTATGCACTTGCTCGGAGAGAACAAGGCGATCGTCGCGGTGCTGGTGCTGACCGTCTTCTTCTTTTTTGTGATGTTGTTCATCCCGCTCATGGGGCACGCGGACAAAGTCGGCGAGTACTTCACGCTGCCGAATGCGAACGCCCCGGCAGCGGAGGCCGATGCGCACTAGGTTAAACCTGAGGTCATGTCGTTACGCGCCATTCACATCGTCTTTATCGTGGCGTCGATCGTGCTCGCTGCCATGGTCACCGTCTGGGGCGTGGTGATGTTCACGAGCGAGCGTGGGAGCACGGGGCACCTTCTGTTCGCGGCCGGGTCGGCGGTGTCGGCCGCGCTGATGTCAGCCTACGCCGTCAGGTTCGTGCGCAAGACGCGGGAACTGGGCATTGAGTAGCCAACAGATGCGTAGCGCGGGGCTTTCAGCCCCGCGTCCACCCATCGGGCCGATGGCACGCTTCCGGTGTTCGTTGTCTATGAGGGCCGTCATGACACTTCGCGAGTGGCTTCGAGTGGGACCGGTGGCCGCGGCCATGGTGATCGGTGCGCCAGTGGTCACTCTGGCGTGCCCGATCTGCTTCGGCGGCGATCCGAACTCGCCCGAGGCACAAGGTCTGAACTGGGCGGTCTTCACGCTGCTCGGCGTGACGGGCGGCGTGCTGAGCGGGTTCGTCGGTTTCATCTTCCACTTGATGAAGCGCTCGCGCCAGGCGATGAGCAACGAGGGCGCGTTCGGCACCTATCGACCCGGCGCGCCGGGGGGGAGAACGTAGATGCGCGAGCTACTTGGACTGCCAATTCAGGCGGCCGCCCATGCCGAGGAGATCGACCAGATGATCATCCTCACCCATTGGCTGATGGCCGCGATGTTCGTCGGCTGGGGCGGCTTTTTCATCTACACGCTCATCCGCTTCCGCGCCAGCGCGAACCCCAAGGCCGACTACCACGGTGTCAAGAGCCATACGTCGAGTTATCTGGAAATCGGCGTGGCGGTCGTCGAGGCAGTGCTGCTCGTCGGCTTCGCCATCCCGGCGTGGGCCAACCGAGTGAACGAGTTCCCACCCGAGGACGAAGCGACCGTCGTGCACATGATCGGCAAGCAGTTCGAGTGGCATACGCACTACCCCGGCGCCGACGGCCGGTTCGGCCGTCGTGACATCAGCCTGATCACCCCGACGAACGCGATCGGTCTCGACCGGAGCGATCCGAACGCGCGCGACGACGTCCACAGCATCAACCAGATGAACCTGCCGGTCGACAAGCCGGTCATCGTCTACCTGTCGACACAGGACGTCATCCACAGCATGGGAATCGCGGAGATGCGAGTAAAGCAGGACGCCATTCCAGGTATCCAGATCCCCGTCTGGTGGGAGCCAACGGTGCCCGGTAATTTCGAGGTCAACTGCTCACAGCTGTGCGGTCTCGGTCACTACCGGATGCGCGGCTTTGTCACCATCCAGTCGGAGGTCGAGTTCGAGGCTTGGTACGCCGAAGAGCTCGCCCTGGTTACCGGCGACTGACCGCCTCGTCCGTCGGCGTGCCGTGCCCGTCCCGGGCACTGATCTTCCGGGTATGCGGATTCGAAACACCGTTGCGGTGTCTATGTCGCAGCACGTCCGGCCTCATGGACACGCGATGTCAGCAGCGGAGGCGCGGTCGTGGAGTGCGTCAGCGGCTGCGGGGCCATCCCGCTCTACCGGCTGGTTAATCTGGCTCTGGATGACGCGGCGCGACTGGAACACGACGTGCCAGCTCCGCTCCGGCAACTGCGCATACCGGCGGTCGTCTACCGCGTCGGCCCGCAAGCGCGCGTGACCTGGCTCCCGGATGACTTTGCGCTCCGGCTGCTGGTGCAACCCGGCCGTCTGGGAAAGAAGGCGTCACCAACGGCCACGGAAACCGAGTAACCTGCGGCACCCGTCGGCGGGATGTCGATGCGGTCTCCGACCGTCCTACTGCCCGGCTGCAACCAACTCCTCGCGGATGATCCCGTCGAACACATCGTAGGGCACGGCGCCGGTCACGAGGCGGCCGTTGATGAACACCGTTGGAGTCGACGAGACACCATAGCGTGAGCCGGCAACGAGATCCTGCTGCACACGCCGAGTGTAGCGTCCCTCATCCAGGCAGGAGGCGAATTCGGGTGCGTCGAGTCCGAGCTCCGACGCGTATGTCTTCAACGACGCGACGTCGAGCGAGCCCTGACTCGCGAACATCTTGTCGTGCAGCTCCCAGAACTTGCCTTGGGCGTTGGCGCACTTCCCCGCCTCGGCGGCCTTGAACGCGTTCGGATGATTGGGGAGCGGGTAGTCCTTGTAGACGACACGGATCTGGTCACCATACCGCTCGAGCAGCCGAGCAATCGTGCCGGTGGCCCGCTGGCAATACGGACAATCGAAATCCGAAAATTCGACGAGCTGGATCGGGGCGTCGGCGGGACCGCGCACCGCGTCGTCCGCGCTCGTCTCGACGTCCTGCCGCGGCGGGTCGAGGAGCACGACGACATCGCCGGCCGCCAGCCGGAGCTCGTTCATGTACGCGTGCAACGCCTGCAACGGCCGCTGCTCTTCCATCATGACGCGGATTTCGGGCCGCATCTCTTCGGCGGTCCGCCCGCCGAACCGATCCTTGTTGCGCTCGTAGATGAGGTCGATCTCCTCGTCGCTCACCGGTAAGGTTCGACTCGGCAACTCGGCCGCCAGCAACGCCTCGCGCGTCATGGCGCGCGCCACGGTTTCCCGCTCGATGAGTCGCTCGCCGATGACGATGTCCAGCGCGCGCCGTCGTGTGTCGTAGAGCTGCTGGAGCATCCGGATACGGGACGCGGCGTCACTGCGATGCCAGGCATCTTCGAGCTCGGTCGCCGTGATCGACTCACCGCCGACGCGCGCGACCACGCCGCCGCTGTCCTGCGCGAGGAGCGGCACCGGCGCAAGCAACAACGCGAGCGCCGCCAAAACCAGTCGTGCCGGACACGATGCCATGCGTAGGTCCTTTCTGATGCGGGGCCGTGCCGACGCTGCGTGAGCTCGGCCGTTCAGACCTCAAGTCTGAGGAGCTAGCCACTGTACCACTGCGGGTTTCCACCCGTCCACGGCCGCGAGCGCCACCTATAATGCCGGTCCGATGGCGTCGCACCGGATCACCGCCAGGCTGGCCCGCAACACACCGCCTCCACCAATCGCGCGGGACAACGTTGCCCTGGCCAGCGTCAGCGAGGACGCCGCGCACTACCCGGGCGGGCACGCCAGCGGGGTCGCCCATCCGCGCAGCGAGGCGGAAGTCGTCGCCCTCCTCCGACACGCGACCCGTGTTCTGCCCGTCGGCGCACAGTCGTCACTGACGGGAGGTGCGACGCCGATGGGCGACCTGGTCATCGCCACCACTCGGATGGACCGCATCCTGCGCGTGGGCGGAGGAGAGGTGGCCGTCGAGCCAGGCGTGCCGCTGTCACTCCTGCAGGAGACCCTGCGTCGTGCGGGCGCCTGGTTTCCGCCGGCGCCGACATTCGATGGGGCGTTCGCGGGCGGGATCGTCGCCACAAACGCGGCCGGCGCCGCCACGTTCAAGTACGGCAGCACGCGTGACTGGGTGCAACGACTCACCGTCGTACTCGCGACCGGCGACGTCCTGGAGATCGACCGCGACGCGGTGCGGGGCCACGACGACGGGTACTTCGAGATCGATCTCGCAGGCGGGACGGTCCGTGTGCCGGTGCCCGACTATCGGATGCCGCCGGTCGTGAAGTGCTCCGCTGGATACTACGCGCGACCCCGGATGGATCTGATCGACCTCTTCATCGGCTCGGAGGGCACACTCGGCGTCGTCACCGAGATGACGTTCCGGGTCGTTTCACCGCCACCTGCGCGCCTCACAGTCTGGATGACGCTGGCCACCGAGCGCGACGCGATTGAGCTGGTCACGCATCTACGCGAAGCCTCGCGCGAGACGTGGCGCGAGGGCGATCCGCGCGGGATCGATGTGTCTGGCGTCGAGCATCTCGACCGGCGGTGCCTGGACCTCGTCCGGGCGACCGGCGGCACCCGGAGACACGGCATCGACATACCGGACGATACGGAGGTGGCGCTGCTCGCGCAGGTCGAATTACCGGCCGACGTCGTCCCGATCGCGGAGGACGCATACGCGCAGATCGCCGCGGCGGAGACCGGCTCAGCCCCCGATACACCGCTCGTGCGCCTGTGCCGCCTCGTCCAGCGGGCCGGCGTCCTCGACCGAACGGAGATCGTCCTGCCGCATGAGACGCGGCGGCGCGACCGCCTCGCCGAGATCCGGGAGGCGGTTCCGGAGGCAGTCAACCGGCTGGTCGGCGATGCCAGGCGCACCGTCGATGCACGGATCGAAAAAACCGCGGCGGACATGATCGTGCCCTTCGAGGCGATGGGCGCTGGCCTCGACCTGTTCCGGGGAGCGTTCGAGCGACGGGGCCTTGACTACACCATCTGGGGGCACCTGTCGGATGGCAACCTGCACCCCAATGTCATCCCGCGCAGCCTGGCCGACGTCCAACGCGGCACGGAGGCCATTCTCGAGTGTGGCGAAGAGGTGGTTCGCCTCGGCGGTTGCCCGCTCGCCGAGCACGGCGTCGGCCGAAATCCGGTCAAACAGGCGCTGCTCCGGCGGTTGTACGGCGAGGCTGGGGTCGACCAGATGCGCCGCGTCAAAGCGGCGCTCGACCCGGCGGGGAAGCTGGCACCAGGGGTGTTGTTTCCCGTGCGGTAGTCACGTGCAGCGAGGGGTTGGGCTGCCCCCCATGACGGGTGCCGAGCGATCCGGAAGCGGGGCGCTACTTGGACTGACCACCGAGTTGCGCCCAGAGATAGGCGTACTCGAGCGCGAGCATGCGGGCGCGCTGCTCCGGCGTCACGCCGGCACCGTGACCGCCTTCGGTGTTCTCGAAGTAATACACCTCGTGGTCTTGCGAGAGCATCTTGGCCGCCATCTTTCGCGCGTGGCCCGGGTGCACGCGATCGTCCCGTGTCGTCGTATCGATGAACGGACGCGGATAGTCGCGATTCGCATAGACGTTCTGGTACGGCGAGTATTTGCTAATGAACGCCCACTCCTCCGGAATGTCCGGGTTGCCGTACTCGGCCATCCAACTCGCACCCGCGAGAAGTTTGTTGTAGCGTTTCATGTCGAGCAGTGGCACGGAGACAATCACCGCACCATAGAGATCGGGGCGCTGCGTCATGGCAACCCCCGTCAGAAGTCCTCCATTGCTGCCACCCACAATCCCGAGTCTGGCGGGCGACGTGTAGCGGCGCTTAATCAGATCTTCCGACACGGCGATGAAGTCATCGTAGGCGCGCTGCCGGTTCTCTCTTAGCGCGGCACGGTGCCACGCCGGTCCGAACTCGCCACCACCGCGAAGATTGGCCACCGCGTACACCCCGCCACGCTCTATCCAGGCCTTGCCGCGCACCGCGCTGTAGCCCGACTGCATCGAGATCTCGAAGCCGCCATACGCATAGAGCAGCGTCGGGGTGCTGCCATCGAGCGGGATGTCACGGTCCGCGACGACGAAGTACGGCACCTTCGTACCGTCCGGCGATGCTGCCTCGAGCTGGCGGATCTCAAGTCCCGCCGAATCGAACCGCTCGGGTGACTGGCGGACCTGCCGGACCGCGCCGTCGTCGTCGTGCAGATACAACGTCGTCGGCTGCGTAAAGCTCGAGTACGTGAAGAAGAACCGGCTGGTCTGTAAGTCGACATCGACGACACCGACGCTCCCCATGCCGGGCGCGTCAACCCGCTCGCCGACCCAACGTCCGTTGTCCAGACGGTATTTCCAGAGCTGGCCCTGGACATTGTCCAGCACGCTGACAAGGAGCTGGTCGCCGGCCGGGACCGTACCCTGCACGGTGACCCGAGGCGCCGGCTCCACGACGACCGCGAAATCGCGTCGGCCGCTCATGAAGTCCCGGAGCGACATCGCAATCACCGACCCCGTCTGATAGGTCCTACCATCGACCTCCCACGGGGTGCGTACGTAGACCACGAGCTGGTCGCCGACAACGCCGGGGTCCGCATCAGTCGGGATGTCGACCTTGCCGAGTGTTCCGTCGCGGTAGATGTAGACCGAACCGTCGAAGAACTCCGGCCGATGCATGATCGTCGGTAGGGGGCCGTCGCGGGTTTCGAAGACGCGTGCGAAGACCCCCATATCGGTTTCGTCGGCCTCGAACACGGTGTCGGTCTCGGCCAGGGGAGTATCGCGCCGCCACAAACGAATGGTCCGCGCATACCCGGAGGTGGTCATCGAGCCAGGACCAACATCGGTCCCGACGAGCAGCGAATCGGCGTCAACCCACGCAACCGAGCTCTTGGCCTCCGGCAAGTGGAAGCCGTCCTCGACGAACGTGGCCGACGGCAGGTCGAATTCTCGCGCTTCGGTCGCGTCCGACCCGCCGCGTGAAAGGTTCACCAGGCAGTGCCGGTACTCGGGCGCCAGGCAGCTCATGCCGCTAAACGCCCAGGGCACGCCCTCGGCTTCCGCAAGCGCATCGACGTCGAGGACTGCTTCCCAATCCGGTGCGCCGGAGAGGTAGTCGTCGAGACCCGTACGCCGGTAGATACCTCGCTTGTGCTCGGCGTCGGTCCAGAAGTTGTACACGACGTTACCCACGGTGCTCGGGTAGGCGATCCGATCCTGGGACGTGAGAATTCCGAGCGCGTCGTCGTAGAGCGCGTGAAAGGTCTCACTCTCGCCCAGAGCGGCAACGGTTTCGGCGTTGCGGGCCTCCACCCATTCCAGCGCCTCCGGTCCTTCGACCTGTTCGAGCCACAGGAACGGATCGTCCTGCGCCGCTGAGATGGCGACCACGAAGAGCGCGGCGGAGAGAGCGACGATGGCGGTCCTGTTCTTCATGGCTCCCTCCAAACGTGAGCGTTGTCACGGGTGCTCCACTACAGCTTGAGGCGGCGGAGCCGGAGCGCGTTGCCGATCACCGACAGCGAGCTCATCATCATCGCAGCGCTTGCCAAGATGGGACTCACGAGCAGTCCAATCACCGGGTACAGCACGCCAGCCGCCACCGGAATGCCGACGGCGTTGTAGACGAACGCGAGGAACAGGTTCTGCCGGATGTTGCGCATCGTGGCGCGGCTGAGCCGCCGCGCCCGCACGATGGCCCGGAGATCCCCCTTAACGAGTGTCACTCCGGCGCTCTCCATCGCAACGTCGGTCCCGGTGCCCATAGCGATGCCGACCGCGGCCTCGGCGAGCGCCGGTGCGTCGTTGATGCCGTCGCCCGCCATGGCGACCAAGTGTCCGCCGGCCTGCTGCTCTGCCACGACACGGCGCTTGTCGGCGGGCAGCGCTTCGGCAACGATATCGGTCGGGTCGATGCCGACCTGCGCGGCCACCGTTTCGGCTGTCGCGCGACTGTCCCCGGTGACCATCATGACGCGGAGGTTGTCAGAACGGAGGAGCCAGATGGCCTCGGGTGTCGAGCCCTTGACCGGATCCGCGATGCCGAGGAGGCCAGCCAAGACGCCGTCGACTGCGATGTAGACGACCGTCTCGCCACGCAGACGGGCAGCCTCCGCGGTGGCGTCGAGCGATCCGACCTCGCATCCCTGGTGAAGCAACCACGCCGCGGTGCCGACGGCCACGCGCCGGCCGCCGACGTTGCCAATCACCCCGCGGCCCGTCTCAGACTCGAAGTCGCTCGCCGACGCCCGCGTCAAGCCGCGACGCGTCGCCTCAGCCACGACCGCGGACGCCAGCGGGTGCTCGCTCGCTTGCTCGAGCCCGGCGACGATCCCGAGCAGCGCATTTTCCTCCCAGCGGGGGGGCGCGTCGCCTTCGGTCGCGAGCACGACGGACTGCACTTGTGGTTTGCCCAGGGTTAACGTGCCGGTCTTGTCGACGATCAGCGTATCGACCTTCTCGAGCGTCTCGAGCGCCTCCGCGTTGCGGATGAGCACCCCGGCCGTCGCGCCGCGACCCGACCCCACCATGATGGCCATCGGCGTGGCGAGCCCCAGAGCGCACGGGCAGGCAATGATGAGCACCGCGACAGCGCTGACCACCGCGAGGGCGAGCCGGGGTTCGGGTCCCCAGATCGCCCAACCGACGAATGACGCCGCCGCCACGGTCACGACGGCCGGGACAAAGAAGGCGGCCAGCCGGTCGGCGACCCGCTGGATCGGGGCGCGGCTTCGTTGCGCGTCGCTGACCATGCCGACGATCTGCGCGAGCAGGGTGTCCCGGCCGACCCGATCGGCCCGCATTGTCAGACTACCGGTGCCGTTGATCGTTGCGCCAATCACGTCAACGCCAGGCGTCTTCAGCACCGGCATCGGCTCGCCGCTCACCATCGACTCGTCGACCGTGCTGCGACCATCCGTGACGGTCCCGTCGACCGGGATGCGATCGCCCGGGCGCACGCGCAGCAGGTCGCCGACCCGCACGTCGGCTAGCGGAACGTCGGTCTCCCGGAGCGCGTCATCGGAACCTGGCTCCAGCCGGTGGGCCACTGCGGGAGCGAAGCCGAGGAGCGCGCGCAGTGCAGCGCCGGTGCGCTGCCGCGCCCGTAGCTCGAGCACTTGGCCCAGCAGCACGAGCACGATGATGACGACCGCGGTGTCGAAGTACGGCTCGACGCCCCCGTCCATGCGGAACCCGGACGGAAACGCGGCAGGCATCACCGTGGCAGCTACGCTGTAGAGATACGCCGCGCCGACGCCCAGCGCGATTAGCGTGAACATATTGGGGCTCCGGTTGACGATCGACGTCCACCCCCGCTCGAAGAACGGACGCCCCGACCAGACGACGACCGGCGTCGCGCAGGCGAGCTGGATCCAGTTCGACGCCCATCGCGGGAGACCCAGCACCTCAGTTCCGAACAGCATCTCGCCCATGGCGAGCGCGAACACCGGAAGACCGATTGCCGCGCCGACCTGGAACCGGCGCGTCATGCCGATCAGCTCGGCGTTCGGCGGCTCGTCGGCCGTGACGGTTCGCGGCTCGAGCCCCATGCCGCATGTGGGACACGCACCGGGCTCAGCGCGAACGACCGCGGGATGCATCGGGCAGGTGTACTCGACCCGCTGCTCCGGCAGCGCGACGGCTTCCGGTTCGAGCGCCATCCCACACGAGGGGCATGGGACCAGCTCGTCTTCACGGACGTCCGGACACATCGGGCAGACATAGGCTGTCGAGGCTGGAGGCTCCACCTTCTTCGACGGTCCAGACGCGGGGCGCGGGACGGCGGCGTCCGAGTGATCGAGCGACGCGGGGGGGGCGGCGGCCTGGAGGAACGCGGTGGGGTCGTCGGTGAACGCGGCCTGGCAACCCGAGCAGCAGAAGAGGTATGTCGACCCCTCGTGTTCATGGCTATACCGGGCTTTGTCCGGATTCACCTCCATGCCGCAGACGGGGTCGCGTGTGACGACAGCCATGGCCACGGCTGATCATAGCGGGCCGTGGCGCGTCCACAGCGTATGGGCCGTGGGTGGCCCAAAATGGCCAGGTTTCTACCACCGATCCCGATCCGCGATGTCGAAGCCGATCACGGGCGTGGCGCTGATGCTGGCTTATGAGGAAGGCAACTTCCGCCTGCCCGATCCGGTGGCGCGCGACATCCCAGAGTTCGAGGCGTCGCAAGTCTCGGCGGGCGAAGGGCCGGACAGCCCGATTGCCGAGGACGCCGGACGAAGTATGCGCCGGGATCAGTCTTGCCGGCTGCCGAGCCAGGCGTCGCGGAGCGCGCGCTGTGGCTCGGTGAGCGTCGTGCCGATCGATTCGACCGGCACGATCTCGATGCGGCCGTCGGCGACGAGCGTCGCGGTGGACACCCTCCGCTGGCCGCGGCGAACGTACCCGATGGTCACGACGTCGCCCGGGCTCTTGGCGCGTACGAGTCGCTGGATCTGCGCGCCCGACGTCAGGCGCTGGCCGTCGAGCGTCGCCAGCACGTCGTCACGCTCGATCCCGGCCTCGTGTAGCGGGGATTCGTACGCCGTCGGGCCAATCACCCGCATGCCAGCCCCGAGGGGCAGGTCGCCGAGTGTCGCCCGCCCTGGTGCGGCCGGCCGCACGACGAAGCCCGCGTGCGCCAGTAGCTCTGCGTACCCGACCACCTCGCGGCCGTTGATGTAGCGAGCAAAGAAGTCCCGCGCGAATGCAGGGTCGCCTGCGACGACCCCAAGCAATCGTTCCGCGTCATTGGGAGTGTACGGCCGGTCGACCGCTCCGGCCACCGAACCACCGGGACGGCCGAAGCGCTCCCACAGCGCGCGCATATAGTCGTCGAGCGTCACGCCGCCCTCGGTTCGCGTCCGCAGCGCGAGGTCGAGCCCCAACCCCAGGGCCTCCCCCCAGATGTAATACGAGATGAACGTGTTCTCCAGATTGGTGCGGTCGATTGCGGTGGCCGCATCGGTAAATGGCGCCATTCGACTCATGTCGACCACCGAGCGGAACCGACGACCAGGGCCGAGCGTGACCGTGTTGATGACATTGGCGAACCGGCTCAACGTCGCCGGCAGCGTGGCGAGGCCTGCACGGTGCATGATCAGCCCGCCGTAATAGTTCGTGACGCCCTCCGCCAGCCAGAGTTCGCCGGAGACGTTGGCACGCGTGAAATTAAACGGCTCGAGCGATTCCGGGCGAATCCGCTCGACGTTCCAGACGTGAAAGAACTCGTGCGCGACCGCGCCGAGCAGGCGCGCGCGGTCATCCGCCCCGTCGAGCCGACCCGCGGACGTCAGCACCGTGCTGTTGCGATGCTCCATCGCGTCGCTGCTGGCATAGGGCAGATAGTCAGCAATGAACGTGTAGGCGCCGGTCTCGAAGCGGGGAAACTCCCCGAACACTGACACCGTCTCGCGCACGATGTGCTCGACCGCCCGCGCAAAGGGCGCCAGGGCGGACGCCTCGCCGTCGTGGTGGACGGCGAGCCGGAACGTCGGTACGAAGGCGTTGTCGGCCGGGTCGGGCACGGTGAAGGTTCGCAGATCGAAATCGCTGAACTCCGTCGGGCTATCCAGGAGGTACTGCAGGTTGGGGGCAGTGAAGACGAGCGGCTCCGCCGTAGGAAAGAGCTGCGTCGCGACCTGCCAGCCTCGGGCAGGGGGCATCTCGAACGTGACCGTCGCGGCGCGATCCTCGAACCCGGCGGCCCACATCAACGTCGCGGGCATGTTCAGGTGCGCATGCGTGGCATCGACCGCCAGATACGTGCCGTCGACGCGATCGCCAAACAAGCGATAGCGGGCGCGGACCGCGCCGTCGTGTCGAGCGACCGCCCATTGTGCCGGCCCGCGCCGGGTCACCGCCACGTCGCCCCCGGCGCCATCGGTGAACCGCACCTCGATGACGTTCTTCGCGAACTCGTGGCGCGCGTAACGACCCGGCGAGGCGCTGCTCATCCGGATGTCGAGTGGCGCATCACCAATCTCGGGAAAGAGTACGTCCACCGCAAGCCACCGATGCTCCGGCTCCGGGAACGACAGGTGATAGTCGATAGGTGGCGGGACTTGTGCGACGAGCGTGACCAGCCACCAGCCGGCACCGAGGCCCGCGACGAGCCCACTGGCCGTGCTCCGCCGCGCGATCATCCGGTCGCCTGCAGCGCGTGCTGGACGAACTCCGCCTCCGGCTGCGCACCCATGATCTCGATTCGGTCATCGACGATCGTTTTCGGCACGCCGGTCACCCTATAGCGGGTAGCGAGATCGGGGAACTCGGTCGCTTCGATCACCGACGCCGTGACACGCGCGCTCGCTGCGGCCAACCGGTAGGCCAGGCTAACCGCCTGGGGACAAAACCGTCACGTCGGGGTGACGAACACCTGAAGGTGGACGGCGCGGTCGAGCGCCGCCAGCGCAGCGAGACTTTCATCGCTCAATCCGGTCGCCCCGTGTGCCGCGAGCTCGATCGCCTCGACCAACGATTCGATCTCATGGCCCGACGGCACGCCGTAATACCGTAGCCCCAGATCCTGAGCCCCCGCGATCGCGATCGCGGGGGCTCGGTCGACGCCGAACTCAGTCACCCGATCCTTGTCGAGCACTAGGTTGTGCTCCTCGACCGTGAGGTGCTCGGACAGACTGGCCAGCTGATCGATGACGCGGCGGGCCGCGAAGCAAGTCTCGCAGCCGAACGTCTGCGTGAAGAACACGAGTCGCACGGGCGACGCAAGCGCCGAGAGCCGAGCGGCAATGTCGTGCTGAGTGCTGGGCTCGGACATCAGTCGAATTATCGCAGATGACGCACGGGTGGCGGCCGGCGAAGAGCACATCCACGAGCCGGACACGCCCGAACCCTGGCGTCGTTGGGGCTACTTGAACAGGTCGTCGAACGCTTGTCGCGCGTTACCAGACGCCGGCCGTGTTTCCGCGGTCGGCGGCGCTGAGCGCGTTTCGCGCTCCACGGTGATGCGCGCTTCGAAGTAGGTGCAGTCGTTCCGTTCGTCCTTCGGGGACACTCGCTTCGGGATCGGTCGCCCACATTCGAACTGACTGCTCGTGTCGAACCAGGTGCATTGCGCGCAACTGTGGAGGTCGGCGGAGCACTGTGAGCACTGCGAATCGAAGCGGATCGCCCCGGTCAGCGACGCACCACACCGTGCGCACTTCAGGACGTCGTGGAAGCCCGGCATGTTGACCTTGCGCGGCTCACGCGGCCCATAGCCGCGTCGCGGCCGGCCGTCGCCCTTCGGCTCTCGCGGCGCGGCAACGGATGGACGGTCGCGGTCGTCGTCTTGATAGCCGCGCTGCCGATATTTCTTCGACATCGAGGGTGGGATCCTTTCAGTTGATCTACCTCAACGTGTCCGTTTTGTCTAGTGGGTGGGAATTGACAGCCAGGCGGAGTTCAGCGATAGCTTGGGAGTGGCTTCCCGCAGAACCAGCCGAGTCGTCTACAAAAATGGCCTGTTTCCGATACTGACGATCTTCTTGATGCCCGAGCCGGGCAGTCAATTCCCGCCGTCCTGGCCGGTCAGTACATCACATCGCGCTCCGTCGAGACGACGCGCCCGCCACGAAGAAGGTCGGCATCGGACCGGATGGCAAGCCCATGTTCGCGCTCGACGTCGATATCGCGCGGTCGCTACGTGCGGACTAACCTAGCCGCTCGATCGCCTGGCGGACTTCCGCGTTGTCCGGCAACGTCGGGAGGTCGTAGACCTTCGCGAACGCGATGGTCCCGGCTTTGTCGACAACGAAGATCGCCCGCTCCGAGATTCCACCCTCACGCGCCACTCCGAACGCCTCGGCCACGGCGCCGTGTGGGTGGAAATCGCTCAGCAAGTCGTACGAGATCCCGCCGAGGCTCTTTGCCCACTCGATCTTGGACGGCACGGCGTCAACACTGACGCCGAGGACGCGGGTGTCGTGCTCGGCGAACCAGTCCCGTTCCGTCTCGTACGCCTTCATCTGATTGGCGCAGACCGGCGTCCACGCCAGCGGATGGAACGCGACGACTACGTTCGTGTTGCCCCGAAAGATCGAAAGCGTGACCGTGCCGCCGAGGTGGCTGTTCAGTTCGAAATCGGGGGCGGTGTCGCCGACAGTGAGCGGCATGGGGATCTCCAGTTGCGAGGTTCGAGGGTTTCGAGGACCTTCGGTTGTCACCGTCACGGCTCGGGGACCGCCCGACGCTCGTCAGTCAGCGCGCGCGGACGGCGACGGCAAGACCGGGAGAGTCTATCAGCCCCCTGGGGGGGGGGGGGGTGGACTCGGAGGTTGCACCGAGTCAACCGGCTCACGTACCCTTCGAGGTGCACCGACTAGGTCAAGGCTGCCGAGCCGTCGGACGCGGTCCTGCCGCTGGTGCAACGAGACAAGCCTATGTTTACCAGATTCGCGTTCGCTCTGATTGCTCTGTTCCTGATCGTCGCGCTCCCGTGGTTCGCGGAGCTGTATACGGATTGGCTCTGGTTCGGCGAGACCGGGTATCAGAGCGTCTTCCTGAAGAGCCTCGCCACGAAAGGTCTCGTCGGGCTCGCGCTGTTCGTACCGGCGTTTCTCTTTCTGTTCGGCAACTTTCGCGTGGCCATCCGCGGTCCCAACCGGCCGTATGTCGTCTTCCCGGGCGGGGGCGATCTGCAGCCGATCGTGCTGGAGCGGCGGCACCTCGGTTTGCTGGCCGTCGCGGTAGCCGGGCTGCTGGCGCTCTTCTTCGGTAGCATCGGCTCGAGCCAGTGGATGACCGTCCTTCGCTTCCTCGAGGCAACGCCGTTCGGAGAAGCCGACCCGCTCTTCGGGCGCGACGCTGGGTTCTATATCTTCACGCTGCCCTTCCTCGACGCCGTACGGCTTGCGTGTCTCGCCCTGGTCATGCTGGCGTTGATCGGCTCGACGGCGGCGTACGTGGTCTTCAGCCAGGTCAGTCTCGGACCTGACGGGCTGAGCGTCGGACCACGCGCGCGTCAGCACCTGCTGCTGCTCGGCTCGGCGATGTTCCTGCTGCTGGCCTGGGGCGCCTATCTCGACATGCCGCGCGTGCTGATCACCCCGGCGGGAATCGTCCACGGCGCGTCCTATGTCGATGTCGCTGCGCGGCTCCCGGTCTTTCGCGTGCTGATGGCGGTGTCGGTCCTCGCGGCCGGCGCCATGGCCTACGCCGCGATGTCGGCGACGACCTGGCCCGTCGCCGTCAGTATCGGCGGCTACCTCATCGTGTGGATCGGCGGCGGTGCCGTCTCGTTCCTGCTACAGCAGCTCGTCGTGACGCCGGACGAGCAGCGGCGAGAAGCGCCGTATCTCGTCCACAACATCGCCGCGACGCGGCACGCGTTCGACCTCGACGTCGTGGAAGAGCGGCAGGTCTCGGGCGATGCGCTGCTGACCTTACGCGACATCGAAAACAACGCCGAGACGATCAACAACATCCGCCTGTGGGACCACCGACCGTTGCTCGATACGTTTGCGCAGATCCAGGAAATCCGCACCTATTACGAGTTTGCATCGGTCGACAACGATCGGTACTTCGTCGACGGCGAGTATCGACAGACGATGCTATCGATCCGAGAGCTGAATTCCGACAGCCTCCCGAACCGGTCCTGGGTGAACGAGCGCCTGCAGTACACACATGGGTTCGGTGTTGCGCTCGGCCCGGTCAACCAGGTCACGCCAGAGGGCCTGCCGGTCTTGTTCATCCAGGATCTGCCGCCCCGCTCCGAGATAGATCTGGAGGTCGATGAACCGAGCATCTACTTCGGCGAATTGTCGAACGACTACGTGCTCGTCAACACAACAACCGACGAGTTCCACTACCCCGAGGGCGAGGACAACATCCAGACGCGGTATGACGGGAGGGGCGGCATTGAGATCGGGGGCCTGTTCCGACGTCTCCTGTTCAGCCTGCGGTTCCGCTCATACGAGCTCTTCGTGAGCGGTCCCGTGACCGGGGCAAGTCGGGTGCTCTACCACCGCAACATCTATGACCGGCTTGATACCATCGCGCCATTTCTGCAATACGATTCCGACCCCTACCTCGTGATTTCCGACGGCCAGCTCTTCTGGATGCGTGACGCGTACACGGTCACCGACCACTACCCGTACTCCACGCCGGTTACGCCCGGCATCAACTACATCCGCAACTCTGTGAAGGTCGTTATCGACGCGTACAATGGCACCACGACGTTCTATCTTGCCGAACCGGACGATCCTCTCGGCATCACGCTCGGCAAGATCTTCCCAGAACTGCTGCAACCGCTCGAGGCAATGCCGGAAGGCCTCAAGAGACACATCCGGTATCCGGAGGGCATCTTTTCGCTGCAAACGGCGGTGTACTCGACCTTTCACATGACCAACCCGGGCGTCTTCTACAACCGGGAGGACGAGTGGGAGGTGCCGGTCATCGACAACGAGCAGATGGAGCCGTACTACACGATCATGCGTCTGCCGGGTGAAGACTCGGCCGAGTTCATCCAGATGCTGCCGTTCACGCCGCTGGGCAAGAACAACATGGCGGCCTGGATGGTCGCCCGCAGCGACGGCGACAACTACGGCAAGATGCTCGTCTTCCAGTTTCCGAAGCAGAAAGTCGTCTTCGGCCCGTCGCAGATCGTCGCGCGGATCAATCAGGACCAGGACATCTCGCCGCAGATCTCGTTGTGGAATCAGCAGGGGTCTGAGGTCATTCAGGGGACGCTGCTGGTCATTCCGATCGAGGAGGCGCTCCTGTACATCCGACCGCTGTATCTGCGTGCGTCGGGCGGGCGCATCCCCGAGCTGAAGCAGGTCGTGGTCGCGTATCAAAACCAGATCGTCATGGAGGCAACGCTCGACCAGGCGCTGAGCCGCCTGTTCGGCGGCGCGCCCGGCGCGCCCGTGCTCCCGGCGACGACGCTTCTCGCCGACGTCCTGCCAACGACACCCGACCCGACGCTGACACCGATCACGCTGGCGCAGGACCACTATGCCCGCGCGCTCCGCGCCCAACGCGACGGCGATTGGGCGCTCTACGGCGAGGAGATCGAACGACTGGGCGAAGTGTTGCAGGAGATGCAGGAGAGTGGCGGCGGCCAGAACTAGTGGCCTGTAACAGCCATTTGTGGAGTGCGGTTCGTGCCACGACGCCCGGCTGGCAAGGCGTGACGAGGGAGCATGTTCCGTATATGTGTGTGACCGAGGAACACCGCTGGTAGGCGGGGCGTCCAGGACGGAAATCGCTCTACAAATGGCGATTACAGGCCACTACGCCGTTATGCAGGGGATCGCGATGAAGAAGCAACTGTTCGTTCTTGGGCTGGTCACGGTGATGATGGCGGCCTGCGCCGCGCCGGAACCGGAACCGGTCGAGCCAACGCCAGGACTGATGGCGTTCACCGGGGCGCGTCTGATCGTCGGTGACGGTGACACGATCGAAGGCGGGACGATGGTCATCCGTGACGGCCGCATCGAAGCGATGGGACCGGGCGACGCCATCGACGTGCCGCCAGATGCCACGAGCATCGACCTGACCGGCAAGACCATCACACCCGGCCTGATCAACGCACATGGGCACGTCAACAACGTCCGCGGCCTCGAAGCCGACCCGGCCTACTACACCGAGGACCACGTCGCATATCAGCTCGGTCTCTACGCGCGGTACGGGGTGACGACCGTCGTCAGCCTCGGCGGCGACGGCCCCGAGGGGATTGCCGTCCGTGACCGCGAAGGGCCCGACCTGTCGCATGCGCGGCTGCGGGTCGCCGGACCGGTCATCACGGCCGACTCGCCGGAGCAGGCCGCCGAGCGGGTGAACGCCGCGGCCGACATGAACGTCGACTTCATCAAGATCCGGGTCGACGACAACCTCGGCGTCACCAACAAAATGCCGCGTGAAATCTACCAAGCGGTGATCGAGACGGCGCACGCCCGCGATCTGAAGCTGACTGCCCATCTCTACTATCTCGAGGACGCCAAGGGGCTCCTCGAGGCTGGCGCTGATTTCGTTGCGCACAGCGTGCGCGATCTCGATGTAGACGACGAACTGATTGGCCTCCTCACTGACCGCAACGTCTGCGTCTGTCCGACGCTAATGCGCGAGGTCTCTACCTACGTGTACGAAGAGCGTCCCGAGTGGTTCGACGATCCGTTCTTCTTGAAAGATGCGGACCCTGCAGTGCTCGCGGCGCTCGAAGACCCGGAACGGCAGGAAGGCTACCGAAACAGCTCGAGCGCGCAGACTTACAAGGTCCAGCTCGACACAGCGAAGAAGAACCTCAAGATGCTTGCCGACGCGGGTGTGCGGATCGCGATGGGCACCGACACCGGCCCCGCCGCGCGGTTCCAGGGCTACTTCGAGCACGGCGAGCTCGACCTGATGGTGGACGCCGGCCTCACACCGATGCAGGCCATCGTCGCGGCGACCGGTGACGCGGCCGCCTGTCTGGATCTCGACGATGTCGGGACGCTGGCTGCCGGAAAGCAGGCGGACTTCGTCGTCTACGGCGCGAATCCAGCCGCCGACATCAGCAACAGCCGATCGATCGAATCGGTGTGGATCGCCGGTAACGCGGTGCCTGGCGTCGTGCCAAGCATCGGAGCGGACTAAGGCGAGGGCGCCGACGACGGACGGCCGTGGCACCGCTCAAGGTCTGCGGCGCGAGGCTGGAAGGCCTTTTTAAATACATGGTGAGCGACCTGCTGCCGGTTCATCCAAGCGGGGTTGCCGCGGTACGTGCCGCCGGGCTGGCAGCTATGCTGGTGCTCCTCGAGGCCAGTTCGCTCCACGCCCAGACCGTGGCCCTCCGCGTTGGTCACCTAATCGACCCAGACGCAGGCACCAGCACCGCGAACCAGCTCATCCTCGTCGAGGCGGGACGGATCACCGCGGTCGGTGACACTGTAGAAGTGCCCGTCGGCGCCGACGTCGTCGACTTGTCCGAATCGTGGGTCCTCCCCGGTCTCATGGACGCGCATGTCCATCTGACGACCGCAGTGCGGCCCAGCGCGGATGGACCGGATACGCAGTGGCTTCGAGAGAGCACCGCACTTCGGGCGTTGCGAGGCGCCCGGAATGCGCGGGTGATCCTGGACGCGGGGTTCACGACCGTCAAGAACGTCGGGAACGACGCCGACTATGCCGGGACCGCGCTCATGACGGCGATCGACCGCGGCTTCATCGACGGGCCGACGCTGCTGACCGCGGGCAAGATCATTGCGCCGTTTGGCGGCCAGAGCGTGGGAATGCCACCGGACATTGGGCCATTCTGGCAACTCGAATACATCGACGCCGACACGCCGGACGAGATCCGTAAGGCGATCCGCCGAAATCTCTACTACGGCGCCAACGCGATCAAGCTCGTGTCCGATGACCAGCGCTACTACTACTCGGAGGACGATATCCGGGCGGCGGTCGACGAGGCCCATCGCGCCGGCGTCACGGTTGCGGTCCACGTCACGAGCGACGATGCGGCACGGAACGTCGTCCTCGGCGGTGCGGATTCGATCGAACACGGCTTCCAATTGAGCGATGACGTGCTGCGCCTGATGAAAGCGCGCGGCACGGTGCTCGTGGGAACCGACTTTCCCACCGAGCACTTCCAGATGCTCGGACCAGCGGAGGCCGCCGACGGGATGGCGGCGGCGGCGGCGGGCATCCACGACCGGTTGCGACGCGCGTACGACGTCGGGGTCACGCTGGTGTTTGGCACCGATGTGATCATCAGTCCGCCCGGTCGGACGCGCGCCGAGATGATGTTGGACTACCTGGACGTATGGGTCGAGGCGGGTGTCCCGCCACCCGCGATCCTACAGGCGATGACGACGAACGCGGCCCGGCTCATGAAGATCGATGCAGAGCGTGGACGCATCGCACCCAGCCTCGCCGCCGATATCATCGCGACTCCAGAGAACCCCCTGGAGAACATCGACGCACTCAAGGCGGTGCACTTCGTGATGAAGGGCGGACGCGTGTACCGAAACGACCCCTGAGATGGCCCACGGTGCCGACCGGTGTCGCCGTCCGTCTCGTTGCGGTGGAGGATTCCGTTGTGGGGCTATACCGGAAGCCACCCTAGCTCGCCGTGGCCCTGCTGAGCGTGCTCTCCGTCAGTGCCGATGCCCAGGTGCTGGACGACTTCAAGTCTCACGTGGACTATCTCGCCTCCGATGAGCTGTGCGGGCACGCGGGACTGTCAGCGATGACATTCGACGGGTTGCCTAGTGGATTGTAGTAGCCGTTTGTAGGGCGTCGGTGCTCGTCGGAAACGCGAAGCCAGGCGGCATGACACCGATGATGGTGTAGGGCTCCTAGTGGAGGTCGATTGTCGTGCCGACCACGTCGTCCTGGCCGCCCAGGGACTGCTCCAACAATCCGTGGCTGAGCACCGCGGTATGGTCCCGTCCAACCACCGCTTCATCTGCCACGAAGGTACGCCCGAGCTGGGCCTCCGCCGCCAGGACGGCGAACAGATCGGGTGTCTCCTTCACGCTCAACACATCACGCGGATCGCCGTCGCGGACGCAGCTGTAGTTGAACTGCCGGTAGTCGGCTACCGTCTTCACGCTTCGGTTCTCCGCGCGCCAATCATCGAAGGTCGGGATCGACACCTGTGCGAGGTTGCCTCCGCATTGACTTCCCAGAACACGCGGAGGCGCTCGGGATCCTCGTAGGGCAGTGGATTGAGCAGCACGGCCTTGACCAGGCTGAAGATGCGGTGTCGGCGCAGCAGCGCGCGCGCCGCGCGTGGCGACCATCGGCAAGCCCGGTGTTCATGCGGTGTCCCCGGTGTGGCGTCTGCGCCCGAACCTTCGCCTGTTCTAGAAACAGGCCATTGCGGCTCAGTGGATGTGGACACAGCGCTCTGGTGCGGCACGAGGGCGGCATGGAACAATTGACATTATGCTGTCGTTATGACACTGTGCTGTCATATTGAAATCGACCCGCGCTCCAGCGGCGCTTCGACGGCTCGTGCTCGAGATCTTCCGCCTCAACGGAGCTCTCTTGCGCCACGGCGCGGCGCTGACGGCGCCCGTCGGGCAGACCCAGGCCCGCTGGCAGGTGATCGGTGCAGTCGAGGAACGGACACGCACGGTGCCGCAGATCGCCCGCCAGATGGGCATGGCACGGCAAAGCGTGCAGCGCGTCGCGGATCTCCTGGTCCAGGATGAGCTCCTAGCCTTCGAGCGCAACCCCGATCACGCGCGTTCACCACTCGTGCGACTCACCGAGACTGGCCGACAGCTAGCGACTCAGCTTACTGAGATCGGCGCGCGGTGGTCAGAGTCCGTGTCCCGGGGAATGGCCCCCGTCGATCTCGAGCGGACCGTCGAGACCATCCGTCGGGTTGTCGACCGGCTCGACGAGACCTCGTAGGGAGGAAGAAATCATGGCCACGAGCGAGGAGTTACGGAGTTTCATCAAGGACGGGCTCGCGCACGGCGTGTCACGGGCGGACCTGAAAGACGTGCTGGGACGAGCGGGCTGGGCCGTGGGTGACGTGCAGGGAGCACTGACGAGCTTCGCCGAGGTCGAGTTTCCCATTCCCGTTCCGCGCCCACGGCCGAATCTCTCCGCGCGCGACGCCTTCATGCACCTTCTGCTCTTCACCACGCTCTACGTCAGCGCCTTCAACCTCGGCCAGCTGGTGTTTCAGTTCATCAATCAGGCGTTTCCCGATCCAGCCGCTGGCGCCGCCGCGGTGGAGTTCGCGCGCGAGACGCTACGCTGGTCCATCGCCGCACTGGTCGTCGCATCTCCGGTTTTCCTCGGCATCTCGCGGCTGATCGGCCGGGATCTCGCCGCCGACCCGAGCAAACGCGCGTCGAAAGTGAGACGCTGGCTAACCTATCTGACCCTGTTCGTCGCGGCGGGCGTCCTGATCGGTAACGTTACGGCGCTCGTCTACAACGTACTGGACGGCGGTCTGACGGTTCGCTTCGTACTCAAGGTGCTGACCGTCGGGAGCATCGCCGGCACCGTATTCTGGTACTACCTGTCGGATCTGCGAACCGACGAGCAGGAGGCGCGGTCGTGACCGGACTCGATCGGCGCAACGCGGTCGCGGTCGTGGCCATCGCGGCGGTCGGCACCGCCGTCGTCGTCGGGCTCGTACAACTCGGTTCTCCAAGCGCCGAGCGCAGCCGGCGGCTGGATGAGCAACGCGTCGAGGACCTCGATCGGCTCGCCAGGAGCGTCGACCTTCACTGGACCCGTGACGGGTCCCTGCCGGCGTCTCTCGGCGTGCTCTCGGACGCGACGGTGCCCGGCGCACGCCTCAGCGACCCCGGCACGAGTCAAGCGTACGGCTATCGTGTTCTCGGCGATTCGACATTCGAACTGTGCGGCCGCTTCGAGACCGAGTGGTCGGAGCCGGCGTCAGACGAGTTCTGGTCGCATCCTCCAGGTCGCTTCTGTTTCGAGCTGGATGTGCTGGAAGTCCGCCGGGCGCCCGAGGAGTGGCGACCTAACAACTCGCGGTGAACGTCTAGCGCCGCACCGTCTTTCGACAGTCTCAATGCGTACCGAGCCCGCCGAGGCATGAAACCGGGGGATTCGCCCGCCTAGCAAGGCGGTCGGCGTCGACACGCGGCCTTGTCACCCTCCAACACTGCTACCACGAAGCCGTCGGACGGATCCATCCCGGCGAGAGGCCGAGGGACACGTGGGAGGCACCGCTATACTAGTGGACAACGACAGTCCACTAATGGACCGCAACCGCCGTTCGTTGCTTGGTTATTGCAGTCCACCGGCGCAACGGCTGGAGAGTAGCACCGCATGACGAATCCCGCGTGTCGGTTCGGCCTACTCATGGTCATCGTCGTTGGCACGACAATCGGCGCGCAGCAGCCGGACACCCGGCCCTTGAGCCCGTCCGGCCGATCCGCGACCCAGATCGGCGGCGAAGTCTTCGACGGCCGACTCGGGCATGTCGGCGGCAAATGGATCGAGATCACGTACGGACGCCCGCTCAAGCGCGGGCGAGACCTGTTCGGCCAGGAGGATTTCGTCGAGTTCCTCAACGATGGCGCGCCGGTGTGGAGGGCCGGGGCGAACGTCTCGACGCGTCTCTTTAACGAGGTCCCGCTCGAGCTGGACGGCACGATCGTGCCGCCGGGCGAGTACACGATCTTCATCGAGCTCGCGCGCGACGACTGGACACTGATCGTCTCCACGTACCGGGCTCAAACCACGGGATTCGACGAGGACGACCCGGACTCCGTGTTCGGCGCGTACTCCTACACGCGGGAGAAGGACCTCGTCCGCGTCCCGATGTTCCTCGAAACCCTCCCGCACTCGCACGACCAGCTCCACTGGGAGTTTCTGGATGTCACGCCGACGGCGGGCAGGCTGGCCGTCATCTGGGACAACCAGATGGCCTGGGTGCCGTTCGCCGTCGCCGACTGAGCCCTCTCAACCCCTGGTGCAAGTTCCGTCTGACGCGAGCGACCGCGCCGACCCGAGTCCGACGGCCGGAGTCTGGCGCTGAGGTCCCTAGTGGCTTGTATCGGGTGCATCGGCAGTGGTCGCCGGCGCGTGTGGCGCCCGCCTGACAAGGCGCGACGAGGGAGCACACACACCGTCTGTGACCGCGCTGACGCATGGTCCAGCGCCGGCCATCGCGGGAGGCACCGCCCGGTGAGCGCTATTGATTCACCCGATTCAGGCCACTAGCCATCGGGAAACGTCGGTGACCGAGTGATCTCCTCGATCTGTTGCACGTGCCGCAGGTTGTGCAGGGGGATGTACAGCAGCCACTGATAGGCGTTCAGCGTGCCGATGGCCGGCCGGTGGTGGTCGCCAGTGTGCGCCTTGAGCGGGTCCAGGGTGGTGGTCGCAAACGCGACCGTATCGGCGCGCCGGCGCTCGTACGCCTTGAGCGCCGCATTCCGGCCAAGGCCTCCTGTCGGTACCACCGGTTCGGGGGCTTCTCGCCGCGTGCCGCGGTCACCGAGCGTCCGCTCGATCATCTCGCTTTTTCCGTCGGTCGACGCGCTCCACGCGGGATCGACCGGCGTCGCGAGCGCGCGCTCCACCCGCCGAAACAGCCCGTGCTCAACCAAACCGAGGTGCTCAACGATCTCCCTTATCGACCAACGATCGGGTCCGGTCTTGAAGATCCACTGCGCGTCCGTCAGCGGCGCGACTAAGGCGAGCAATGCGACACGAGAGTCGGTCAGGAGGCGGACGACGTGCTCACGCTCGGCGTCGGTGATGCGTGCATCAGTGGCATTCATGTGACGGCGATGACTGTTCCACTTCACTAGGATGCGGGCACGCCGACGCCCCGCTTGCGCCAGTACCGCGCCAGCCCCAGCCAGCACTGGTCGATCGGGGCGGCATACCCATACAGACCGGCCTCAGTCGGCGCGATGTGCCGTTGGAGGTAGATGCGCATCTCGTCGGCGAACGCGTTCAAGCGATCGTCGTCGCTACCATCCATATCGAGAATCCGACGAGCCATCGCCGACGTCGCCTCGAGGTGTGTCAGCAGTGCGTCTAGATGCGCGGGGGGATCCTCGTGCGCGCCGAAGTGGGTTACGAGCAGCGTGGCCGGCTGCCAGCGCCGGACGCGCTCGATGCTGTCGCCCCACACCTCGATGTCGATGTCGGGTGGCGGCGTCGGCGGCATGACAAACAGCTCGGTGCCAGTGCGCACGCCGGCGACGTCGCCGACGAACGCCACTCCGCTCGACCGATCGAAGTAGCTGACGTGGTGCCACGCATGACCCGGCGTATACGCCACCTCGAGCTCGCGATCGGCCACCGTAATCCGTTCGCCGCCCTTCAGCATCCGCACGGCCGTCTTCGGCACCGGAAGAAACGCGCCCCAGAGATCGTCCATGGCGTCGCCGTAGAGGCGCCGGGCACTCCCGAGCAGCTTGGCGGGATCGATCATGTGCGGCGCGCCCCGCTCATGGACGTAGACCTCGATCTCTGGGTTCTCGGCAAGGAGCGAGCCGGCAACGCCGGCGTGATCCAGATGGATGTGGGTCAGCAGCAATGCGCGTAGGTCGCCGATCCCGATGCCGGCGTCGGCCAGCGAGGCCCGGAGCGTGTCGAGGCACGAAGCCGGCCCCGGATCGACGAGCGCCACTCCCCCAGGACTCTGGAGGATCGCGGCGGCAATGATGCGCGGGCGTCCCCGGTGCATCAGGTCGGTGTACGTGATGCCGCGGGTGATCGTTTCCA
>CAZYFH010000010.1:0-100827 GCA_964646815.1 uncultured Vicinamibacteraceae bacterium | reverse complement strand
GGTGACCGTGCGGAGCGCTTCGGCCGGGGTTGCCGCGTTTGTGACAATCGACGCGATCGCGTCCTCGACCTTCTGCCCATCGGCGGCGGTCAGCGGACCGTCCACACTCGGCTGCGCGGCACCTGTCAGAACGGCCGCCACTGCGAGAATCCACGCCACGACAGGACTCTAGCACGCGTCCGTTGTTGGGATTCGCGATCGCGTGGTTTGCACCGTGTCATTGCCGCGCGTTGCCGCCATGGATCAGCGTCTCCACCTCGTCGGGCTGAGGTATCCCCTCCCGCGCGCCGAGGCGCCGGCATTTCAACGCGGCAACGGCGTTGGCATACGTGAGGATGTCGTCGACTTCGGCTCGCCCCGCCGCGCGCAGCCAGCCCGCGAGGAAGCCGCCCCGAAAGACATCACCCGCGCCAGTGGTATCAACGACGGGCACGCGAAAGCCCCGGGTGTGGACTTCGGAACCGTTAACCAGAGATAGGCTCCCTTCAGATCCGAGCGTCACGCAGCACAAGGCCGGTCGGTATGTTTCGTCGAGGCGCCGGAGTGCTCTGCCCTGGTCGCCGATCCCCGTCAACGCGGACGGGAAACCCTGTGCGGCGATGATGACGTCGATGTTGCGCAGCAAGTCATCAATGCCCGGACGCACGCGCTCGACATCGATGACGGTCGGCACGCCGGCGGCCCGTGCGAAACGGGCCGCGGTCGTGGCGGCAGCCGTCTCGTGGCAGTCGACCAGCAACACACGCCCAGCGCAGACGTGGTCCTTGGAGATGTCGCCAGGCGCGATGGCGAGACCGGGATCGCGCGTCCAAAGCACGGTCCGCTGGCCGGTTTGCTCATTAACGATGACCATCGACAGGGCGTTGGCTGCGCCGTCGACGCTGGGGGCCGCCGAGAGATCGACGCCATCCCGCTCGAGGCTGCGCCGCCCTTCAGCAGCGTTTGCGTCCGCCCCGAAGCGTCCGACGTAACTGGCTGACCACCCGAGTCGGGCGCAGGCTACCATTGCCGTCGCCGCCTGTCCCCCCGGTGACTGGGTTAGGCGTAGAATCGGCTGCTTTGTATCGGCTGTCGGATGCTGCGCCACGACTGCGATTAGATCGGTCGTGTTGAGGCCGAGACCTACCACGTCGAAGCGCCGCGATCCGGACGCCGACAACTCGATAGGCAAACGCACGGGTTAATCGTACCGTTTGCGAGGACTTGACCTTCGCTTTTTCTTTGTATACATTGCAAATGTCGGTCCCACCACAGGAGGTCGCGTGCAACCATTGACCAAGCGCCAACGTGAGATCCTGGACTACCTGAACGAGTTCATCGAGCACCACGGATACGCACCCAGCCTCGAGGAAATAGGCCGCCGCTTCGGGCTCTCCTCCTTGGCAACGGTGCACAAGCACTTGACGAACCTGCAGGAAAAGGGGTTCATCAAGCGCGCATGGAATCGAAGTCGCTCCGTCGAGCTGATGCCGACGCGGCTGGGACGCGGCGCCGTCGAACTCCCATTTCTCGGCCACGTTGCAGCCGGGGTGCCGATCGAAGCGGTCGTGTCTTCCGAGACCGTCTCGGTTCCCGAGGATCTCGTCGGAAAACGCGATACGTACGCGCTCCGGGTGCGGGGCGAGTCGATGATCGACGAGCAGATTCGCGACGGCGACGTTGTCATCGTCGAGGACAGGAAGACCGCCGAGAACGGCGAGACGGTCATCGCGCTGCTCCAGGGCAGCGACGTAACCCTCAAGAAGTTCTACCAGGACAACGGTCGGGTACGCCTGCAGCCGGCTAATCACAGCATGCGCCCGATCATCGTCGATCCGGACCAGGTCCAGGTGCAGGGCGTCGTCATCGCTGTCATGAGAAGATACTGATAGGAGACACCGATGCCGGACCGCAAGCAAATCAATTTCACCATCGTCCCCGATGAGCCGGGGGACACGCCACGCACCTATGCCAACTTCTGTGCGATCTCACAAACCCCGTTCGACTTCACGCTGACGTTCTGTGAGGTGCTGCCTCCGTCCGAGCGCGAGGTGCGGGGCGAGGACACGGAGCGAGAGCTCCGGGCGCCGGTTCGCGCCCGCATTGTCGTGCCGATGCAGTTCGTACCGAACCTCATCGGACTCTTGCAGGAGCACTTGCGCGCGTTCAGCGAATCACCGCCGAAGGTGGTGGGTCCTCCTACGGGTCCGATTCACTAAGCAGCCCGTGGGCCGGAAGCGCGCTTCGGGTTCGCACTCGGCATCGCGCACGCTCCGCATTCTCTCGGCGCTGTCTAAGCAGCATCCAGGCGCGTTCACGGAGCTCGACTTTCGAAATGCGTTCGAGCTGCTCGTCGCGACGATCCTCTCTTCGCAATGCACCGACGAGCGCGTCAACCAGGTAACACCGAAACTCTTTCGCCGGTACCCGGACGCGCAGGAGCTCAGCGCGGCGGACACCGCGACACTCGAGGCAGTGATCCGAACGACGGGTTTCTTTCGGTCCAAGTCCCGCTCGCTCGTCGGCATGGCCGCCGCCCTCGTCGAGCGGCACGGCGGCGCCGTGCCGGCGTCTATGGATGCGCTGGTCCGGTTGCCCGGCGTCGGACGGAAGACGGCTAACGTCGTGCTCGGACATGCGCTGGGCGTCCCTGGTCTCCCAGTGGACCGACACGTGCTGCGGGTCGCCAACCGCCTCCGTCTCGTGCATTCGAACGCTCCCGAAGTCGCCGAGACGGAGCTATGCGCCGCGTTGCCCCCACGACGCTGGACCGTCGCCTCCGACACGCTGATTCTCCACGGGCGCCGAATCTGCAAACCGCGCCCGCTCTGTAGCCGTTGCCACGCACGGGCCTCCTGCGATTTCGTCCGCGACATCTCGACGGCAACGCCCGGGCTCTCTCGCACCGAGGGAGGATCGCAGCGGCGTTACAAGGACGTCTTGTGACCCGTGAGCAGTTTCACCGGCTCGTCACCGAAGCGATGCAGCTGATTCCTCGGCGGTTCCGAGAGGCCATGGACAACGTCTCGGTCGTCGTCGAGGACGAGCCGAACCAGGAGACGTTGGCAGAGCTTGGCATCAAGCCGCCTGACACGTTGTACGGCCTATACCAAGGCACGCCCCTACCTGAACGCGGATGGGATCACGGGAACGTTCTACCCGACCTGATCACGATCTACCAGCAGCCGATCGTGCGCGACAATACCGACCGCGGTGAGGTCGTACGTGCTATCGGTGAGACGATCATTCACGAGTTTGGACACTACTTTGGGCTCAGTGAGGACGAAATCGAAGCGGTCGAGACCAGATACTGGCGCGACGACCAACTCGACGAGGGTAACCAGCCCTGACACGCGCCGCCGCTTCGCCCAGCATTTCCTCGAACCGGCGTGGGCGGCTCGCGTCGTCGCTGCCATCCGGCCAACACCGGAAGACTGCTTTGTGGAGATCGGTCCGGGGCGGGGCGCACTCACGTCTTCTCTCGCCGACGCTGGGGCGAGGGTGCTGGCGATCGAAGTCGACCGGGGACTGGCCGCACACCTGGAGCAGCGAGCACATCCAGGCGTACGGGTGCTAGTCGGCGACGTTTTGACCCTTAATCTCGTGCGCATCATGCGCGAATTGGCGGCGGAGGACGAACGCTCGGCAACGGTACGACTTGTCGGCAACCTGCCGTACAACATCTCAGCACCGATCCTGCTCCAAGTGCTCCGGGCCCATGACGCGGGCGCGCCGATCGGCGACGCGGTCCTGATGTTCCAGCGCGAGGTGGCCGAGCGGGTCACCGCGCAACCCGGGTCGCAGAGCTATGGCCCCCTCGCGGTTCTCACCGCGTTGCGGGCCGCCACTCACCGGCGGCTGAAGCTTCCCCCGGGCGCGTTCAGACCGGCGCCGTCTGTCCACTCGGCCGTCGTCGAGTTGCGGTTTCGTCGAGCCGATCGGATGCCCAGCAGTCTTGCCCTGTTCGAGTTGATGGTGCGAACGCTCTTCACGCAACGCCGCAAGCAGTGCGTCAACGCCCTGGCCCCGCTTGCACATCGTCGCGGCACGCAACCAGCCGGGTTGCTGCGCGCCGCCGGGATCGACGGGCGCCGCCGACCAGGCGAGCTCAAATTGTCGGAACTCATTGATCTCGCTGAAGTTCTGGGCGACGAAACCACATGAGTATGTTATGCTAATCTGATTTTTCTTCCTGCGCAGGCCCACCCAGCAGCCTGCACTGACGATCGCGTCACCGGGTCACCTGACCCGACCGGTGGATCCGCCCGGTTTCCCGACCGCGCGTGGCCCGCGGGTGCGCAGCCCGGTCTGCGGGTCAGACAGACCTCGGCAGATCGTGCAAGTGGTTCGCCATGCTCTCGGAACCTGTACGTGAAGCGGCCGTCGAGGCCCTGCTACTCGGTGGAGTCGGCGAATTCGGCATGAATATGATGGCCGTTCGCTGTGGCGCGACCAGTTTGCTCGTCGACGCTGGTGTGATGTTCCCCGGTCCCGAGCGCTTCGGCGTCGATCTCGTGATTCCCGACATCGCGGAGTTGCGCGGTGGGGCGGCGCCAATCAATGCGACGGTACTGACCCACGGCCACGACGATCACATCGGAGCGGTACCGTATGTATGGGATCTCATCACGGGACCGATTTACGGCACCGCGTTGACCCTGGCGTTTCTCGAAGCCAAGCTGCTAGCCCACGGCCTGGACCCCAACGGACGCCTCGTCACCGTGGCACCCGGTCAGACGGTGGCCATTGGCGAGCTGCGTGTGGAGTTCATCCGCGTGGCCCACAGCATGCCCGACTGCCTGGCACTCGCGATCCAGACCCCGCTCGGAACGCTAGTGCACACTGGCGATTTCAAGTTCGACCAGACGCCACCGGATCGTCAGCCAGTAGACATGCAACGCCTGGTTGAGATCGGGTCGGCCGGTGTCCTCGCGCTGTTCGCCGATAGCACGAACGCCGAGCGCCCTGGCCACACCGGGTCTGAGGCTGATGTGGTCCCCGCGCTGGAGCAGATTTTCTCGGGCGCGACACAACTGCTCGTCGTGGCGACGTTCGCCTCAAGCCTGCACCGCATTCAGTTGCTCGTGGACCTTGCGTCGCGATTCAACCGGCGGGTGGCCTTCGTTGGCCGTGGCGTCCAGGCCTCATCCGAGATCGCAGAGCGACTCGGTCATCTGCGCGTGCCCGATAGCGCACGGATTCGCGAAGTCGACATCCCACAGGCGGACCCCGCCACCGTGCTCTGTATCGCGACCGGGTCCCAGGGCGAGCCGTTGTCGGCGCTTGCGAGAATCGCCGCCGATGAGCACCGGCACGTGTCGCTCGCCCCCGGTGACGTCGTGGTGTTCTCGGCGCGCGCGATCCCGGGGAACGAGCGAGCGATTGGCCGGGTCATGAACAACGTCGTGCGCCGCGGCGCCACCGTGATCGACGAGAGCACGGCCAAGGTTCACGTGTCCGGGCACGCGAGCGAGGAGGATCTGAAGCTGATGCTGTCGCTGGTAATGCCACGCTTTTTCGTGCCGATACACGGAGAGTACCGATGCTTGGCGCACCATGCGAGACTGGCTGAACGGGTGTCCCGGGGCGCGACGACCCCGCTCGTTGGTGAGAACGGCCATCGGGTGTGTTTCGATGCGGCCGGCGCGTGGATCGACCAATTGGCACCGGCGGGCCGGATCCGCCTCGACGGCACGCGCCGGGGCGCTGTCTCCGATGATGTATTGCGGGACCGGAGGCATCTGGCCGGCGACGGTGTCGTCGTGGCCGTCGTGACGATGAGCCGACAGACCGGTCGCCTCGACCGCGCCCCTGAGTTGATCACGCGTGGGCTCGTCATAGATGACATGACACGGTCGGTCCTCGAGGCCCTTCCTGGAGTTATCGAGGACTTCCTGGGTACCGTCACCACCGCGGAACGAGCCGACCACGAGCTGGTCGTGGAAAATGTCCGCGTGAACGTGCAGCGGTGTTTCCGCAAACAGTCCGGTCGCCGGCCGATGATTGTGCCGGTCATCATGGAGATGTGAACGTGGCGGGAACGACTCTCTCGCGGCGGCTCAGCGAGTTCGTAGGAGTGGCCCTTTTTGCCCTCGCCTTGGTGTGGTTGATTGCCCTGGCGACCCACGACCCTGCGGACGATGTCTGGTTCTTCAACACCGGTGGGAAATTGCCACCCCACAATTTCATCGGTCGCGTGGGAGCCTTTCTCGCCGAGTTCTCCTTCCAGCTTTTCGGACTCGTGTCCTATCTGTTCCCGGTCGCCCTCGTCGTGATCGGGTGGCACTATTTCTGGTGTCGATCCGTCGACGCCGCCTATACCAAGCTCGTCGGCCTCGGTTTCTTCTTTGGCGGGAGCGCCGCCTTTCTCAGTCTCGCGCTCGCCGGCGCCCCCGGCCGGGCGTTTCAGGCCGGCGGATCTGTTGGCGACGGTCTCGCCCGCCTCCTCGCCGAGTACTTCAACCGGACCGGATCGATCATCGTCATCCTGACCACGTTGTTCTTATCGGTGATCCTATCGACACAGTTTTCGTTCGGCCGCCTGTTCACCGATCTCCGGGGACTGGTGACGCGCCACGCGGCTGCGAGCATGACCGCCGTGCGACAGTGGTGGGAGCGTCGACGACGTGAGCGCCAGCGACAAGGCGTGATCAAGAAGCATCTGGCGAGGACGGGCGCATCCACCGCTCGGACCGAGGTTCTCGCCAAGAGCCAGGGGCCGTCGGCACTTTTGCAGACCGCTGGGTCGCCCCCGCGCAGCGCCAAGCGCCAGACCGGCAAGCGCCCGCCCGCCGCCACGCCGGCGCCTCAGGACGACTCCGCGGCGGCGGGGCCGCTCCACCCGCAACCGGCCATTCGACCGCCCGGATCGGCGGCCCTTCGACTCCCGCTGGTCCCCGGTCTATCGATCAAAGAGCGACGCCCAGGCAACTTTTCGGCTCCACCGATGGCGCTCCTTGATTCGCCGAAGGAGGTCCAGAAGTTCGACGAGCGACAGCTCATGGAGAACGCCCACCTGCTCGAAGAGAAGTGCCGGGAGTTCGCCGTCGACGGGTCAGCGGTCCAGATCCATCCTGGACCGGTAGTCACGACGTTCGAGTTCAAGCCCGACGCCGGGGTCAAATACAGCAAGGTGACCGGCCTGGCCGACGATCTATGTCTGGCGATGCAGGCGGAATCGATCCTGATCGAGCGCATTCCTGGCAAGTCGACCGTCGGAATTCAGATTCCCAACGCGATTCGCGACCAGATCTCGCTCCGGGAGCTCCTCGAGTCCGAGCTGTATCGCCGCTCGACGTCAAAGCTCACACTGGCCCTCGGCAAGACCATTCACGGCGAGCCGATCGTCAGCGATCTCGCCACGATGCCGCACCTCCTGATGGCAGGTTCGACCGGGACCGGTAAATCGGTCTCGATGAACGCCATGTTGACGAGCATCCTGTATCGGGCCTCCCCCGACGAGGTTCGGCTCATCCTGATCGACCCCAAGCGGCTGGAACTCGGGATGTACGAGGACATCCCGCACCTCTTGACACCGGTGGTAGTCGACCCAAAACGGGCCGCCAACGCCCTGCGCTGGGCTGTCCGGGAGATGGAGGAGCGCTACAAACGTCTCGCCGCTGAAGGCGTGCGCAATATCGATCAGTACAATCGCAACATCGCGCGCCTCCTCAAGGACACTCAACAGAGCCGCAAGTCGAAACCTCCGTCCCCGGACGAGGACGTGCCCACACCGCTCCCGTATGTCGTGCTGGCCATCGACGAGCTGGCCGACCTGATGATGGTGGCCAGCAAGGAAGTCGAGGAATCGATTGCGCGACTGGCGCAAATGGCACGCGCGGTCGGCATCCACCTTATCCTGGCGACCCAGCGTCCATCGGTCGACGTCATCACCGGGCTGATTAAGGCCAACATGCCATCGCGTATCGCGTTCCGCGCATCGTCGAAGGTCGACTCACGGACGATTCTCGACTCGAACGGCGCCGAACAGCTCCTCGGAAAGGGCGACATGTTGTTTCTCCCTCCCGCGTCGTCGCGATGTGTGCGCGTCCACGGCCCGTACATCTCGGAGAAAGAGACCGCGCGTTTGGCGAGTTTCCTCCGCAAGCAAGGCAAGCCGGGCTACGACGAATCGATCACGGCGGACGAGAAAGCGCCCGATGTGATCCAGTTCGAGCGCGACGATCTCTACGACCAGGCGGCGCGCGTCGTGGTCTCGAGCCAGCAGGCTTCGATCTCGTACCTGCAACGGCGCCTGCGGGTTGGCTTCAGTCGCGCTGCCCGCCTCGTCGACATGATGGAAGCCGATGGGCTCGTGTCGGGCGGCACCTCAGGAAAGCCGAGGGACGTGCTCGTGAAACCGGACTACTTTGAGGAAGTGGATGTGATGCCCCGCTAGCCTCCTGTCGTGCGAGTCCCGCTGCATTCGTAGGCATCCCGCCTGGCTCCGGTGCTCATCGATTACGTGCTGGGAGTGTTCTCGCCTCTCGCGCCTTGCCGGCCACGCCCATACAGGTTTCGGTGCGACGCGAAATTTTCACCGGGGGGCCACTCGTGCCAAGTCCTCTCAACCTCGCTCTCGTGCCCTCGCACCGTTGACCCGATCGTAAGGCTCCCGGACAATTCGGTCGATAAGCCTTACGATGCGGTTTTGGGCGATTCTGGGCGCGATCGTCTTGGCGGCCCCAATTGCGGTGGCGGCCGACGACCGTCCACCGGCTACGCTCTACGCGACTGCGCTTGCACAGGAACGCGAGCTTCGCGCGCCCAGCGATCACGGCCCGTCGCTGAGCGCGTTTCGCAGGGCAATTGCCTCCTACGAGGCAATTCAGCGTCGCTTTCCCACGACGGCATACAGCGACCATGCCCTGTGGCAGGCGTCCGGCCTTGCACTCGACGCGTTCGAGCGGCATCACGACGCGCTGGACTGGGAGACTGGCACGCGTCTACTCACTCAGTTGGCCGGCACCTACCCCAAAAGCGCTCTTGCGCCACGCGTCACCGACCGGCGCCATCGCTTCGATGCGCTTCGTCAGTTCGCCTGGCTAATAGACGTGCGCCGGGAGACGATTGGCGACCTCATCCGGATTACGCTCCACCTCGACCGTGAGGTGGAGTATCGCACCGACACCCTTGGGTCGCCGCCGCGGCTCGTCTTCGACCTCCACAACACCAAGGCCGGACCCGGCCGTCGCAACGAGACAATGCGCTTCGAAGGCGATCAGGTTCGCGAGGTCCGACTCGAGCGCCGAGCGGGCCACGTGACGCGCGTCATGGTCGATATGGCGGGAGTCGCCGACTGCGACATTCTCAGCCTCTACCACCCGTTTCGACTGATCGCCGACTGCCGCGACACCGCGCCAATACCACGCCCCCAGGTCATGCCGTCACCCGCCGCACGCAAGGTCAGACCACCGTCCGGTCGGACGCGGCCCCGGGTCGACGCCGGACTGCCGGAACGCTCCGCGCAATTCGACGCAGTGGCTACGACGAGTGGTCAGGACGCGTCCGTCTCCCTGTCGCGGCAGCTCGGCCTCGGGATCTCACGTGTCGTCATCGATGCCGGTCATGGCGGCTACGACCCTGGCGCGACCGGCCGCGACCTGACCGAGGCCGACGTCGTGCTCGACATTGCTCAGAGGCTCGGGCGACGATTGCCACAACACGGCATCGAGGTGGTGCACACGCGTAGAGGCAATGACTATGTGCCCCTACTCGCACGCACCGAGTTGGCCAATCGCGTCGATGCGGATCTTTTCCTCTCGATCCACGCCAATGCGAGTCATCGCGCTGCCGCGCGCGGCGTCGAAACCTATGTCTTGGACTTCGCGACGGACGTTGAGGCCCGAACCGTTGCCGCACGAGAGAACGCGCACACCAGGCGCACGATGACCGAACTTCCGGAGCTGGTACGAGCCATCGCCAGCGGAGTCAAGGCGCAGGAATCAGCGGGCTTCGCGGAGTTCGTCCAACGAGGGCTCATCCGAAAGCTGCGGGCCGTCGACCCGAACATGCCCGACCTCGGTGTGAAGCGGGCGCCGTTCGCCGTGCTGATTGGCGCGCGCATGCCGAGCGTGTTGGTCGAGGTGTCGTTCCTCACGAACCGGCACGATGCCACCTTCCTCGCCACTGATTCGTACCGCGACCTGATTGCCGACGCTTTGCTGGAAGCGGTGCTTCGGTATCGCCGCAGCCTGACGCCGTCGACCGACGTCAGCGCAGCGGGCGAATCGTAGCCGCCGCCGAGATCCGCTACGGTCGACCCGGGGGAGATGTCCGCCCCGCCGCATCCGGCGACCCGTCGCGGCGCGCGGATGGCTCGCCCGACGGCGCGACCGGGCGGAGTAAGGTGCCAAGACCGAGTGTGACGCCCTGACTGCCGCCACCGGCGAGGCTCTCACCACGCGACCTTCGAACGACGACGAGCAGACCGGCAAGTCCGATCCCGAGCACGACGGCGACAACGACAATCGTACCAACGACCGCAACGGCGCCCAGGACAACGTCGACCACGGTCATCTGTGGTGTGGTTTGCTCGACGACGTCGTAGATTAGCGGTGTCACCGGTTGACGCCGCATCACGGCAGACTACCAACTCCCCTCGTCGAGGGCCAACTCCGCGAGCGTGCGCACCATGACCCCGGTGGATCCCTTCACGCGATCATCGCGGCTATCCTCCACCCAAGCGGTTCCGGCGATGTCGATGTGCGCCCACGGACGCCCGCTCGTGAACGCTTCTAGAAACGCTGCGGCGGTACACGCACCGCCGGCGCGCCCCGCGCTGTTCACGAGATCAGCCATGCCCGACCGCAGAAGCTCGCGATACTCGGCACCGACGGGCATCGGCCAGAGCGCTTCTCCAGCCCGTTCGCTGGCCTGGCGTACCGACGCCGTCCAGCGATCCGGCCCACCAAATAGGCCGCTGGCCACCTTGCCGAGAGCGATGACACAGGCACCCGTTAGCGTCGCTACATCCACGAGATGCGTCGCACCGAGTTCGCCCGCGTACCAGAGCGCATCGGCGAGAATCAGGCGTCCTTCCGCGTCGGTGTTGATGACCTCGACTGTCGTTCCGTTCGCGCTGACAAGAATGTCTCCCGGCTTTGTCGCCCGGCCACCAGGCATGTTCTCGGTCATCGGCACCACGCCGATGACACGACGTCGGGCGCCGAGCGGAGCGAGCGCCCGCATAGCGCCGATCACGGCCGAGCCTCCCGCCATGTCTCCCTTCATCCGCTCCATGCCGTCGGCCGGCTTGATCGAGATCCCGCCACTATCGAACGTTACACCCTTGCCCACCAACCCCAGGACGGCGCCGTCGATAGGATTCGCTGGCTCGTAGCGCATCACCAGCACCCGCGGCGGCTCGACACTCCCTCGAGCGACACCGAGCAGGAGACCCATGTGTCGGGCACGGATTGCCCGCTCGTCGAGAATCTCGACGCCGACGCCGACCTCCTGCATCAGCGCGGCGGCCCGGTCGGCAAACACCGCCGGGGTCAGCACGTTGCTCGGTTCATTGGCCAGCTCGCGTGCCACATTGGTCGCAGCCGCCAGCGCACGTCCTCGTGCGACGGCCGCCGCGAGGTCCAAGCCGGTCGCCGGCGCCGGAATCACCTGACAGGAGCCGATGGACGGCGCCCGCCCGTCCTCCGTCTTGTATCGCCGGTCCTCAAAGCAACCTAGCAGGATACCCTCGGCCACCGCTTGCACCGCCCGGTCGGGTGGCGCGCTCGTGCGGCAGACAAACGCCAGCCGCTCGATGCGATGCCGCATGGCCGCCCGAGCGGCAGATGCGGCGGCCTCGCGCAGGCGCCGGACCGGCGCCGGCGCCTGCGGGCCGGCGCCGACGAGAAGCACATGTCGCGGCTGCCACCCCGCACCATCGGTCCGCAGGAGCACCGTCTCGCCCACGGCTGACCCAAGTACGCCCGACTCTCGAACCCGCGTGACCTCGCCGGCGCTCGCGACCTCGAGATCGACTATGTCAGTGAGATCGTCGTCATCGAAGACCGGGATCGCGACAACGTCCGCGTCGACCCGACCCGGTGCGTCGGTCGCGACGCTCAACGAGGGATCGACGCGTTGATCTGCCATCACGTGATTATATCGAGCTACAATGAAAGCCGTGCATACTCACGCGCTGCGGTTTGTTGCGGTCCTTGCTGGGATACTCCTGCTCGGCGCTCCGTCGGGACAGGCGCTGGAACGAGCGCTCCGGGGCGAGATTGTGCAGGAAGACGCGGAGCTCCGCCTGCGCGCCAGCCCGCGCGTGTCGTTTGCACCCGCGGAGATTCTCTTCGTCGGTGAGATCCGAGGCGGTCCGGACGATAACGAGGAACTCTATTGCGCGAGCGTTGAGTGGGACTGGGACGACGACACTGTCTCCGCATCGACGCCCGACTGCGATCCGTACGAGCCCGGAGTTACTATTCGGCGCCGGTTCTCAATTCGGCACAAATACGAGTACGGGGGGCGCTACCAGGTGCGCCTTCACCTCAAGCGGCGCGACGACATCGTGATCTCCGCGCGCACGCGCGTCGAAGTCCGCGGCCGCTTTCGATAGCCGACCGTCGCCTGCCCCGCCTGACGTTGGCCCGCGCCGGGCACCCGCCCCGCGCGGGTCGGGGAGGATGAATCCGACTACTCGGATCGAGTGTGATGTTGGTGCGTCGCGAGCACGCCGCGCCAGGCGGCAGCGGATCTGAAAATCCGCACCAACCCATCGCCTGACTCGAGATCTCCGCGCAACACCTGTAGCTGGGCGATCAGCGCACCGAGCGCCGCCGACACCTCGTCAGCGTTGGTGGCGCAGATGTCGCGCCAAATCGCGGCGGGGCTCGACGCCAGTCGAGTGGTATCGGACAGACCGCGACCTGACAGCGCCAATCCGTCTTCCCCGACCTCGGCCCCGACGACGTGCATCAATGCCGATGCCGTCAGCTGCGGAAGATGGCTCAGGAAGGCGATGAGGCGGTCGTGTGCGCCCGGCGAGAGCACATATGGGACGGCCCCCAGTGCGGCAACGAACTGCCGGAGTCTTGGCAACGCCGCGGGCTGGCTACCTTCCGTTGGTGTGAACAGCCAGGGCCGCCCCTCGAAAAGGTCTGGCCGGGCGTGCCTGATCCCACCGCGCGGCGCGCCTCCGAGGGGATGTCCCCCGACGAACACCAGTCGCTCGGGCAAGCGTCGTGACGCGTTAACGATCTCCCGTTTGGTGCCGCCAACGTCGGTCACGACGGCCGACCCAGTGACATGTTGCCCGAGGTCGTCGAGCAACGCGATGTTGTCGCGCACCGGCGCCGCCAAAATGATCAGGTCGGCTTCGGCGATCACCACGGGATCCTCCGCTGCCACGTCGATGGCGTGCCGCACCATCGCTTGCTCGAGTACTGATTTCTCATCGACCCCTATAACCAATCCCCGTGGCCAGATCTTGCGCGCGGCCAGAGCCACCGAGCCGCCAATGAGACCCAGCCCCAGAATGGCGATCTTGTCGAAGACGGGGGACGCGTTCGCCTCCGCACCCGGCTGGATCACGGGGAGCGTGCGTGGGGTATCGGACATCGGATACGAAGTCTCTTCTCCAGGCTCAGGCCGTCGGGCTCACATTAGTCCACTAGGGCATTCGTAGCGCACGGCAACTGAGACTCGGCTTGTGGGCGAGCCATCGAGCGTCGAGTTGTATGCCACGAGCGCGTCCGCTCGGTCAGGCTACGTCCCCCAGGCTCGCCGCGGGACGGAATCGACACAGATACTGCGACCGATCGCGGGGGCGATAATGCGCAACTCGGCCATAAGTCGCTCAAACTCGCCGGGAAACATCGATTGCGCTCCGTCGCTCAGCGCCCGATCCGGGTCTGGATGCACCTCGATAATTAACCCGTCCGCGCCTGCCGCCACCGCGGCTCGGGCCATCGGAGCGACTTTGTCGCGCAAGCCGGTACCGTGGCTCGGATCGGCCACGATCGGTAGGTGGCTCAGCTTATGAATGACCGGGACCGCTGAGATGTCGAGGGTGTTTCGCGTGTAGCTCTCAAACGTGCGGATCCCGCGCTCGCAAAGGACGATGTCGGTATTGCCGCCTGACAACACATACTCGGCGGACAGCAGCCATTCCTCAATGGTGGCGGAAATGCCCCGCTTGAGCAAGACGGGCTTTTGCACATGGCCCAACTCGCGCAGCAGTGTGTAGTTCTGCATGTTCCGGGCGCCGACCTGCAACATGTCCGCATAGCTTGCAACGAGCTCAATTTGGCTGACGTCCATAACCTCCGAAACGAGCTTGAGGTTGTGGCGATCGCACGCCCCCCGCATCATCTGCAACCCATTCTCACCCAGTCCCTGGAAGCTGTAGGGCGAGCTGCGCGGCTTGAACGCGCCGCCGCGAAAAACCTTGGCGCCGGCCTTCGCAACCGCCGCCGCGGAGGCCTCGACCTGCTCCTCTGTCTCCGCAGAGCACGGCCCAGCCATGACGACCACCTCGTCGCCGCCGATACGGACCTCACCCAGGGACACGAGCGTCGGCTCGGGTTTGAACGTCCGGCTCGCGAGCTTGTACGGCTCCGTGATTCGTAGCACTTCGTACACGCCGTCCATCACCTCCAGCAGGCGCGTGTCGAACTCGCGGTTGCCGCCAACAGCGCCCAGCACGGTGCGTAGAGCGCCGGTAGAGCGATGCACGTCGAAGCCCTTGTCGACGAGTGTGGCAATGACGTGTTGGATTCGATCTTCCGCAGCTCGTTCTTCCATGACGACCACCATGCTGTTGCTCCTCTACTACCCCTGCTGGGACGATTGCTCGTCCTCCCGTTGTGATCCCTTGTCTTTGCGTTCCGGATCTCGATCCGCGTGGCGCTCCAGGCGTCGCGACTCGTCAATGATCCGCTCAAAGAGACGCGTGATGGCGTCCGGATCCAGCGGTCCCGTATTGACGGATCGCACACGCGCGAGCACCTCCTGCTCTCGTGTTGGCTGATACGTGTCAATTCCCACATCATCTTTGAGTCGGCCGATCTCGGTGGCGCACGCCGCGCGCGCATTCAGGAGCCGCACGAGTTCCGCATCCAGCTGATCGATGCGTCGACGAAACTCCTCCAGTTTGAGTCCGACCGCCTCCTTGCTCCGCAACGCCGGCGTCTCCTTTGAGTCCGCCATCTTCACGCTTTCGTCGGATCAGGGCCAACCCCACGCAGCCAGCGCACGTAGCGCTCTACGGCGCGCCCCACGTCTCCGTTGCCGGTCCGTGCGACAACCTCGACTAGCGCGCTGCCAACAACTGCGGCATCCGCCCACCGGCCAACCTGTGCTACATGCTCCGGGCGCGAAATCCCGAAGCCCACGGCGATCGGCATTTGGGTAAGGGCGCGGATGCGCGCGACGAGCGCTTCCGCTCCATCCGCGATCGTATCTCGCGTGCCAGTCACGCCGAGCCGAGATATCCCGTACAAGAATCCTTGCCCAAGCGTTGCGGCCCGGCGAATGCGCGCGTCCGTCGTCGTCGGGCTCAACAGGAAGATGGGGGCGACCCCTTCCGCGCCCGCGACTTCGCGCAACGGATCTGCTTCCTCTATCGGCAGATCGAGCACGAGCACGCCATCCACGCCGACCGCCGCGGCGCGCTTCACGAACTTCTCGAGCCCCATCCGCATCACCGGGTTGGCGTACGTGAACAACACGATGCCGGCACGTACCGACGCTCGCACGTGGTCGACGAGCTCGATCGCCGTCGTTACAGTACCTCCTGCCGCCAGTGCACGCTCCGACGCTCGCTGAATCACGGGGCCGTCGGCGAGCGGATCCGAGAACGGCACCCCCACCTCGAGGACGTCCGCGCCCGCGGTGTCGAGCGCGCGCAGCACCTCGGCGGACCGATCGAGGTCGGGATCGCCTGCAGTCGTGAACGTCACGAGCCCCGTTCGCCCTTCAGTTCGGATGCGCGCAAAGATGTTATCCAGTCGTGACATCGAACCCGCTCACTCAGCGTCGTGGGCCTTGACCGTGTCAACGTCCTTGTCACCGCGACCAGACAGATTTACCAGGATTATCCGTTCGCCACCTAATTCGCACGCGAGCCGACACGCGTAGGCCACCGCATGCGCCGATTCTAGGGCCGGTAGAATCCCTTCCCGGCGACCGAGCGTCCTGAACGCTCGGAGCGCCTCGTCGTCGGGCACCGACACGTACTCCGTCCGTCCGAGCTCGCGGAGCCAGGCATGCTCCGGTCCGACCGCCGCATAGTCGAGTCCGGCCGAGACCGAGTGAGTTGATTCGATGTTGCCGTCGCCATCCTGCAACACAAGGCTGCGCGTGCCCTGCAACACACCCGCAGTGCCGGTCGCAAACCGCGCCGCGTGTTGGCCGGCAACCAGTCCCTTGCCCCCGGCCTCGACCCCGATCAGGCGGACCTCAGGCTCGTCGACGAACGCGTCGAAGATGCCCATGGCGTTGCTGCCCCCGCCAACGCAGGCCACCACCACGTCGGGTGATCGCCCGAGCAACTGCTGGAACTGCGCGTGCGCCTCGCGGCCAATCACTGATTGGAACTCGCGGACCATCAGGGGATAGGGATGCGGACCGAGCACCGAGCCGAGTAAATAGTAGGTATCGGCAACGTTCGTAACCCAATCGCGCATGGCCTCGTTGATCGCATCCTTCAGCGTTCGGCTGCCCGCGTCCACCCCGGTGACCGAGGCACCCAGGAGCCGCATGCGATAGACGTTGAGCGCCTGTCGCTGCATGTCCTCGGTCCCCATGTAGACGTCGCACCGCAATCCCAGCAACGCGCAGGCCGTCGCCGTCGCGACGCCATGTTGACCGGCGCCGGTCTCGGCGACAATCCGTTTCTTGCCCATCCGGACGGCGAGCAACGCCTGCCCGAGGGCGTTGTTGATCTTGTGTGCACCGGTATGCGCGAGGTCCTCGCGCTTGAGGAAGAGCCGTGCCACGCCCCGGTCATCTCCCGCGCCCGCGAGCGAGTCTCGGAGGCGCGCGGCTTCGCAGATCGGCGTCGGGCGTCCCACATAGCCGGTCAGCAGCGCTGACAGCTCGGCCGCGAAATCCTCGTCGACTCGAGCCTCACGATAGGCTCGTTCTAGCTGCTCCACGGGCTCGACGAGCGTCTCCGGGACGAAGCGGCCGCCATACGGCCCGAAGTAGCCCCGTTCGTCCGGGTCTCGGCGGCCAAAGACCGGTATCGTCATGCGCGCGCCACCTCGTCGAACAGCGCGCGGAGGCGCGCCGGGTCTTTTCGACCGGGCGCGGCTTCGACGCCAGACGACACATCGACGCCATACGGGCTCACCATCCGGATCGCCTCCGCGACGTTGGCCGGTCGGATACCTCCAGCGAGAAACGTCCGGCGCCGCGAGGCAATCGTGCGGGCAACCGACCAGTCGGCGGTACGTCCGGTGCCCCCTCTCCGCTCGTCGTCGGCCGCATCGAGCAGCACGGTCACGCCGTCGGGCACAGCCAGTGCCATGTCGAGCGTCGCCGAACGGCGTACCGCAATCGCCTTGATGACACGATAGGGCCACTTGTGGTACACGGCGGACGGTTCGTCGCCGTGCAACTGAATGGCCGCGAGCCCGACTTGATCCACGGCCTGCCGGACTTCGTCGATCGATGGATCGACAAAGACGCCGATCGGCGCAACGTCGGCCGGCAATCCGGCGGCGATGGCGGTCGCCTCGGCTGGGGCGATGTAACGCGGACTCTTCGTCCAGAACACGAAGCCGATGGCCGATGCGCCAAGGTCGCTCGCCAACATCGCATCCTGCGCCCGTGTGATCCCACAGATTTTGACCTTCACCATTTCGCTCGCACCGCCGTGCGTTCCCCGCGCCGTGGTCCGCGCGGGGCGACGTCGCCGTCACCGAGGAGTTCCCTTAGCGAGGCTCCCGGATCAGGCCGGGTCATGAACGATTCGCCGATGAGAAACGCGTCGTATCCGGCGCGCCGAAGGGACAGCACGTCGGACCTCGTGCGGAGGCCGCTCTCCGCCACCGCCAGACTCTCCCCAGGTATCGCTTCTATCAAGATCTGTGATGCTGTGAGGCTCACCTCGAGGGTGCGGAGGTTCCGGTTGTTCACCCCGATCGTATCCGCACCCACCCCAATCGCTCGCGCAAGTTCCTCGCGGTCGTGAACCTCCACTACGACCGCCAAGCCGAGGACGCGTGCGGCGGCCAGCAGCGCGGAAAGAGAAGCCTCGTCGAGCGCCGCGACGATCAGAAGCACGGCGTCGGCACCGTGAGCGCGAGCCTCGAGCAGCTGATACTCTGAAACGATGAAATCCTTCCGCAGCACCGGCACATGGATGGCCGCCCGCACGACGTCTAAGTGATCCAGAGCGCCGTCGAAGAACGTCGGTTCGGTGAGCACTGAAACAGCGGCCGCGCCGGCCGCGGCATATCTCCGCGCCACGTCAGCCGGATCGTAATGCGGCCGCAAGATGCTGCGCGACGGCGACCGCCGCTTGCACTCCGCGACGACGTTGATGCAATCGGCGCGCGCGAGCTGAGCACGAAACAGCCTACCCCTCGGCGTACGCTCCGATGCCAGACGCTCCAGCGCACTCGCGGGTAGTTCGGCCTGGCGGTCAGTGACCGCGCGTCGAGTGGCCTGGACGATCGCCGCCAGCAAATCTGCATGCGTCATGATTAGACGGGGCTTCCTCCCGAACCTCCGCGGACGCTCCGCGAGGACACCGCGCGCCACACGCCGCTCCCGCGCCACGTGCCGTGCGCGCCTTCGCTATTTGCCGACGCTCCACAATCAGGACGAGATTCTCGTTTCGTGCTGCACATAACGGATTAGACGCAGGCCTCCGGAGGGTTGGAGTGCCTCACCATCGATTCCAACACGCTGGTGGCCCGCCCACTGTCGATCGCATCGGCTCCCATCGCAACTCCGTCCCGGAGCGAGTCGACCCGGTCGGTCACAACGAGTCCGGCGGCGACGTTGGCGAGTACGATCTCCCGGGCCGGCCCGCCCTTCCCCTCGAGCACCCCGCGCGCGGTCGCCACGCTCGCCGACAGACCATCAACGCGGAGGTCCTCGGCAACAGACGTGCTCAACCCGAGGTCTGGAGCGTGCAGATAGAACGTGGTGACACGCCCCGATCGCAGCTCCGAGACCTTTGTGTAGCCGGTTGTCGAGATCTCGTCGAGTCCATCGGCGCCGTGCACGACCCACGCCCGATCCGATCCGAGCGCGCCCAACACGCGTGCCAAGATGTCGGTAAGTTCGGGCCGCGGTACCCCGACGAGCTGCCGCCGGACTCCTGCCGGGTTCGTCAACGGCCCCAACAGGTTGAAGGCCGTGCGCACGCCGAGTTCGCGGCGTGCCGGGCCCGCGTGGCGCATCGCTGGATGAAATGTCGGCGCGAAAAAGAACGCGATGCCGGCCGAGTCGAGACACCGCTCCACCGTCGCCGGGGGCGCGGTCAGGTCGACCCCAAGCGCTTCGAATAGGTCAGCGCTTCCGCACGCGCTAGACACCGACCGGTTGCCGTGCTTCGCAACCTCGACTCCACATGCCGCCACAACGATGGCCGCCAGCGATGACACGTTGAAGGTGTTCGAGCCGTCTCCGCCCGTGCCGCACGTATCGAAGCCGTCGGGTCGTGGCCGGGCGAGCTGAACCGCATGACGACGCATCGTCTTGGCCAGCCCCACGATCTCGTCCGGGCGCTCGCCCTTCATCGCCAGCGCAACGAGGAATCCCGCAACCTGCGCCGGCGTTGCCCGTCCGCCCATGATCTCGCCCATAACCGCCTCGGCTTCTGCTGCCGTGAGGTCGTAGCGCTGATAGAGCTTCCTGATCAAGCCCGCAAACATGGGCGCTCCCTACCGTTCAATGTCCAGAAAATTCCGCACCACCCGTTGCCCGTCGGCGGTCAACACAGACTCCGGGTGAAACTGCACGCCGTGTGTCGGCCACGTCCGATGCCGAATCGCCATGATGGCGTCGTCCTCGACTGCCGTGGCGGCCACTTCCAGGTCAGCCGGCCACTGGTCGGCGCTCAGGGCAAGGGAGTGATATCGGCCCGCCCTGAACGACCCCGCCATCTCTAGAAACACACCTTTGCCGTCATGGGCGATCGTCGAGGTCTTGCCGTGTAGCAGGCGCGGCGCGGAGACGATCGTCCCCCCGCAAGCCGCACCGATCGCCTGATGGCCGAGGCAGACCCCCAGCATCGGCACGCGCGGCCCCCACGCACGAACCAGATCGACGGTGATGCCCGCGTGCTCCGGCCGCCCCGGGCCGGGCGAGATCACGATGCGGTCCGGCTTCAGTCGGGCGACCTCGTCGAGTGTAATTGCATCGTTGCGCTTCACCGTAAGTTCACAGCCGAGTTCGCCCAGTTGCTGGACGAGGTTGTAGGTGAACGAGTCGTAGTTGTCGACCACCAAGACCATGGACCGTCCTCGCGCCTACGTTGTCACTGGTCCCCGCCCGCTCTGTGCCATCTCGAGTGCGTGAAGCAGCGCGGAGGCCTTGGCCTGCGTCTCGTGATATTCGGCCGTCGGGTTGGAATCAGCGACGATGCCCGCACCCGCCTGCACGTAGGCTCGTCCCTGCTTCACGACGATAGTGCGGATCGTAATGCAGCAATCGAGATGTCCCGCGAAGTCGAGGTAACCGATCGCCCCGGCGTAGATCCCGCGACGCGTCGGCTCCAGCTCTGCGATGATCTCCATTGCGCGGATCTTCGGCGCCCCGGACACCGTCCCCGCGGGGAAGCACGCGGCGAGGGCGTCGAGTCGGTCCCGGTCGCTGGTTAGCCAGCCTTCCACACGGGAGACGAGATGCATGACGTGCGAATACCGCTCGAGTGCCATGTATTGGGGGACACGTACCGACCCGAACTCCGACACTCGCCCGAGGTCGTTCCGGCCTAGATCCACAAGCATGACGTGCTCGGCTCGCTCCTTCTCGCTGCCCTTCAGCTCCTCCTCCAATGCCTGATCGGCTTCGTCGGTGATGCCACGCGGCCGCGTCCCCGCGATTGGATGGGTCTCGGCGTGCCGCCCCTCGACGCGCACGAGCATCTCTGGTGAGGAGCCGACAATCGCGACGTCGTCTATCCGCATGAAGTACATGTAGGGCGACGGGTTCACGTATCGCAACGCGCGGTACACGGTAAACGGATCTGCGGCGACCTCCATCTCGAACCGTTGTGACACCACTACCTGAAAAATGTCCCCCGCGGTGATGTAGGACTTCGCGATGCGGACCGCCTTCTCGAACTCCGCCTGCGTCGTATTAGATGACACTTCGAGATCTGCCGGTGCCAGCGGGCTGGCCACCGACAGCTGACGGTCGAGTTCGCCCTCGAGGACCTGGATCTTGGCAAGGGCCAACTCATACCGCGCCCTCAGCTCATCCTCGTCCTCGGTGATACCGTCGACCATCGCATTCGCGATAAGCAAAATGCGGTGTTTCACGTGGTCGAATGCCAGGACCGTATCGAACAGCATGAAGCTGGCGTCATCGCCCCCCTCGTCCGGCTTCGGAAACGCCGCCCAGCGGCGCTCGAGTGTCGGCTCGAACCACGACGCGGCATCGTAGCCTAGGAACCCCACGGCCCCACCGGTGAACCGAGGCAATCCCGGCACCGCCGGCGAGCGGTGGCGTGCCAGGAGGTCACGCAACGCGTCGAGGAAGGGCTCGGAGCGGAGCTCTCGCGCGCCGGCACGCTCGACCCGTGTGTCGCCACGTTCCGATCGCAGGACGAGAAACGGGTCCTTGCCCAAGAACGAATACCGCGCGATCCGTTCACCCCCCTCGACGCTTTCTAACAGGAACGCGTGACTGCTGTTCTCGGCGATCTTTAGAAACGCCGACACCGGCGTCAATAAGTCCGCCATCACCTCGCGACAGACGGGCACCATGGTGCCGCGGGTGGCCAACTCCGTGAACTGCTCGAATGTCGTGTCGATCGTCGTCATCGTGAATCCCGGCGCGGCGCAAACCATGCGGAGGCGCAATCACATACGGTTGCGGGCTCCCAGCCCTCCCCTCTCATCCTCAGCGACTTGACGCGCCAGCTCTTTCTTCGCCGCCTCCCTGAACAGCTGAGGTGCTGGACTCTGACCGGTCCACCAGGCAAACTGCCGGACGGCCTGCGACACGAGCATCTCTAGCCCGCCGATCGTGTCGCAGCCCGCCGCCGCGGCGTCGGCCAGCAGACGTGTAGTGGTCGGGTTGTAGACGAGGTCGTAGACGAGACGTCCGGTGAACGGGCCGTCCGGTAACGGTGTCGCCTCGACGTCTGGTCGCGTGCCGACCGGCGTCGTGTTTACCAGCACATCCCATGAGCCAGGCGACGGAGGCAACGGTCCAGCCGCTCCGCCGACAGCTTTCGCGACCCGCATGGCTTTGGATTGATCGCGAGCGCAGACGGTGACCGTGGCCCCCTGACTCGCGAGCGCCACGGCGACACCGCGTGCCGCGCCACCCGCTCCGAGCACGGCCGCGCGCGCACCGGACAACGTCGTCCGCCCCGCGATCGGCTCGAGGAACCCCGAGACGTCCGTGTTGATCGCGCGCCACCCGGACGCGTCCAGGCGCACCGTGTTGACCGCGGCGACCTGCCGGCCCACGGCATCCATATCGGTGACACGCGCGGCCATCTGTTCCTTGAACGGCGCCGTGACACTGACGCCACGGAGCGAGACGGCGTCGGAGAATTGAACGAAATCGTCGAGGTCGCGCGCCTCCAGCGGGAGATACACCGCGTCGATGCCGGCGGCCGCAAAGCCGGCGTTGTGCATCGCCGGCGATAGCGAATGCCCCACCGGGGCGCCGAGCACGCCGTACACGGAGGTGCGCGAGGTGATCGCCCCGAATCGAAACACGTGGCGCAGTCGGCACATGTCGATCTGACCTGGGGCCACGGCGTCGCCCGCATATGTCCAGCACGACCCGAAGCGACTGGCGAGCACCCGCGTAGCCACGCCGGCCGGGCCCATTCCGATCACCACCCGCCGTTCGTCGGTCGCCCAGGCGCCCAGTCTCCCCAGTGCGAGTGTGTCGCTCAAACCGTCGACGCGAACGGCCACCTTGACCACATCGGCCCCGGTCGCGCGCATTGCTCGATACCGGTCCTCGAGATCCTTTGGCACGCCGTCGAAGTCGTGAGTCGAGAGGACGATCCGACGGCCGTCCTCAGCTCCGATGAGATCCTCGAACCCCGCCCGCCACTCCACGTCGACGAACTCCGCCCCTCCTTCTAGAGCCGCAGCCAAGATCCGTCGACGCTCCTCTTCGGCACCGTTGAACCATCCTCCTTCCGACATGGGGCGACAAGTGACGATGACCGGCGTTGTGCGACCGGCTAGCGCGCCTGCAACGTCCGGTCTCGTCACCGAGTCGAGTCTGAGCTCGACCATGTCGGCGTTCGAGGCGCGATCGCGATTCGCGCGCAATTCTTTCGTCGTCTCGCCGGTCACGGTTGCACATAGTAGCGGTGTTGTCCCGTCCATTTAGGCGTCCGTCCCGCACCGAAAAAAAGCCCCGTCAGCCGTCCGGCTGATGGGGCTTGGCGTCGCGTGCGTTGGTTGACCGTTGGTCTAGATGACCGCCCCGCTAGTCGTCGTCTTGGGACTAAACGTGCAACACCACCAAGCCCGGCGCGCATCGGGGTGGGCCGCTGCGACCGCGGGCGTGCAGACAACCAGAACCGTCGATACAGGCAATCTCACCATCCCTTTCGCAACGCTATCAGACCGCGCGATGCACTGTCAATTCACGCCCTAACGCACGGCACGATCGCCCATTTCTCCTTGACCTGCAATCACTTCCTCCGATATAACCGTTCCAGATGCCGTCCGGCGTTCGCCGCGGCTGCCCACCTTCCATGAGACCTGTAGCGCTGCTGTGCGGCGCATCCCTTGCAGCACTCACTGTCGTCACCCTACCAGCAGCAACCGACCGCATGGCGCTCGACGAGGTGCGCGCCGGCATGACAGGGGTTGGCGTCACCGTCTTCGAAGGCGAGACCCGCGAGGAATTCTCCGTACACGTCCTCGGCGTGCTAGCAAATGTCATGGGGCCGCGCCGGAACCTGATCATCGCCCGGCTCAAGGGCGGACCGCTCGCTGACAGCGGCGTCATTCAGGGAATGAGCGGGAGCCCAGTCTACATCGACGACCGTCTCGTGGGCGCCGTGTCCTATTCGTTGGGGTCCTTCAGCAGGGAGGCGATCGCCGGCATCACCCCGATCGAGGAAATGGCCGCAACCGACGCCGAAGCTAATCGTGTCGCCCGGAGACGCGTCCCGCCACCGCTCTTCTCGGCGAGTCGGGACGGCCTTGCACGTGTCGCACAGCAGCTCTTCGGGCATCGGCTGGCGTTCGCGGAGCGGCCGATCGACGTGCGTACCGCTGGCCTCCCCATCGCCGAGGCCGGCCGCCTCGGCACTCTGCTCCGCCCAATTGCGACACCGCTGGCCCTGGGCGGCTTCCTGCCGGAGATCCAGAACCTCTGGTCAGCCGCGTTCGACTCGGCCGGATTCATGACGACAGTCGGGAGCGCTGCAGCAACGCGCGCGGTCCAGGGGTCCGACGGTGTCCCGCTCCAACCGGGCGACGCTGTGGGCGCGAGCCTGATGCGTGGGGACCTCTCGATAGCCGGCACCGGCACCGTAACACTCGTCGAGGACGGGCGCGTGTACGCGTTCGGCCACCCGTTCTACAATTTGGGTCCGGCGAAGTTTGCGATGACCCGCGCCCATGTGACGACGGTACTGCCTAGCCTGGCCATCTCATCTCGAATCGCGGCGATCGGTGACGTCCTGGGCACCATCGATCAGGATCGGTCGACTGGCATCTTCGGCAGTCTCGGGGCCGGTCCGGCGATGATACCGGTCACCGTCACCCTCGAAGCGGGCGACGACCGGACCCTTAGCCAGCGGTTCGAATTCGAGGTCGTCGACGATCGTCTGTTCACGCCGCTGCTGACGTACACGGGCATCCTCAACGCCTTCGTGTCCTGGACACGCCAAGTTGGCGCGAGCACGTATCGCGTCGGCGCCACGGCACGGGTCCGCGGACAGGCGGACGTCATGTTTCATGACGTGTACGCCGGCGATACCGCCTACATCGCGGCGGCTTCGGGCATCATGGCTCCGCTCACCACGCTCGTTGGAAATATGTTCGAGCCAGTGGCCTTCGACGGGATTGATATCGCGATCACTTCTTACGAGGAGTCCCGGACCGCGAGGCTCGACCGCGTCTGGATTGATGCGGTTCGCCCCCGCGCCGGCGACACCGTCGCCCTTAAGGTGGCCTCGAGGAATTCGTTGGGTGCGGAATCAATTCAGACGGTCAGGATGACGCTCCCGTCCCACGTCACCGGGCCGGTTCAGCTGCTCGTGTCAGACGCGACACAGCTTGAGCGGCGCGAGGCCACGGAAGGACGACATCCGCGGGCCGCCCGGACACTCCCCCAGCTGATTCGCGCGCTGAACAACGCCCGACGCCACGATCGCCTCTACGTGAAACTCCTTGTGGCGCGGCCCGGCGCCGTCGTGCGTGGCGAGGCACTGCCAGCATTGCCGGCGTCGGTCCTGGCAGTCCTCGAGGACGACCGCGCCAGCGGCGACTATATCCGGCTACAGTACGCGACGATCGGTGAATGGGATATTCCCACTGACCACGTCGTTACTGGCACACGCGTGCTCTCTTTTACCGTCGAGGCCGGATGACGACCCGCGCATCGCGCGCACCCAGCATCGCCGTGGCGTTCATCGCGGGGGCGCTCGGTCTCGCGAGCGCCGCGGCACCAGCGTTCTGGCGCGTCTCCACGCAGATCGAATTTCTCAAGGGAGAGGTGGACAACCTCTCGGTGGACGTCAACGGCCGCCTGCTGCTCGGCCCGCGCGCTGACGCCGTCTACGAGTCCACGGATCCGTTTTTCTGGACGCTCGTCGCTGGGCCTGAGGCGTTGTGGCTGGGCGGCGGCAATGGTGGCACCGTCGTGCGCGTCGAGCCGGACGGGACCGCCACGACCGTCTTCGAGGCCGCGGAACTCGACGTGCACGCGCTAGCCATAGACGCCGAAGGGCTCGTGTACGCGGGCACATCGCCGGAGGGCGACGTCGTGGCACTCGGGCCCGATGGCCGTGCCACGCCGGTGTTCGACCCTCAAGAAGCGTACGTCTGGGCCCTGAGCCCTGCGCCGGACGGCACGCTGCTGGTCGCAACCGGCGGTCCGGGGCGCATCTACCGCGTCGACCCGAACGGCGAGGCAGTTCTCCTATACGACACCGAGGCAACCCACGTGCGCACCCTGGCCGTCGATGCGGACGGGCGGATTTTCGCTGGCACCGCGACGCCTGGGAGGGTGTTTCGAATCGATCCAGACGGCGAGGTGTTTGTTCTCCTGGATTCAGATTTCGACGAAATCTCCGCGCTCCACGTGAGCGCCGACGGCACGATCCACGCCGTCGCGGCGGCCGGCGCCCCCACGCGCGCCGAATCGCCCACTAATACTCTCCAGCCGGCTGCGGCGCCGACCGCTGGTGGCACGGTGAGCACGCAGGTGACGGCAGTCGTCGCCGCCGACGCGGGCAGCACGGTGCAAACTTCGCCGACGGCCGGCTCGGGCCTGGGCACCAAAGGCGCCGTCTACCGGATCGCGCCGGACGGCGTCTGGGATGTCGTGTGGAGCTCGAATGAAGACACGCCCTATGACGCGGTGATCGATCGTGACGGTGCACTGGTGATCGGCACCGGAGCGACGGGCAAGATTTACCGCGTCACCGATGCCCCGAGGACGACCGTGTTGCTGACGCAGGCACCGACCCGGCAGGTCACCCGCTTTGCGCTCGGTCCGGATGATCGACTCTACTTCACAACTGCCAACGCCGCGAAACTCTACCGCCTCTCGGTTGGACGCGCTGCCGAGGGTAGCTACCTATCGGACGTGCGCGACGCGGGGATGATCGCTACGTGGGGCGCGATCCGCTGGCGTGCGACGACGCCGGAAGGCAGCACGGTCAAGCTCTTTACGCGTTCGGGCAACACCGCAACACCGGGCGACACGTGGAGCCCGTGGTCCGGTGCCTACCTCGATGGCGACGGCACCGCGATCACGAGCCCGAAGGCGCGGTATCTCCAGTGGCGCGCGCTGCTCCAGGGAACGGAAGCCACCCCCGCTTTGCGATCGGTGACGACAGCGTACCTGCCGCGCAACCTCCGTCCCGAAGTGACCAACCTCACCGTGCACCCGCCCGGCCAGGTCTTTCAACAGCCCTTCTCGAGTGGCGATCCCCCTATCGCCGGCCTCGAAGACGATCGCGATGACGCATGGCAAGCGAACGGCTCGGCCGGAGAGCCGCAGCCCGCCACACTCGGTCGTCGTGTCTATCGCAAAGGGCTTCAGACCTTCGTCTGGACCGCACGAGATCCCAATCAGGACGACTTGCGCTTCGACGTGCGCTATCGGTCGGAGGACGACTCCAGATGGAAAGTATTGACGCGTGACCTAACCGGCACGATCTTCACGTGGGATACTTCGTCAACGCCGGACGGCACGTATCTCGTCCGCATAGACGCGACGGACGCACTATCGAACGCGCCGGACTCCGCACTCCGCGGGTCGCTCACGAGTCAGCCGTTTGACGTCGACAACGCGCAGCCAGTGATTGCGCTCGAACCACCACGACAGACCGGCAACGATTCGCTGATCGCGTTCGTCGTCACCGATGACCTGTCGCCGATCCGTCACGTGGAGTACTCGGTCGATGCGGAGCAGTGGCACGTCGTCTATCCGCTGGACGGCATTCCGGACTCGCGCGCGGAGCGCTTCGAGATCAGGGTCCCACTCGCTGTAGCGGCGAATGTCGTTGTTCGTGCCGTTGACGCCATGAACAACACGGCGACCGCCAGCATTCCGTAGCTCAGAAATGCATCGCGGGAGGGCACCCCGCAATGACAGATCATGTCGGACCGGACCGTCGCACGCGGCGGGGCGGGCGAGCCGAGACGTGACCGTGCCCAGCGTGACACAAAGCAAGTATGCAATCTCCTGATGCGAGAGTCCGTGGTGCTCGCGGAGCACAAGCGTTGACCGCTGGTCGAGCGGCAACGGCCTACTCGTGCTCCTCTACCAGCGCACAGCAGGCGTCCTCGTCGCCGGCGGCATAGTGCTCGACGAGCGAGGTCTCCATCGAGGAAAGCTGGGTCCACTCCACCGCTGGGACAGCGAGCACACGATCCTCCAAAGGTTTCGCTTTCAACGTCGCCACTGGCAACAAGCGCGTTTAAGGCCCCGTCGTCGCGCTCGTGTACACGGAACTCAAGGCGTCAGTACAACGGCTCACCTTTGATTGTTGGACCCCGGCGCACCGGGACAATTACCGCTTTCCTGTTACGATAGGCGAGATGCGTCGCATATTGCTGGCGTCGGTCGTGCTACTCGTCGGCATGGTGGGCGTCGTCGTCTACACGGGTGCCGCGCGTGACCGTGAGTACCATCGGCTCGTCGCCGCGGGCGATCAAGCGCGCCTCGACAAGCAGGGGCACGTCGCCATCGAGGCCTACAGCGGCGCCATCGCGCTCAATCGTAGCTCGATGCTCGCCCATCTGAAGCGAGGCGAGACCTATCGTGAGCGCGGCGACCTGCCGGCGTCGATCCGTGACCTCACGATGGCTGCGAATCTTGACCCCTCGGCCACCCGGCCGCTCGATTTGCTCGGCGACGCGACCTATGCGCTAGAGCAGTACGCGGTGGCCGCCGAGCACTTCCGGCGCTACGTCCAGCTCGATAACCAAAATCCACGCGTGCTATACAAGCTCGCGCTGGCCGAACACCGAGCCGGAGGCACGGAGCGAGCCGAACAGCTGTTACGACGGGCTGTTGAACTCGATCCCCGCTTCACCGAGGCCAACTATCTCCTTGGCCTCTACTTACAGGCGCAGGACCAAAACGACGAAGCACGCGGCCTTCTCGAGCGCGCTGTCGAACTGGCGCCGGGCATGCTCGACGCACGTGAGGTGCTGGCCACCGTCTACCGCGCGCTCGGCGAGACCCGGTTGGAACTGCAACAGCTCGAGGCGCTCTCGGCCCTCGACCGGGATCGTCCCGATCGGCATGTCACTCGCGCCCTTGCGTACGCCCGCGCTGGTCGCACCGACCTGGCCGTCGTCGCACTCGGCCGTGCAGCCGAGGAGCTCCCGGATCAGCCCTTGGTCTATACCGCGCTCGGACGGGTCTGGCTCGATATCGCTGAGACCACTGGCGATCACGCATCCCTCAGTAAAGCCATCGAAGCCCTCGAGTCGATTCCGCTGAGCACCGCATCGAGCGAGGCGCTCACCCTCCTGGGGCGAAGCCTCAGCTTGAACGGCGACCTCCAAGGCGCGCGGCGCGCGCTACAGTGGGCCATCGAGCGCTACCCCGTCCAATCAGACGCGTTCATCGAACTCGCACAGCTTGAAGCCTCGGCTGTCAACGATGCCAAGGCCGCACTTCTTCGTCGACAACACGCCCTGCTAGTCGGCGAGGATGCGGAGGCCGCGCCCCGCCACCGCTAACCTGGACCGACTCGTCGGGACCGCCATGCTCAACGGCCTGTTCGTCGCGGTCGCGCTCGCCTCCGTCCTTCTCGCTGCACTCTCTGGTCAGATGCAAGCGTTGACCGATGGCATCCTCACGTCCGCACGGGATGCCGTCCAACTCGCGATCGGACTGGTCGGCGCCATGACCTTCTTCCTCGGGCTCATGAAGGTGATCGAGGACGGTGGCGCGATGGCCGCCATCGCGCGCGCCGTCAGACCCGCAACCCAGTTCCTGTTCCCGTCAGTCCCGGCCAACAGCCCGGCGATCGGTGCGATCGTCATGAACATGGCGGCGAACATGCTCGGCCTCGTCAACGCCGCCACACCCTTCGGGATCAAGGCCATGGAGGAACTCAACAAGCTCAATAGCCGTACGGGCACCGCGACGAATGCCATGGTGATGTTCCTCGCTATCAACACGTCGGCCCTCGCACTTCTACCCTCCGGCATGCTCGCCTTGCGCGTGTCGCTCGGTTCTGAAGATCCTGCCGCCATCTTCGTTCCGACATGGTTCGCGAGCGGTGTCGCCACCGTCGTCGCCATCACGGCCGCCTGGATGCTGTCACGGGCAACGCCCTATCGATCGACCGAGCCGCCGCTTGTTCCCCACGCGACGCCTGGCGAGGCCGCGTCGGACAGCGACGGGTCGACACCAGCGCCGGGCTGGTCGCCCGCACGGGCCTGGGTCGGCCGGGCGTTCTGGTTCGTCTTCGTTACGCTAGCCGTCCGCGACGTGGTCACACGCGCCGGAACGGAGGCGCCGATCGACCTAATTCGTAGCGTGATGTCGTTCTGGAGCATACCGGCCGTCGTCACGGTGATGGTGCTGTATGGCTGGGTGCGCGGCGTGCGCGTCTACGACTCGCTTGTCGAAGGCGGCAAGCAGGGCTTCCAAGTCGCCCTCCGCATCATCCCCTATCTCGTCACCATTCTCGTCATGGTGGGGATGTTCCGCGCGTCGGGCTGCCTCGAACTACTGGTCACCCTCGTGGCGCCCATCACCACTCTCATCGGCATGCCGGCCGAGGCTCTGCCGATCGCCGTGCTTCGTCCGCTCACAGGTACGGGCGCGTTCGGCGTCGCGGCAGACGCGATGTCGACACACGGTCCCGACTCGCTGATTGGTTACCTAGTGAGTACCTACACGGGGAGCACCGAAACGACGTTCTACACTCTCGCGGTGTATTACGGAGCCATCGGCGTCAGGGTCACTCGCCACACCGTGCCCGCCTGCCTAGCAGCCGATGTGGCCGGCATTCTGGCCGCGACGTTCATCGTCAATGCGCTGCTCGGCTAGTAGCCTCTATCGGGTGAATCCGTAGTGGTCACGGCCGCGGCGGCGCCAGGCTAAAAAGGCGCGACAAGGGAACGCATACACCGTACGTTATCGGGGAGCAACGCAACCAGGCGGGATACCCCGCCCGTCGAATGCGGCCGTTTAGTACTCCAGTTCCACGTAACCGCCGTCGGCTGTCCACTGGATGCGTTTCGCCGGTGGGTGCCCACCCACCCCACGCTCGGCGACGTATATGTAGACGAGCACTTCCGAAAAGTCATCGATGAGTGGTTCGACGAGGAGTCGCGCCACCTCGGGCGCCTCGTCGAGATTGTCCAATTCGACCTCGATGGTGAACACGCCATGCGCGGTCGCCATCTTGAGAATCTGCCACTGGTCGTTGATCAACGCTGGACCATTGGCACCGTTCGCCGATGCGCCGCCCGGTTGGCGAGCGACCCCATCTTCCGAGACGCCACACGCGAGGCCGAGGCCCATAAAAATGACCGCGACCAATCTGGTACAGCGCACGGCCCATTCCGTCAATCCAGGCTTTCGAGAAGCGCGTCGATCCCGGCCTTCGCGACAACCTCGTCCTGGTCCGGAGACCCGGAACTGCACCCCACGCCGCCGACAATCTGCTCTTCGACAAAGAGCGGCAGCCCACCCGCGACGATCATGAACCGCCCCTGGTTGCTCACATGAATGCCGAACGCCGGTCCGCCGGGCCCGCTGACCTCACCGTAGGCACGCGTCGACCGTCGCGCCCCAGCTGCGGTGAACGCCTTACTGATGGCCACGTCAATGCTCGTGATGCGTCCATTGTCCATCCGATGGAACATCAACAGGCTCCCATTGTCGTCGGTGATGGCGACATCCATATCAACGCCAATCTCCCGCGCCTTCGCCTCTGCGGCCGCCATAATAATGCGCGCGTCGTCGAGTGTCAGCTTCTGCACTGTTTTCATGATCGCAATATACCACCCGCCCTCGAGCGGCTATCCCGTCTGTCCTATTCGCGACATGATCCTCGCTCGGATCATCGCCACATGCACCAGCACCACAACCACGACGGCCGATCTCGCTCTCACCTCGCTCCTGCGTCATCCGTCCCGGGTGAGACGCGTCAGCGGGGAATCGTGGGGAGTGGGGGCGAGATCCCGTCGTCGAGCGGCGTCCGTGCCGTGTTCATGACCATGGCTAGAAGCGAGTAATAGCCAATAATCCCTATCGTATCGATAACGCCCTTCTCCTCGTAGAGCGCGCGAAGGTCCGCATAAGTCGAGTCGCTCACACCGTGCGTCCACAGCAACTCGGTGCAGAACTCATACACACTGGCCTCGTCCGCCGCCAGAGCTGCTGGGCGCCGGCCGTCGGCCACGGCCGAGATGATCTCGTGGCTGAGCCCGGCCTGGGCCGCAATCTCCGAATGGAACGCCCATTCGTATTGCTGTGTCCAATGCCGCGCAGTGATCAGAATGACGAGCTCGCTCAGACGTGGCGGCAGCACACTCTTGAACCTCACATAATCGCCCACGTTGCGGGTGCGACTCAACAGTTCCGGACTCCTCAGCAGCGGTACGAATGGGCCATCGAAACGGGTGGTCTCACGGACCGCCTTGAACTCCTCAACGGCCGCTCGCTGCTCACCGGTCATCGCGTGATCCTGCAGCGGCGGCATACGATCGAGGTCTGTCCTGGTCATGGCATCTGTGCGACGTGAGATCGGTCTACTGTGGGCTGGTCGGTCGGCGGCGATTATAGCGATCGTCCGTGCGCCGTCAAAAGGCGCACCGTGGCCGTAGACCTGGCCGGAGCTCGATCGCCGTGACGCCGCAAACGTCGCATTCTGTGATGTGCAGTGTTCGTTCCCTCATACATAGAAACGATGGTCGAGGCCCAACCGAACACCTCGACCGGGGTCAGGCTGGTAGACTGACGAACATGCGCGGAAGTTTCTACGACCTCGGTCGGCAGGCGGGCATCCAGTTTCGTAAGGCCAAGTGGTTGTGGACGTCCGTTGCCGGCAGCGAAGAGGACGCGATTCGCGCAGAGCACGGTGTGGGCCGAAATCTGGCATCGGTCGTCCTCGAACAGGCGCCCACCCACCCTGACCCAGAGCTCCAAACGTGGATCGACGGGATAACCGAGTCGCTCGCTCGCTGTGTGCGCACCGAGGCGCACCGATTTCGTGTCACGATCGTATCCGACCCGCAACCCACGGCGTTCGCACTACCTGGTGGGTTTATCTTCGTCGCGCCCGCGCTCGTCGAGCTCTGCGACCACGATCGCGATGAACTGGCGTTCGCCATCGCACACGAGATGGCCCACGTCATCCGCCGCCACGCGATCGATCGGCTGCTCACCCAGACCGCTATGTCGGCCGCGTCGCTCGCCTCTCCGGCGGCGCGTACACTCGCGCCCTGGATCCGAAAGGTCGGCCGCCAGTGGCTGGAACGCGCGTACTCGCGCGACAATGAGTTCGAAGCCGACGAGCTCGGGGGGTTCCTCATGCGCGCCGCGGGCTTCGACCCATCCGCGGCGATCCGCATCCTCCAACGGTTCCAGGCCATCGAATGCGGGCCCGACCGTGGCGGACTTGGCGTCTATTTTTCGACACACCCCCCGACGGTGGAGCGCATCCGCCACCTCCGGGAACAGCTCGACATACCCGTCTAACCCCGGAGCTCACGTGTTGGCCACCGTAGGGTTAGGTTTTAGCCTGGTCGGCAGGCTTAAACTACCCGCGCCTTAATGCGCCGGAATTCCCGATCCAAGATTGTGGTCCGAAAGGCCCGCGCTACGTTTGCAGCACAGGCGAACTTCCCGAATTCGGAAACCCCTCGCGTTGAGCAACGGGCGGCCAGTGTCCGTGTGAGTGTGGTGGTCAGGCCCGACCACGCACGGCGGCAATGGACGCTAGCGTCGTTCCGTTGGATCTCGGCCGTCGCGCGGAGCACCGGTCCCCGACGACCCGGCGAACAGCCGCGTCCCGTCCGGGAAGGTGACGTCCCGACCGTTGGCTCTCAGCGCGCCGTCGATCGCCTGGTAGCCCTCAACAAGTACCTCGATTCCTGGCGTGACCGAGTCCTTGCGCCAACCCCGTCGAACGAGGGCGCCTGGAGGTCCTGCTTCGATCATCCAGCTCTCGACCGTGCCGTCGTCGCCTGTCACCTCGATGTGCATCCAGGCGTGCGGATTAATCCACTCCATCTTCGTGATCTTGCCGCGCAGCCGAACGGGCTTGGTGGCGTCGAACTCGGCCGAGAACGCATGATGCGCGACAACCGGCGCTGCCGCAATGAAAGCCCCGAGGCACACCCCGGCGATCGTAATGGCGAAAGTGCTACGCATTCGAGTCACCCTGCTATCTCCCGGCCTCAGCGGCCTCCCTGTCGCGCGCTCGCGCCGCGCTCAGGATATTCGTCATCCCATAGTTGCCTTCGTGACAGGCGTATTCGACCAGCTCGTATTGCTCGTCGTCGAGGTCGAATCTGAACATGCCGGTCCAGGGCCTCGTCCAGACGTTGGGGTCGTCGACGGTGAACTGATACTCGAGGACCGTGGGTCCAACGCGCGTAAACCGCTCCGTCAGTGTCAGATCGTCTGTCGAGCTTCTATACGGAGCCCGACCGTTGAAGTTCGACGTTTCGACGACCAGCGTGTCGCCCTCCCATCGCCCCTGCGGATCGCCTAACCAGGTCTTGAGACCCGCTCCGACCTGCGCACGCGGCTCAGTGGGGATGATCCGCGTCTCATGAATCATCTCCTTCTGAATCGTGACATACCCAGGTCCCTGATAGATCTGGAGCCCGTTGTTGTAGATGGAGGGCATCATCAACCCCGGCAGACCGCGGGTGATGCAGCGGACGTACGGGGTGATCTCCTCCGGACCCGCGACGTTGCTGTTCGTATACCCTCGGCGCTCTGCCCTGGCTTGGACCAGTTCCTCACCCCTGGCCGTCATCGGCGGGACACGCCCATCCGACGGATCGATGACCATCGCCACCTGGGTCGAGGGCGCGGTCTTCACGTAGCCCAGCGTCGTATCGCGCCATTCCCGCTCGTAGCCCCAGATGCTGCCCAACGTCCCGCGCTCCCGGCGCGCGATAGCTTCCTCTGGGGTGAGTGCCTCGATCTCCGCCGCGTCGAGAGGCCGTTCGAGCGGGATCCCATGCGAGGAGTTGCCGGTCCAGACACCCTGTAGATCGGGTTCGCCCCAGGGCGCGCGCGGCGCGTCGTAGGGCTCGCTCGCATCACTCGTCAGCTCCGCCGGTGCGATCTCGGCCGCGACGCCAGCAAACCCTGTCTCGACGACCTCAAGGCGCACGTTATCCGGCCCGATCAGAAACGCCTGCTTCGCCGAACTCCGGCCATTGGCGGGCACCACAGGCTCTTGCTGGAAGGCGAGGCCGTTCCGGCGCATCTCAGCGGCAGCGGAGTCCAGATCGGAGACGACGAACCCGAGGTGATCGATGGCCCGCCCTTCGGTCGTCGCCGGGACGCCCTCCGGATGGGGAGACACGAGCAGCCAGACGTCGTCGAACAACAGCCCATCCAACCGCCCGCGGAGACTGGCGGGCACCCCGCCCACGTTGTCGCGATACCAGGCGAGCGTGGCGTCGGGATCCGTCGCACTCAGATGAATGTGATGGAAGCCGAGGAACTCCTCATCCTCGACCAGTTCGATGCGGGTACCCCACGGGTCGAAGATAAAACCGATCTTGAACAGGCCAGGGATGTCGCGCAGCGCCGATCCATCTTCAAAGCGCTGGAGCCGCACACCCGAGCCGCGCACGCCAACCGCCTCGAGCTCGCCCATCTTTGCTGTCAGGTCAGGGAACGAGAAGCCGATGTGGTTCACCCCGGTCCCCTGCGTGCTGCCCATAGTTGGCTGCGGCACGAAGACGACCTCGACGCCGTCGCAATCGGCGGCGTCGTTCCGATCGGCCACCGGCTGACATTCCAGGTGCTCCGTGTACCACCGGACGCCCTCCGGCGGACTAGACGTGGTGATGTGCACGTGGTGGTAGTCCGCCTCGGCAGCGGTCGCGGCCACGGGCGCCATGGCGACAACCGCCACTCCCGCAACGAGCGTCACTGCAACCTGTGTCCGTATCATGACGTCATCCCTCAGCCAGTGGGTTATCTCGTCGGCTCCCTGCGCAGGTGGCCGTACAACAGATCTTCGGAGAACTCAACGCACTTGAATTCCAGCACGCGTGCGTTCGTTTCGAGCCGCCGGTAGAGCGGCATACTGATCTTCCAAGGGCGGGTGAACACGGTGGAGTCCTCGATCGTCGCTTCGTAGGTCAGCGCGTTCGGTCCCATCGGCGTGTAACGCTCCTCGACGCGGAGCGCCGCGCTCGCGAAGTTGCCGGCGCGATCGAACCAGGCCTGCCCCGTGAAGCCGACGGCATCGACGACCAGCGTGTCCCCGTCCCACCGGCCATGCGAACGTCCCATCCAGGTATCGAGCGGTGGTGCCTCGGGGTTGTCCTTGTCCATGTGGATCGTTCGGTTAGCCTCCGCGACCCCGTAGACGATCATGATCTTGCGATCACCCTGGATGATCTGGAACGGATATGGAAGATACGTCGCGCGCGGCACCCCGGGCATGAAACACTTGGCCTCCGGGTCCTCGGTGAGCCGATTCTCGAAGTTCTGCTGCCTTTGCTCGCGCGCCCATGCTTGATAGGGAATCTCGCCGCCCTCGACGACGCCCTGGCCCGGAGGCACGGCCCCGATCGCACCGAGGTCCGGATGCCCGGCGCTCGCTGGGTGATCCTCAAGGTTCCAATGCGCCGTTCCGATCGCCTGCCAGATCCCGTTCAGGTCCGGATTATCGTCCCATGCCCGCGGGAATTCATCGGTCTGCGCGCTGACCGCGCCGCCGCCGAGCACGAGGAGCGCACACGATAACGCCCCGACAACCAACACCTCTCCGACCCCGTCTTTCATCTGGCGACTCTCCCGTGGACGAACCATACTCCAGCCCTGCCATAGATCCTCAGCGTTCAGAGCATTGTACAAGGGTTCTGTGTCAACATGTAGGGTCGTTTGGTGATTCGGATTCACGCGTGCGACCCCAAGGAGGTTCGGCATATGAAGCGCATCACGTTCGTCGTCGCACTGATTCTCGCCGTCATGGTGGCCGCCCCGGCGTTGGCGCAATCCAAGGACGTTGACCTCGAGGCCGCCGATGGAACGACCCTCAAGGCCACGTACACCTCCCCCAGCCGCCCCGGGGGAAGCTTCGTCTTCGGCCCGGCCATGCTCCTGATTCATCAGTGCAATATGGACCGTCACTCGTGGAAGGACATCTCGTCCAGCCTCGTGCAGGCCGGTGTCCACGTGCTGACAATGGACCTTCGTGGCTTCGGGGACAGCGGCGGCGAACCGCTGAGCAGCGCCGGATTCCAGAACCTGATGATGAAGTCACCAGCCGACCTGGACATGGCCTACGAGTACTTGACCAGCCAGGCAGGCGTAGACGACTCGCGCGTCGCGGTCGGTGGCGCCAGTTGCGGAGCGATGCTGACGGCAGACCTCGCCTCGCGTCACGACGGCATCACGACGCTGATGCTGCTCTCCGGCCCGCCGAGTGAAGCAGCAGTCGCCCACATCGCGAGCACGCCGGACTTGGGAGTGTTCGCCGCCGCGGCAACGGGCGACACGATCACCCCCGGAGTCAGCGATGCGCTGAAGGGCGCGGTCGACGGCTCGAAGCACCCGAAGTCGATGGCCAAGATCTACGGCGGGACAGAGCACGGGTTGCCGATGTTCGAGAAGAATCCCGACCTGCAGCCGGCACTCCTCTCCTGGCTCAAGGGCCAGTTACTGTCAAACTGATTCCGAGACACCCCGCGCCACCGCTCGGGTGGCGCGGGCGCGTTCCGTCCTCGCCGGGTTCCCCGTCTCACCGCGCAGCTTACTTGCTTAACATCTGTAGCGCAGACCTTCAGCCCCTGCTAAGGCCTGCCCTACATGGGCAACGCAACGTCACACCTAGGCAGAGCTCAAAAGAGCGCGAGCGCGTTCAGCGGCGAGCCGGTCCCACCCTCTACCGCGAGCGGGGCCGCCATCAGCATGAACTCCCATCGATTCAGGTCAGCGGCTGTTTCGGCAAGCGCTTCGAGATCCTGGTTGTCGAAGAGGTCCACCCCCATCGCCACGATGGTCAGGATATGGACCGGGAGCGCCACCCCTTCGACCTGGGACGGCGAGACGTCCAGTGCGGCGTCGCTGCCGATGAGCGCGACATCGCGCGCCTTCACCCACGGCATGGTCGACGCATGCAGGCCCGCCGCTTCCTCGGCTATAGCCCACGGACCCATCTCCGCGCGCCGCGCCCACCGGCCGGTCCGTATGAAGATCACGTCGCCAGGCCGGACCGTGACACCGGCCATCTCCTCCCACGCGTCGAGATCCTCTTGGTAGATCGGCGTCCCCGGCTCCAGGTACGGCACGCCCTTCAAGCGCGGGATGTCGAACAGAACGCCGCGGGTCACGATGCCCCCCTGCAGGTTATCGATCGACGCGTTCGAACACCCCGCCTCTGTGATGGTGTCTTGCGACACGCCGTTGTACATCTGGCCCTTGAAGAGAATGTGACATAGCGCGTCGATGTGGCTGTGCGAGTAGCCGTGATAGGTCACGCCGTAGTTGTCCATGACCCCGCCCATCAAGGGAGGCTCCGCGGCCGCATCGGGCACGCCTAACATCCTGTGCGTGAACGGCTGCGGGACGTCCTCCTCCTCGGTCGTGATGAGGCGATGCGCCAGCGAGACGGTGACACCCTCAGTGACGAGCGAGAGAGCTTCCATCCGCTTGGCTGGCGTAATCAGGTTGGCAGCGCCCAACTGGTCATCTGGGCCCCAGCGCCCCCAGTTTGACAACTCCGTCATCATCCGCTCGATGTCGGCCTGCCCAAGCTCGCGTGACTCCGGGGTCACGTCCGGCGGGGTGTACGCGTTCGCCGCGGCCTCGGCCGCCGTCTCGGCATCCGTCATCGGCTCCGAGGTCTCCTCGGCCGTCGGCGCGCAGCTGACCAGGAACGCCACGAGCGCCAAGAGTAGTGAATCACGCATCAGTCGACCATTTCTCATCATCCCCTCCGATTCCGCTTCACCATATCACCCCGTGAGAGAACCGATGCATCACAGAGGAGGTCGTACGGTTTCGATGGTGGTCAGTGCCTTCACTGTCCAGGCGGTGATGCCGTGTTGCTGCGGCGCCACCACGATCGCATCCGTCGCGCTGCAGTGGGTCCCGCCAACACGGCTCCCACCCAGAACACCACCTCTGCAACGATGACCAGTCCACCGGCGATTCCCGCCCTTGCCGCCACGCTCAGCGACAGGAACGGGACGAGCAGTAGCGCCACCCAGAGTCCCATTCCGATCGCCATGAGCACAACGCCGGCCTTCGCCCCCCGGTTGCCTCGGCCCGGGCTTACGTCGTCGGCGTCCGTGTCTGCGTCGTTTGTATTCGTGCTTGCATCCACTGGTCAATCACCGGCTAGCCGATCCGCGCCCTACGCCGACCGGAGCGGACGGAAGAACGTCCGCAGATCGCCCGCCAGCAACTCCGGCTCCTCAATCGCCGGGAAATGGCCTCCGGTTTCAAACCGCGTCCAGTGGACGTTTGAGGGCGGTTCCTCGATGAACGACCGAGGTGGCCGGGAGCGCGAGAAAATCCCCGGGAAATCGGCGTAGCCCTGCGGCACGGTCACCGGCCCCGCCGATCGCCTCGGCCGCGAACTCCCGAGTCCGTTCGCGTGGTAGTAGCGCACGCTGGTGCCGATGGTCCGCGTGTGCCAGTAGATCGACACCAGCGTCAGGATCTGGTCCTTACTGAACCGCGTTTCCACGTCCCCGCCACAGTCGCTCCAGGAGCGAAGCTTCTCGGTAATCCACGCGGCAACTCCGGCTGGCGAATCCGTCAGTCCGTAGGCCAGCGTCTGCGGTTTCGTACCCTGGATGCGCTGGTAGCCCGTCTCCTCGACGGACCACAGCTCCGTGCTTGCAAGGTAATCCCTCTCGGCATCGGTCTGAGGCTCACGCTGCGCGCGACGGGGCGCTCCCGGCGTGTGGACACCAACGACCCGGTCCGCGAACCTGGCACCCAGCGCGCGCGTGATGCCGGCTCCCCAGTCGCTGCCATAGGCGCCAAAGCGCTCGTATCCCAGCTTCTCCATCAGGGCCACCCAGAGCTCGGCGGTCCGGGCGATATCCGTCCCCTCCGCCGGCTCACCGGAAAAGCCAAAGCCCGGGATCGACGGTACGACGACGTCGAATGCATCAGACGCTGCGCCGCCGTGCGCGGCGGGATCACTCAGTCTGCGGACCGACGGCAGCATCTCCCAGATGGTGCCGGGCCATCCGTGACTCATCAGGAGCGGCAGCGTCGACCCGCCACCCCGCTGGTGAACGAAATGGATGCGCTGCCCCTCGATGGTCGTCGTGTAATGGTCGAAGGTATTGAGTGCCGCCTCGTGCACGCGCCAGTCGTAGTCGTCCCGCCAGTAAGCGATAAGCTCTTCCAGGTATGCTCGGTCCGTGCCTAGCGCCCAGGGATCTCCGGGCGGGTCCGGGGGCCAGCGCACGTTACTCAGCCGGCGGTGCAGATCGTCGAGCTCGGCGTCACTGACCCGAATCTCGAAAGGTTCGATGTCGGTCTGCGCAGCGGCTGCGGCCGAGACTGTCGCCGACCCATCGAACCGCCGTCCGCCGGCGCCCGACAGTACGGAGGCTGACGCGCCAGCGGTCCCGAGCAGCTTGAGCAAGGCCCGCCGATCGATCTTGTCGTCTCGTGCACCCATCAATTCACTCCCCTTGTCGCGGTTGCTGATCCGGTTTGAGTACTCTACCCACGCGAAAGTCAGCGTGACGTCGTAGCCGCGTCCGCCGCGCGGGCCCCTCTGAGAATGAGCGGCATGCTGCGATTGCCCTCGTGGCACGCGTTCTCGTAGACCGGCCCCACGGCTCGCGTGAGCGGGAACTGCACAGTCCAAGGTCCGGCAAACGATGCCGGGTCATCGACCGTGACCTCGTAACGCAGCGTGTCACCATCGTCCACGGAAAAGCGCTCAACGAACCGCACATCCGGGCCGGCGCCCTGGAGTGTCCACCGGCCGTTGAAGCCGGTGATTTCGACGACTAGGGTTTCGCCGTCCCAGTGGCCACGCGAATGCCCCTGCCACTGCCGAACCATCTCGGCCGGGGCGGGCCTGCCGCCGAGCAGGATGATGCGAAGCTCTGATTTCTGCTCATGGAGGATGGCGACGTGGTCCGGAGTCTGGAAGATTTGCGCGAGCCGGGCCGGGGCCGCCGCCATCATCGGGATGGTACGTCCCATGATGCAGCGCTCGTAGCGCTCGCGATCCTCGGGGCCATCCGCGATACGCTCTCGAAGCGGGACGGCCAACCTGCGTACCCGCCCCTGGGCTGCCGTGGTCAACGGAGGAATACGACCGTCCGGCGGATCCACGATCAGCGACGTCCGACCGTTCGTTAGCCCGCCGGGTTCCCACCAATCGGCGTTAAGCTGTAGATCGCGCTCACGACCGATGGAAGCGTGGCGTCGTTCGAGATATGCGGCTTCTTCCTCTGGTGTCAGCACCGGCTTGCCGGCAAAAGCCTCGGGGCGCTGGAGCGGGGTGGTGGTACGGTACGCCCAATACCCGCTCAAATTCGGCACCGACGGCGTATCGGGGACACCGCGAGTCTGCGCACCGGACGCCGCCGAAATCAGCAAGAGCGCCCCGACCACACACGCCACCTGCCTCACATCTACACCTCTCTACGAGCGGCCTCGACATCCCGAGCGCCCGCCTCCATCGCCCGCCATCGCGCCGCGGAAATCAAGGTCGCACCGCCGGACGCCCACCGATTACGTGCCGTCCGACCTCCGGCTAGAATACACGCGACTCCCCTTCCGCTGCGTACGATTCCGCGATGCGTGACGCGACGCTCTCCGATCCGTTCTCTCACCACGTGGTGCTGATGCGTGCTGGCAGGGACGCGGTGACACGGCTCGCCGGGACATCCCCTGAAGCGACAGGCACGACCAAGTCATGCTCGATCTTGACAGGTCGGCGTAAGTCGCCGACGCATCGCACCAGTTCAGCTTTGCGGCGCCACACGTCACGGTCAACAAAATTCCCGCCGCCATGCATGTCATGCTTGCGCGCGCCGAGCGCGACGAATCGGACACTCAGGGCTCCGGACCAATCTGACGGCGGGTGAATGAATATGGACGGAAAGATCGTGCTCGTCACAGGCGCGAGCTCAGGCATTGGCCGCGCCACCGCGGTGGGTCTGGCTAAGCAGGGCGCCCAGTTGCTCATCGTCGGCCGGACGCCCGCGCGCTGCGCCGAGGCAGTAGCGGCCGTCCACGCCGCCGGCGATGGGCGCGCCCAGATGATCGAGGCTGATTTCTCGTCGCTTGCCGGGATCCGAGCGCTGGCTGACGACGTGCAAACTCGTGTCGACCGGCTGGATGTCCTGGTGAACAACGCCGGCACGCTCGCGCGACGTCGAACGCTCACTGCCGATGGGTACGAGGCCACCTTCGCCGTGAATCACCTCGGCTATTTCCTTCTCACCGGACTTCTGCTCCCGGTACTGCGCGCGGCCGATCGTGCTCGCATCGTCACCGTGGCCTCCGAGGCCCACCGCGCCGGGCCTCTCGATCTTGATGATCTGCAGAGCGAGCGCGATTACGGCACGATGCGTGTCTATAGCCGGTCGAAAACCGCGAACATTCTGTGGACACAGGAGCTCGCACGCCGGCTCGACCGCAGCGGGATCACCGCCAACAGCCTGCATCCCGGCGTGATCCGCACCAACCTGGCTCGCGAGCTGGGCGTCGGCCTTGGCCTTGCCATGGGCCTCGCCGGTCTGTTCATGCAATCGCCCGAGAAAGGGGCAGAGACCTCTATCTACCTCGCGTCCTCACCCGACGTCGAAGGTCTGTCCGGACGGTACTACGACAGCAGCCGCGAACGGTCGCCCGCTGCACACGCGTGCGACCCGACGATTGCTCGACGGCTCTGGGATCTCAGCGAGGAACTGGTTGACCATGCCTACCCATGACGGCGTGGCCGGTCATCTTTGAGGGCGTGTCTGTTCCTCCGGGCCGGTCGCCGTGGTGGCCGGCTCTGAGGCTGGTCCGGCGATGAACTCCCTTCTAGGGGGTGCTCCCGCACGCCAAGTGCCGGCTTTCGCGTGGCTCGTCGCCATGTTGTTAGGGCTGCCAGTGGCCGTTCACACCCAAGGACGTGCTTCGCAGAGCTGTTTCATATGACCTGACCGCGCTGTGAACATCTGCGCGCCGCTGGCGATCGGGTGCGCGGAGGGACCGCGGGGGGTGCGCTGTTTCGGGTACCATTCGGATGAAAGGTGGCCTGCAGATCAATGAAGAAACCGTTCCAATGCCTCGTCGTCGCCCTCTTCTCGCTCACCGGTTGCGGTGGCGGGACCATGGATTCCTCGGCCGACCTGGCGCCGCCCCCGGATCCCGAGCTCGCGGCGGACTCCTCGCTCAAGCTCTATCTTTTCGATTGCGGACGTCTCAGATTCGAGAGCGTTGCTGGCTTCAGCATCGAGGACGACGAAACCGACGTCCGTGAGTTAATCGCCCCCTGCTACGTCGTCGAGCATCCTAACGGCCGGATGCTGTGGGATGGCGGACTGCCGTCATCGACCGCCGAGGCTGCTGGGTGGCAGGACAATGCGCGAATGGACCGCACGCTTGCCGATCAGTTGGCCGATCTCGATCTTGGCTTTGATCTTGGATCGCTCGATTACGTCGCATTTTCACACATGCATTTCGACCACGTCGGGATCGCCAACGAAGTCACCGGTGCGACGTGGCTCGTGCAGGAGCCAGAATACGAGGCGATGTTCGCTGATCCGGTCACCACACCGGCGGCACAGCCGGAGCTCTATGACAACCTCCGTGACGCCGACCGCATCCTCCTAACCGGCGACCACGACGTGTTCGGAGACGGCCGCGTGCAAATCCTTTCGGCTCCAGGGCACACGCCAGGGCACCAGGTCCTGTTTCTCGACCTCGCGGACACGGGTCCCCTGGTACTATCCGGCGACCTCTACCACTTTCGCATCAGCCGCGAGGAGCGACGCGTGCCCGTCTTCAACGTGGACGCCGACATGACCCTCGCGTCGATGGAGCGCATCGAATCGTTCGTAACAGACAGAGGCGCGACGTTCTGGATCGAACACGACCTGGCGCTCTTCGAGGGACTTAGCATGGCGCCGGCGTACTACGACTGAGTTCGCACTCTGACGGCCCGAGCGTTCACGGCTTCGGGCTCACGGCCGCACAGTTTGCCGCTCGGTCCTACCGCTTTGGTATGTTGAGCGCGGCGAGCGTCGTGACAACGTCCTCACCGGCCGTCGATGGGCTCACTTCCTTGTCGAGCTTAAGGATCCGGCCATCGCCGCCGATGTAGACGGTCCAGCGCTGCGCCACCGAGCCGATTCGCGGACCGAAGTCCCGCAGCACCCCGTACGCCGTCGCGGTCTCCTTCGACGGGTCGCTGAGGATCGGGAAGTCCGCATCGAGAGATTCTGCGAACGCGCGATTCGTGTCCGGATCGTCCACGCTCACCATGAAGTAGGCGATGTCGTAGGACTGAAGCTGGTCGCTGTACTCACGCAGCGACTTGCATTCGGCCGTTCAACCACCAGTGAACGCCTTGGGGAACCAGGCCAGTACCACGGCCCGTCCTTCGTAGTCCGCCAACCGGTGGGTCTGACCGTCGCTACCAGCCAGGTTGAACGCCGGCGCGACATCGCCCTCGCTCAGTTCCTGTGCTCCGGCGGCACTCGACGCCGCCAGGGTCAGCAGCAGGCCCGCACCAAGAAGTCTCTTGTCCACCATCTGTGCTCCTCCAATGTGTGGCAATGGTACCCGCTTTCGCGCGACCCCGCCACCACCTACGGTGGTCAGCTAGAAGATCGCGACCGGAGCTACGGTCGACCCAGTCGCCCCCTGGAGCTTCAGCGGTTGCACGACGAACGCGAATTCATGGACCTGTGCTGCCGCGAGTTCATCCAGTTTCATCCGCTCCACCAGGTGGATGCCGTTGACCACCAGCATGATCTGATGGACCGGGAGCGACACGTCGGGATCGGGATTCGGCATTACCTCCACGGGTACGTTGTCAGCGCCGATCAGCATCGGGTCGCGGGCAACGAGCCACTCAGCGGCCTCAACGCCGATGCCAGGGCCACTTGCGGAGAAGCGCTCAGGCGCCTCGTCCCAGAGTCGGCCCCATCCCGTATGGATGAGCACGGCATCGCCCGCCTCCAGCCGGGTCTGCTGCTGCTCGAGCGCCTGCTCCAAGTCTGCCACCGTGATTTCGTAGCGATCCGGAAGCATTGCCACCGCCTTGAGGGCAGCTACGTCGATGAGGACTCCCCGTGTCATGAGCGTGCCAACGCCCTCCACACCAAGTTGGGTGAAGCCTGTTCGCGTCATCACCTCGTTCAGGTCGTGGCAGTTGTATAGGCTGTCACCGATGGTCTGGTGCGTGAAGCCGTCGAATTGGGTGCCCACCTGACCCATTTCGGCAACGATCACCTCCTCGTTCGAGCCGCGCCGGTTCGACCCGGGATTCATGCGGGTCGGCTTCATGTAGGCGTCGTAGTGACGATCGGCCAGCGGCATCGATCCCGACAGCACGCGTCCCAGTTCGATCACCGTGCCGGTGCGAATCAGCATTGCGGCTCGGAGCACGGTCTCCGTACCCATATGGTTCGCGGCGCCGCGCTGGTCTCCGGCTCCCCACTTGCTGGGACACCGCTCTGCGTCCGACGGCGGCGACCACGATTGGGCGTGCACGGATGCGGCGATCCCAAGACTGACCGAGATGAACGACACACTCACGAGGCGCGCGCTGACACCCATGGCTCTCTCCCTCAGGTCCCTCGACGCCGCACGAATCGTTCGCGCGAGACCTGTACAATACACGCGACTCTCATGCATGCCGACCGCGCCGCCGCCCCGACCACCGGTGTACCGTCGCTAATGTACACCGACCTCGCGGAGTGGTGGCCCCTGCTCTCGGCCCCGGACGACTACGCCGAGGAGGCCGGAATCTACGCCGATCTCCTTCAGGAGGCGTGCGAGGGCGCTCTCATATCGTTGCTCGAGCTCGGCTGCGGCGGCGGCAACAACGCGATCCGCATGAAGGCTCGCTTCGACCGCCTCGTGCTCACCGATGTCTCGCCGGGCATGCTCGCCGTGAGTCGCGCGCTCAACCCGGAATGCGAACACCACCTCGGTGACATGCGGACGCTGCGTCTCGACCGGACATTCGACGCCGTGTTCGTTCATGACACCGTCTCCTATATGGCGACCGAAGCCGATCTCCAGCAGGCCATGGAGACCGCGTGGGTGCACTGCCGTCCGGGAGCCGCTGTGCTCTTCGCGCCGGACGACGTAATCGCGACGTTTCGACCGAGCTCGGATTGCGGGGGCCACGACGAGGTCTTGCCCGACGGGGCGCCCGGGGTGCCCCGCGGTCTGCGCTATCTCGAGTGGGACTGGGATCCCGATCCATACGACGGGATCTACCGGTCGGACTACGCCTATCTGCTCCGTGAGCGTGACGGAACCGTCCGGGTCGTGCACGACTGCCATCTCGGAGGGATGTTCTCCCGAGAGCGACGGCTCGGATTACTGGACAACGTCGGATTCACCAACGCGAGGTGCGTTCCACTGGTTCACTCGGACGCGGAGTTAGGCCGGCGCGAGATGTTCGTCGCGCGGCGGCCGTGCGCGTGACGGTGGTCGTGCGCGATTGACGAAGGGAGAAGCACCCATGAGGCACGGAGCCTGGGCCGCGATCACTGTCGGCGCAATGGTAAACGTCTGCACTGGCATGGCCATCGCACAGGTAGAGCACATCGACATCGCGACCGGTTTCACACAGGTCGTCACCTCGACGGACCGCGGCGTCAAGACGATCCACGTCTCCGGCCAGGTCGGCCAGGGCGACGATCTGAAAGCGCATGTCGAGTCCGCGTTCGCGGGCGTCGTACGCCGACTCGGGCAGGCGGGAGCGACCACCGAGGACGTCGTCAAGGTCCGGATCTTCGTTAAGGATTTCGAACCGGATCAGTACAGCATGATCGCAGAGGCCCGACTGGCGACGTTCCCAGAGGGACACTGGCCCGCCAGCACCATGATCGGGGTCCGCGAGCTGTTCGCGCCCGCGTTGCGCGTCGAGATCGAGGTCACTGCCGTGGTCGCTGAGCCGGGCGTCGGGCTTGAAATCGAGCGCTACGCACCCTCGAATGGCTTCAGTGGCGCGGTCGCCGTGACGGCGCACGGGGTCAAGACTGTCTATGTCGCCGGACAGGTCGGCGAGGGTGACGATCTCGCGGCCCAGACCGCGTCGGTATGGGGACGTGTCGGCCAGCAGCTCGAGCGCGCCGGGGCCTCATTCGCCGACATGGTGAAGGCGACGACCTACGTCGTCGACTTCGATCCCACGACCGACCTTGCGGCGTATCGCGCGGGGCGCGACCAGTCACTGACCCAAAGCGACATGCCGGCGAGCACACTGCTCGGGATCCCGGCGCTCGTGAGCGATCGGTTCAAGATTGAGATCGACGCGATCGCCGTCGTCGGCGTCGATGGCGGGCCGGTCGAGCGCGAGTTCATCGACCCGGCAACCGGTTTCACGCAGGTGGTGACCGCAAGAGGCTCAGGCCAGAAGGTCGTTCAGGTGTCAGGACAGGTGGGGCGACCGGGCGACACCCTCGAGGTCCAGGCCGACCAGGTCTATGCGAACCTCAAACGGCGTCTCGAAGCGGCCGGCGCATCACCGGAGGACCTACTGAAGATCGTCATCTACATGCCGCGCTACACCCTGGGTGATTTCGAGGTGCTCGATGCGGCACGTAAGCGACATGGGTTCCCAGACGCGAGGGTCCCGGCCGCGACGCTCCTCGGCATTCAGTCGCTCTTCGCGACCGAGGCGCTCCTGGAAATCGAGGGGATCGCCGTCGTCGACGACTAACCCCCGTGTCAGCCGGTCCGGCTAGGGTCGACCGATGCACCCACGGCGCTGATATGACAAACGGCGTGCAGATACCATCATGTGCGCCGGCCGCGAGTCTCGATCACGACAGCGCCAGTGTGCGATCATATGAGGATGAAGATCATTAGAGAGCACAGCCTCTCGGGGCTCAGCATCTTGAGTCTCGTCACGCTTGCCAGCGCCTGCGCGGAGGTCCCCACGGCGACCGTAGACGCGGCCCGAGCGCAAGTTGAGGCCGTGGCCGGCGAAGGCCAAGCCTATGCGCCTGGAGAATACGCTGCAGCCCGCGAAACGGTCGGAAGACTCGATGCCGAGCTGCGGGCGCAGAACGACCGGTTCGCACTTGCCCGGTCCTACGATCGGGTTACCCAGCTTGCCGCCGAGGTGGAGGCAACCGCTGACACCGTCGATGCGGCTGTTGAGGCGGAAAAGGTTCGCCTCCAGACCGAGACTCGCAGGCGCATCGCCGATGCCGAAGCCGCACTTGACGACGCGAGACCGGCCATCGACGAACTGGCTGACGAAGACGTCGACGGACTGCGATCAGACGTTGAGGATGCGGAGTCGTCACTCGCGGCCGTGGAATCGGACCTTCAGGCTGGAGAATACGCAGGCGCTCATCAACGCGCTCAGTCAGCTCTAACCGCCGCACGCGACATCGGGGTTTCCTTGGCGGCAATAGCCGTCGCCCAAGAAGCAGCCGTCGAGGCCGCGGCAACCCGCGCAGCCGGCGGGGGCTTCGACTTACCGCTCCGAGCGTACGCGACGGGCGAGCCGCTCGAGCCGGCTCCTTACCGCGTACGGCTCACAGACGAATCGGCGCCGGTCGTCGACCAAGAGCCGTCCACGACCACGCGTTGGATCGAGTTCCTTCACGAAGAGGATGGATCCATTGCCGGCCGGGCGTTGGCCACCGTCGTGCCGGATTCCGAGCTTGAAGAAGTGGCCACGTCCTCGGCACCACGCAATCAGGTCCAAGTCGACGCACTACGGGAGGGCGACTACGTCCGTGTCTGGCTCAACCGTGATGGGTCAAGCTACCTCGTACACCTACCGACATCGGCGCCCTAAGGCGTCGCCAAACCAGACTATTTAAATATCGCAACCTCGAGAGGAAACGAACGCCGCCAGACAGGTCCTACCCTCACCGCGCCGACACGGTGGGATACCAAGGGCCGTCGCGGAACTCGACCGGGAGGTCGACGATCGCGTTCTTGAACGCCTCAAGCGTGGCCGCGGTGTCTTGAGCGCCTTCCGGGCCAGGACCCTGCGGATTCTGGAGCCATCGCGCGTACCGATTGTCGTAGTGGTAGAGGTAGACCACCTTCGGTGCAAACGTCCTGATACATTCGGCGACGGGAATCGGGCGCATCCGATCGACCGGCAGGTTCATCGGCAAGAAAGCCACATCGATGTCGCGCAGTGCCTGGATCTCAGGAACGCACTCTGTGACGCCAGCGAAATAAAGCCGCCGACCCCCGAGGGTGACGACGTAGCCGTTCGCGTCGCCTTTCGGATGGAGCGGACTCCCCGGCGTCATGTCGTACGCCGGGATGGCTTCCACCGGGATGCCGTCGAACACACGGCGCTCGCCGTTGCCAAGTACGATCGCCTCCGGCACCTTCCCATGTCCGGCCGCGGTGACGACCACCGGCGCGCCTGGCTTTCGCAACCGCTCGATGGCGGCCGGATCCAGGTGGTGCCCGGGATCATCGGTGACGAGGATGAGGTCGGCGAGCGCGGCGTGAGAAAGGTCACCGCTGCTCCAAGGGTCGACGTGAATCACTCGGCCCGCGTGCTCGACTTGGACACTCGCGTGCACAATGGGGGTGATGACGATGTCGCCGCCATCGGCGGCGATCTGATGCGGCGATTGGGCCGAGACGCCAGCGACGCCGGTGCCCACGACCAAGGCTACGATCGCGATAACGTTCCGCATGCGCCCCTCCCTCGATTCGCGCTCGGGGTTTTACCGCGCAGCGCCGGCGGCCTTGCGTTCGTCCGCGCGATGGCCTGCGAGGATTCCCTCCATGCCGTAGTTGCCTTCGTGACACGCGTATTCGAAGAGCGGAGCCTCAGCAAGCAGCATCGGCATCGCTACGGACCAACCGCGCTCGAACGTCTCGGGATCGTCGACGGTGTATTCGTAGAGCAGGGTGTCCGCGTCGATCCGCGTCAACCGTTCGACGAGCCGCATCCGCGGGCCACTGCCACGGAACGAGGTCTTGTTCGTGAAGTTACGGGTTTCCACGACCAGCGTGTCGTCCTCCCAGTGCCCACGCGAATCGCCCCGCCATTGACGCATGTCTCGCCGCAGATGGGGCCGCCCATCCAGCGGAATAACACGCGAGTCGTTGACCATCTCGGTGAGGATCACGACGTGATCCGGGGTCTGGAACAGCTGCATGTGGTTGTTGTAGGCGCGAGGCTCCATCGGTGGACCGGCGTTGAATCCAAGGATGCACCGCTCCGCGATCCCACGGTCCGCCCAGGAATCGGCGGGGTGGTCGCGCCGATACGCGCGTTGCTCCTCGGTGAGCCGTTGTGCGGCCGGCCGCCGTGCTGGAATCCGACCATCCGGTGGATCGACGATTAGGGAGGTTCGCCGGTCCTCCGTGACGCTGGTCCCGTAGTCGAACCAGAACTGGTTGTACGCGCCCGGGTCGGTGTCGCTTCCTTCAGCGAGACTAATCCACCGTTGGGCCGTCTGCTCGACCACCTCGGCGGCTTCCTCGTCCGAGAGGAAATCCTTCCCGGCGAACTCCTCGGGTCGCTCGAGCGGGGTCGCCGTACGGAAGTCCCAGACGCCCTGAAGGTCCGGCGCACCCCAGGAGGTCCGCGGCGCGGTCTCCGCCTCAGAGGATTGCGCGGCGGTCACCCGCGGCGTCGTGATCACAAACGCGAACACACCGAGTGCAACAGCGAGAATTCGCCGGCTCATATCCCCCTCCTTCTGCGTGGGCCAGACCTCTACCGCGACTCTTCTGCCTCCCGTTCCTCGGCTCGCGCCCCCGCCAGGATGCCGGGCATCGCGTAATTGCCCTCGTGACAGGCGTACTCGAAGATCGGCTCTTCGGTCTGGTCGAGAAGCAGCTCGAGGGTCCAGGGCTCTGTCCAAGTATCTGGGTCCCGAAGCGTGACCTCGTGCCTGAGTACGTCAGGCGCGATTCGGTCATACCGCTCGACCAGAATTAGGTTCGCTGATCCCCCGTTGTAGCGGCTCCGCGGGTCGTAACTTCGGGTCTCGACCACCAGCGTGTCACCCTCCCATCGTCCCCGCGAGTTCCCCGCCCACTGCGGGATCGACTCGCCGAGGTGTGGCCGTCCGTCGAGCGGGATCGTCCGGATGATATGCCCCATCTCCTGGAGGATCGTTACCTGGTCGGGCGTCTGCAGGATCTGGGAATAGCTGTTGTAGCCGGACCCCAGGTTGGGGACGCCAAAGTGAAGACATCGGTCGCCCAGGGTGCGTTGCTCTGGACCGTCTGAGCCCGACGAACCCAGCGGGCCACGGCTCTCACGCATGCGAACCAGCGCCGCCTCTGTGAGCGGTGGTCGCCGCCCGTTCGGCGGGTCGATGATGAGCGAGGTACGGTTGTCGAGCGAGCGATCGACCAACCAGAACGCGTTGTAGTTCCCCGTGACCGTATCAAAATCCTGGAACTCGGCGTTCCCGAGCGCCTGTTGGACGAGACGGTCGCCCAGCAAATCGCCAGCCTGCTCAGAATCGCGGAACTCTTCGATGCGCCCGGTCAACTCGGCCAGTTCTTCGTCGGTCAGCCTGGCCTTCTCGCCAAATTGCTCCGGACGCTCCATCGGCGTCGCACGGTTGTTCGTCCAGATGCCCTGCAGGTCGGGATGCCCATCTGCCGTTCGAGGCACCGTCCAGCCGTCCGGCGCTTCCGTCTGCCCGGCAACGACGCCGGGAGTGATCAACAGCACGGCGGCCGAGACCAGCGCCGGCACCCACGCCAGGATGTTCCTTTTCATCTGCTCCCCCATCTCCTGCGCATCGTCGCGCACGTTGTCACGTCACTCAGCGGCTGTCGAAACTGCCACGACCGCCTACCCATAGTAGACCACCTTGGCACCCCATCGCCCGCGAGGCCGGTATCCGGCCTGAAACGAGAATCTGGTAACTCGTTGCAGATCATCGGCGCCGTGGCCCACGGCGCCGCTTGCGGGCGCTGCGTGCGGCCCTCGCGGTCCCCGAGGAGCACGGCGCGGGCGTTCGGGACGAAGTACCGTCTAGTCAATCGACGAGATCAAACAGGTAGCTGTATTTGACCGTGAGCGTGCGGCCGGCGCCCGTGGGAATCGCGCTCCCGAGGCCTTGGATGTCGTTGTAGACCACGAACAGCCCAGTATTGGCGTCCGAGAGCAGGCCGAACCGGAGATTCGACGACCACAGGTCGGCGCGGTCGTTGTACTGGACGAGTCCCTGGAAAAACATTCGCGTCGTGAAGGAATACGACGCCCGAAAACGCGCCAAGTTTGTCGTGAAGTCCCCACCCGGAAGCCGCAGGTCGTTATAGGACCATTCGAACGTCGCGTTGACGGTCTCCCCAACGCGGGCAGCAATTGACGGGGTGATCGTGATCCGATCGCCGCCGAACAGGCCTCCGATGATGCTGTTAACGTTGAAGCTAACTGGTGCGCCAAGGTTGGTGTTGCCGGCGATCTGCACTTCCTTGTGGTCGTAGGTGCTCGGAGGAATGATCACGCCGGGGAAGATCTCGAAGGCCTCGAACACGCCTTCCCGGGTGACGTTCATCCCGGTGTGAATCTCGTACCCGTTCCGCCACTCAATGTGGTTGTCGATGTGCGTGAACTGTGATTCGTGTCGCCCGGTGCGATAGTCGAAGTACGTGTTGTGGAAGACATGAGGCCGGAACTCATGGACGCCCATGAAGCTCTCGGGACGGAACGTCGTGAACACGCTAGCGTTCATCCGACGGTAGCTCTCACGCGCCAGGAACCCGACCTCTGGATTGAAATTCGGCGCGACCTCGGTGTAACCGAGGCTCAGACGCGCACGTTCCGACTGATGCTGAGCACTGAGCGCGTAGGCGTGGGCCTCGCTCGTGGGTTGACCCGGCGAGTCCGTCCGTGCAGCGAAGCCCGAGACTGTGCCACCCTCCCCGATGCCCCAGGTCCCGTCGACCGCGTAGCTCCGGTTCGCATCATCCGCCGCGGCCAAGTCCCCACTCGCCTGCCGGTTCACGAACATGGCCCCCACGTTCGAACGGTTAGGCAGGTCCTGTCTGACGCGCGCGACCGTGAAGTTCTGTCGCGGACTCCCGGTGGCGCCCACGGCCTGAGTCTGCATATTGAGAAAGCCGACGTTGGTGTTCGTCCCAACCTTCCCCGACAGACGACCACCACCGATGATCGGAATCTGCTCGCCGTTGTCCCCGAGCCCGATCCGGCGGCTAAAGAAGATATCGACGCCCCCCTGCTGGCCGACGGAGAACAACCCGGCGTTCTCGAGAAAGAACGGCCGCTTCTCCGGAAAGAAGAGCGTAAACCGGTCGAGGTTGATCTGTTGATCGTCGACCTCGACCTGTGCGAAGTCAGTGTTGTAGGTCAGGTCGAGCGTCATGCTGGGTGTGACGCTATATTTAAGGTCGGCTCCAACGTTGCCGGTGCTCACCGTGGTCGCACCCTCGGTCCGGTGCAGTGCCTCCCCGAGCGCGTACGGCGTGAGCTGCAAGTTTCGCTGCGGCGGCACCTGGAGTCCCTGGAGCGCTCCCGCCAGCGAGATTCGATTCAGGTTGTATTGACGCGGCAACGCCGACCAGTATGCTTGTTCGTTCCGAGCCCGGATGTTGCGCTGGAAGTTCATGCCCCACGACTGCGTCTGAGTGGTCGGATAGCGCAGCGTGCGGAACGGAATCGCGATCTCTGCGCTCCACCCGACGTCGGACACACGCGCGACCACCTGCCATGCCCCGTCCCAATTGAGGTTAAAGCCACCACCCGAACCCCGCTGCTGCCTATTGTTGCTCGGACGTCCGCCGCCACCACCGCCGAAACGCCCGGTCCCCTGCCCTTCGTTTGTCACCTGACCGTCGTACTCGACGCCCGCCGGATTGGTCCCGAACACGAAACCGTTTTGCCCGTCAAGATACGTGTCGAGGACGATCTGAAAGCTGTCAGTGTCGGTCAGGTCGGAATCGCGACGGCTGTCGGCCGCGATGATCGTGCTCGGGTCTTCTGTGTAACACACGATCCCGAAGTAGAGCGTGTCGCCGGTGTAGACGATGCGCACCTCCGTCCGCTCCGACGCCGGCTCTCCCTCGAACGGCCGATTCTGTACGAATCCCGTCGCAATCGGGGCGTCGACGTACACTGGGTCTCCGAGCACATCGCCATCGATCACCGGCGCCGCGTCCACCGGCGCGGCGCGTGTCAGTGGCACCCCAGCCGCGGTCACGTCCTCTTGCACGGGTCCAGGATCCGCCACGGTTCGCTGGGCGGCCAGGCTCATAGGCAACATCAAGAGCCAACCGGATAACAACGCCGCGACGCGCACACAACGCTCGACCCGAGTCATTGATAGTTGATCGCAATGCCTGACCTCAGGCAGACCGGCGACATCTTCACCGAAGACGGTCCTTCGAGGTCGATAGCAGGAACGCCTAGACCGCTACCGCGGCGCGGCGTCCTCCCGCCCGCGCAGGTCGAGCGGTACGTAGAACGGCTCGTCGAGTGCTCCCATCTTCTCCAGGAGCTTCGGCCCAGCGAGCCCTTCCGTGAGATTCCAGTCCTGCCTGTGGAAGTTCCAGTTATCTGGAGCCAGCGCCTGCGCCTGCTCCCAATACGTTCGCGCCAGTGCCTCGTCGCCCTGACCGCACAGGTAGACGCCCAGCTTGAAGGTGGGCTCGGCCCGCGCCTGGTCCGGCGTCCGGCGCCGGATGCGCTCGACCATCTCCTCGGGCGACCAGAGAGACTCGCTGTTCTCACCACGCGCCACCCAGTCATGCACGATCGGCCGGTAGTCGTGCGCGCCGATCGATTTGTCGCCAATCTGGAGTGCCCCGGAGTAGGCGCCCTCGTCGATCCGCCGCACGCGTCCTCCTTCGTCCACCAGGATGCCCGAAGGCACGTTGGTCAAGTTGTAGAGCGACGTAACCCGATGCGTGCGGTCAATGAGCGTCGTATAGGACAACTCGGCCTGATCGTGCCACTCGGCAGTCGCCGTCTCGCCCAGCATGTCTTGCGCGACAGTGATGATCTCGAAGTCCTGGTCCTTAAGTTCCGCGTAGAGGGCCTGCCACCCGGGCAGGTCAAACCGGCACCCTCACCACGAGGCCCAGGTGACGACGAGCACCTTCTTCCCGCGAAAGTCCGACAGCCGTACCAGCTCGCCGTTTCGATTCGGAAGCTCGAAGTCTGGTGCGACGGCCGACCGGAGGAAGCGGGTTCGGGTGACCGGAATCTCTCCGAAGCTCCAGATCCCATGATCGTGGTCGGCCACATACGCTTGCTCGAGCTTCCGCGCTAGCGCCGTGACGTTAAACTACGGTTGACCGCCGCGCGTCACGAACATCTCGCTGTCCCGATCCTGGAGGACCGGCACGCAGAGCTCATCGAGACAGGCCCCCTCCGGCTTCAGCTCGAAACGGTTCACGTGGGGCAGGTCTTCCGGAACGATCCAGAGGTCGTTCGGGTCGGCCAGCGTTCGGGCGATCTCGATCACCTGGTCGTCGTACAGCACTGTCACCGAGCCGTCAGCTGCCGCCGGCGATCCCGCCAGCGCGCAGGCCGTAAGCGCCCACACCAATGGTCTGCCCTCTCGCATCACGCCACGCACCTCTCCGCGATCACGACATTCGACTGCGCCGCTCCAACGATCGCCGCCGATGTCGAGTCGTTACGATGTTTCTCGATGGGTCATTGTCCCGCCGACCACGGCGGAACCACCTCGTTCATGCGGGCGTACGCGATCGCCTGCCCCAGGTGTTCGTGCATGTCCCCCACAATCAGGAACAGCCCTCCCTGTACCGTCGACTCCTGACCGAACATCTGAATCGACTGGTACATCTGGTCATCGGCGATGTCGGCGACCGCTCCGAGGGCGTACGTGTACGAAGCGGCGAGCTGCTCCACCACACTCGCCTTGTCGGTGACACCGGCCAGTTCGCCAAACATCGCCGGGCTAACGGTCATGCCGGCCGGCGGGGCCGCACCCCACGTCGACGGGACGAGGTAGTTCTCGGCGACGATCAACATAAAGACCTCGCTCACCGACCGGACGCCATCCATCGGTCGCCATCCGTACATATCCGCGTCCATGGCGCCCGCGAGCGCATTGAACTTCGATTCCATCGTCTCGAGGTCGGTGACATATTGGGCGCGGAGATCCGCCGCCGCACCTTGTGCCATCGCTGAACCAACCATGCCGAGTGAACCGAATGCGGCGATCAGCAAGGCAACTGCAACTATCGAATGCCGGGTATGTCTAAACATGTCTCCCTCCAGTGTGATTCCACGAGTTCGTGGTCGATTGTTCTAGGCTTCTGCACTCCGGCCCGTACCAATTTCCTCGGCCGGTGCGCTGCCACTGGGCGGCGTCATCGAGGCGCCGCTCCCCAGACCGAATAGGACCCGCGCCGTCCCCTTGACGTCATCCAACACCATATACGCGGTCGGGACCAGGATCAGCGTGATGAAGGTCGCGAAGAGGACGCCGAACGCCAGCGAAACCGCCATCGGCTTCGTGAACGACGCGTCGAAGCTGCGTTCGAGCATCAGCGGCACCAAGCCGAAGAACGTCGTGAGCGAGGTCAACAGAATGGGCCGAAAGCGATTGATCCCCGCTTCGCGCACGGCGACGCCGATGTCCGCGTGGAGGCCTCGCTTGCGGTTGATGAAGTCAACCATGATGAGGCTGTCGTTGACGACGACGCCCGTCAGCGCGACGAGCCCGAACATCGACATCATCGTCACGTCGAGACCCATGACTAGGTGTCCCCAGACAGCGCCTACCACGCCGAACGGAATCGCGCTCATGATGATGAGCGGTTGCAGGTACGACCGGAGCGGCACGGCGAGCAGCGCGAAGATCATCAGCAGCGCTAGCACGAAGCCACGTTGCAGGCCGCCGATCGCATCGGTCATCTCTGCCTGCGCCCCCTCCAACGTGTAAAACACGCCAGGATGCCGTACCAGCACCTCGGGGAGGATGCGCGCCTCCAGATCGGCGATGACCTGTCCGCCAGTCGTAATGGACGAGTCGACGGCAGCCGTCACGTTGACTGCACGATTGCGATCGACCCGTCTGATTGACGCGAAGCCGCGGCCCGATTCGACCACTGCCACCTGCGAGAATGGCACCTCACCACCCTCCGGCGTCCGGATCCGCATGTTCTCGAGGTCACCAAGCGACCGCCGGTCGTCCCGCGGGTAACGGACCATGACCCGAATGTCGTCCCGGCCGCGTTGGATCCGCTGCGCCTCCTCGCCGTAGAACGCCTGCCGCACCTGCCGGCCAAGATGCTGCAACGTTAGCCCGAGCGTCTCGGCGGCGGGCTTGATCCCGAGTTTTATCTCCTCCTTACCGGCACGAAACGAATCCGAGACTTCATAGACACCCGCGTACTCCGTGAGCCGAGCCTTGACCTCCGTCGCAGCCGCCCTGAGCACGTCGAGGTCTGGTCCGGCCAACTGCACGTCGACATCGTCGCCGGGCGACATCACAGACATGTTGAAGTCGACGTCTACCGCTTCGGCGATCGGCCCAACGACCTCGCGCCACATGTTCCCGATCTCATCGCTGGTGTAGATGCGTGTTTCCGCCGGCGCGAGCTCCACCGTCACCTCGCCCACGTGTGAGGCGGCGGTGTTGACCAAGCCGCGCATCGGGCCCTGTCCACGCGCAGCCATCGGCTGGTCACCCACAGAGGCCGACACGTGGCGAAAGTAGTCCTGGCCCGTTTCCTCACGCAGCGCCTGCCGGAGGCGCGCCACCCCCGTTTCGAGCCTTCCCACGGCGGCCGATGTCGCGTCCACGGGTGTCCCCTGCGGCATCGTCACCGACGCAGCCATAAAGTCCGCCTCAATCGACGGAAAGAAATGAAACGTCGGCCGGCCCGACAGCACCATGCCAAGCGTGACGATCATGGCTGCGACGCCGACCGAGGCAGTCACATACCGCCACCGAAGGGCCAGATCAAGGAACGGACGATAGGCGCGCTGGATAAAACGTTTCAGACCGTTGGCGAACAACCCCTGGAACCGCCGCCACCAACCCGGCTTCCCGCGCTTCGGCACGTGGGACAAGTGCGCCGGCAGGATGTTGAGCGACTCCACGAGGGAAAACAGCAGACACGGGATCACAATGAGCGGGATGATCCGGAAGATCTTGCCCATCATGCCCGGCACGAACATCAATGGCAGGAACGCCGCGACGGTGGTCAAGACAGCGAAGACAACTGGTTTCGCAATCTCCTGAGCGCCCTCGATCGACCCGCGGAGGCCCTCGCCGTGTTCCTCCTGATGCCGGAAGATGTTCTCTCCAACGATGATGGCGTCGTCGACCACGATGCCAAGCACCAAGATGAAGCCGAAGAGCGACATGATGTTGATCGTTACATCCAGTCCGGGCACCAACGCGAGCGCTCCGAGAAACGAGATCGGAATGCCGAGGCTGACCCACAACGCGAGGCGAAGCTCAAGGAACAGGGTAAGTACGATGAACACCAGGACAAAACCGGTGACGCCGTTGCGCAGCATGAGCGTCAGCTGGGCCCCGAGTCGCTCCGCCTCGTCCTGCCAGACGGAGAGCGTGATCCCGGCTGGCATCCGCCCTTCCGCTTCCACGACGTACTCGCGCACGCGCGCGGCGATCCCCAGCGCGCTTTGGTCACCCGTCCGAAAGACCGACACCATCATGGTCGGCTTGGCGTCGAATCGCGCCTGCTGGTCGGTTTCCGCGAACCCATCGACCACCGTTGCCACGTCGCCCAGATGCAAGCGACTGCCGTCCGGGCGGGTCCAGATCACTAGGCGTTCGTATTCCTCGCCCCGGTAGGCCTGACCAATCGTGCGCAGCAGAATTTCGCCGCGCGCGGTCCGGACGGACCCGCCCGGCAAATCGAGTGACGACCGTCGGACGGCGTCCGCCACTTGGTCGAACGTCAGGGCATGGCGGCGCAAGGCGACCTCGGACACTTCGATCGAGATCTCGTAGGGCGGCGCGCTCACGACGTCAACCTGGGTAATCGCCGGAAGGGCGGTCAGTTCGTCGCGGACACGCTCGGCCACGGCCTTGAGCGTGAACGGGTCGACGTCGCCCGAGACTGCGATGTCGGTGACCTGATTGCGATTCGTCAGCTCGCGAATAATCGGCTTTTCGGTTTCGATCGGGAATGTAGTAATCGCGTCGACGTTGCTCTTGATATCGTCGACCACCTTGCGGGCGTCGGCGCCAAGTTCCAGCTCGACCATGACCGAACCCGTGCCTTCGGAGGCCGTCGATTGGATCTGCTTGATGCCGTCGATGCCCTGAATGGCCTCTTCGATGCGGATATTGACCGCGTCCTCGACCTCCTCCGGCGCCGCGCCGAGATACGGCACGTCGACGCTGATCCGATCGAGCTCGATCTCGGGGAAGGTCTCTTCGTTGACGCTAAACGCGGCAATGATCCCGCTCACGACGATGAACACCATCGTGAGGTTCGCGGCAACGCTGTTGCGCGCAAACCAGTCGATCATGCGGTTCATGCTTGTTGCCTATGCGCCGTCGAGAAGAGTGACGAACGTCGTGAAGTGATGGAACGCGCCGCAATTAGCTCGAGATCGTGAAGCTAGCGCTCCACTCGTGCGCGCCCCAGTGGATGACCAACCGTCCGGTGCGCGCACCAGTTGGGACAAGTGCGACGCCGAGCGGGCGTGAGGACTCACCATCTGCCGAATACGTCAGTTCGATCTCGGCGGCGTCGAAGTCCGGGTCGTGCTGCGTGCCCCAGGAGTCCGGCTCGTTGTTGAAGACGAGCCGCCACCCGGTGTACACGCGCTTCAGCCAAAGCCCATACGAGCCCGGGAATCCCGGCGCCAGGTTCTCTGTGTCAACCTTTACGTCCCCAAACTGCAGCGGAAGCATGGTCCGGAGGCGTAGGACCGCGGCCTCGGTCAGCCTGACCACCGCGCCGTCGGCGACCGATCCGATCGCGGCAAAATCCGGATGTTCGACGCTCTGGTCCTTCCAGTAAAGTACGGCGACGCGCGAGGACGCAGCGTCGGGAAGGACGATCGCCGTCTCGTTCCGTTCGGCGAGCGTAATTACTCGGGAGCCAACGCTCGTGTCGGCGTCAAACTCCTGCACGGATTCAGACACCGGCGTGGCACCGCCACCGGCGTTCTTGCCGCCCGCTGCAGCTGCGGCGTCTTCAGGCGCTTCGGCAAAGTCGAACTCCCCCGTCCATCGGTGGTTCCCCCAGGAAAGCGTCAATTCGCCGGCCGTGTCTGCGGTCGGCACGATCGCGGCCGTGAAGGTCGGGGACGCCGCCGCGTTCGCCCACCTCAGCGGGACGCCCCAGACGACATTCGAGGTCGTCTCATCGTCGGACGTCTTGCGCGCTTCGAGCGCCCAGCTGGTACCAAACCGCGCCAGCCACAGCTCGAAGGTCTGCGGGCGTGGGTCCGGGGGGTCAGGCAAATCCACAGCGAGCCCGCCGCTCCGAAACCGCGGTGACACGTGGATCTCGCCCACGCGGGCACTGGCCTCCGGGCCCCTGCCCCTCAACAGATCCCGATGCGCTGAGTCACCCGCAGCTAGTGTCGGCATGAACCCGAGCGACACACTTTGCGTGATGGTCATGGTGAACTCCGAGCGCACCAGCTCGTCACCGCTTGCCGATTCCTGCCCCGCCACAGGGGTCACCAACGCGACCCCGACGACGAACGCGACACCACTACACCTCAACGCGCGCATAGATCCCCTTAGTCAACAAAGCAAAGAAGCGCGCCCGCTCACGCGGACGCGCTTCTCGTATTTCCGATGCGGTATGCAAGGACTCCGTCTAGTTCGAGTCGCTCTCAAGTTCCACGTAACTGATGAACCCGAGCGACATCTCGTCAACCGTTCGCGCACCGAACCCGGGAGCGAGGTCGGCATTGAAGCCCCGGCGCACGCCCCGCTCCTCTGTGTTGTCGTACCAGAACTCGGCCTCGATGCGAGTCCCCTTCGGTAGGAACTTCGGTTCCGCGTACTTGTACGTCACCTGCCAGCCTTGGTCATACCGCGGGACGTCGAGCAGCAGCTCTTCGGTACCATCCGGATAGAAGGCAACATACTTGGCTGCGACAGCGCGCAGGTGCGCGTGCGGCCAGTAGTTCAGCACCCGAATGTCCTTCTTAAGGGTCCGGGCCATGCCGATGCGGTAGTTCGAGGTGTTGGGCGGAATCTCGAACCCGTTGTTGCCGAGGGAGTCGGCAATGTATTTGTACTTCACCGGCCGCTTCTCGACGAAGAACCCGACCTCGGCCTGGCTCGTGAACGACGTCCCGGGGCCCGGTTCTTTGTTGTAGTGCATGTTGAAGTTGAGGACCGAGCCCTTCGCCAGCAGGAGCCCGTAGCCGTCCTGCAGCATCCCCGACTCGCCGCCCTCGGCGACGCAGCTCAGCAGACCGCCCAGCGCGACAGCCGACTCGTCCGTTCCGGTAAGGTCCCTTCCGTCTTCGGGTCGGACGAAGGCACACATGTGATGCACGCCAGAGCCCTCCGCGCCGGTGCGCAGCTCCCAGCCGCGGATCCAGGTGTCCTCGGCGACCAACTCCTCAGGGATGCGAACATCGAACGTGACATTGATATCGAAGGCATCATCCGAAATGACGTACGGCTCGACCATCTTGACGACGAAGTCCGGCTTGCCATGCGACCAGCCGTCGTTCGTCGTTTCCGCGAAGACAATGGCAGGTGGCGCATCGGCCATGTCCCCGGCCGGCGCCCCCGCCTCGACCCAGTCGACGATGGTCGAGATCTCCGTGTCGGTCAGGCCGCGCTCGTTCTCGAAGACTCCCTTTGGCTCGTCCGCGAACCAGGGGGGCATCTCCCGTGACTGCACCTTCGAGGCGATGGCGCGCGCCCAAGGGCGCGTCTCTTCGTAGGACATGAACGACATCGGCGCCAGCAGACCGCTGAGGTTGAGCCCCGCCGATCGGTGACACGTCTGGCAGTTGTTTTGAATGATGGGCGCGACGTCCTTGTAGTACGTCAGCGCCTCTTCGGCTCCGGCTGCAGCTGGTGCCATTCCGCCTAGCACAGCGATAGCCGTGACGACCAACATCACCCGTGACAAAGTGCTCATTCTTGCTCTCCTTGCGCCGGTCACTCGGCGGCAGATACACGCCTCTAACTCGATTTCCAGCGGGAGAGTAGCACAGTTTCCTGGATCTGCGCACCGCCCGCTTAGGCGATGACGCCTCGAGGCGGGTGGAGGATCACCCTTTGGGAGGCATTCCACCCAGGCGGGTGTGTCGATTCTGGCGATTGAGCGCATCCCGACGAACCCGGAGCACGGGATCCTTGAACCCGTCTAATCGTCTGAACCACCCTTCCCTATGTGGAGTGCCATAATGCTGGGGCTCAGTTGCCTACCCACGAGGAGGTCCGATGTCCGTATCCACCCGACCCGCCGTGGTGGCCGCCGCCGCGGTGGTTGTCGTCGCCGCCGCCCTCCTGATCGCGCCTGCCGGTCTCGGTGGCGTCGACCTGGCCGATCTCCCGCTGGGACAACCGGAAGATGTCGGCATGTCGTCGGAACGGCTCCAACGGGTCACGACGGCGATGCAACGCTACATCGACGCGGAACAGCTCGCGGGTACCGTGACGCTCATCGCGCGACACGGCAAGGTGGTCCACCTTGAGGCCCAGGGCTGGCGTGACAAAGAGGCGGGCCAAGCGATGACCGCCGACACGCTCTTCACGATCATGTCGATGACCAAACCGATCGTGTCCGTCGCGCTGATGATGCTGTACGAGGAAGGCCGCTTCCTGCTCGACGACCCGATCGCGAAGTGGCTACCCGAGTACGCCGACAAAGAGGTGCTACTTGCCGGACCGACGCGCGCGCGGCGTGAACCGGCCGCCCGCCCCGTCACCGTGCGCCACGTGCTGACTCACACGTCGAGTCTCAGTCTTCGACCGGACTATAGGCCAACGTACGGAGCCCCCTCGCCCAGCGGCGCCGAGCGGCCAAACACCCTTGGGGACGCTATCGACCGGGCAGCGGATGTGCCACTCGCATTTCATCCGGGAGCTGAGTGGCAGTACGGCGCCTCGACCGACTACGTCGCGATGCTCGTTGAAAAGATCTCCGAAATGAACGTGCGCGACTTCCTGCAGGAACGGCTGTTCGGCCCGCTTGGCATGGACGACACGCACTACAACGTGCCCCGCACGAAGGTCGACCGGGTCGCGGCCGTCTATCGCCAAAGCGGACCTCGCAACACGATCAGCCTGTTCCGGGCACCGCAGTACCACGAGCCGACGAACTATTTCGGTGGTGTGGCAGGATTGAACTCGACCGCGGCCGACTACTTCACCTTTCACCAAATGATGCTGAACGGTGGGGAGCTCAACGGCGTGCGGATCCTGAGCCCACGCACCATCAACCTGATGATCAGCAACCACATCGGCGACAAGGATGTCTACGTGTGGGGCCCCGGCTACGGGTTTGGGCTCGGCTACAGCGTCCTGCTCGACCCCGGCCTGGCCAACGAGCATCTGTCACCCGGCACCTTCTTCTGGGCGGGCGCGTGGAATACGCTAGCGTGGGTGGACCCGGTCGAGGACATGCTGGCCGTCTTCCTGACGCAGATCACCCCCTTCAGCTCGCTGAACGTGCTACGTGACGTCGGCACGCTGGCGTCCCAGGCGATCGTCGAGAGCCACCGTCACAACCCGCCGATGGTTCTGGGATACGAACCGCGACACTAACGCGCGAGGTTACTTGACGACCCCTACCCGCTGGATGGCCGCACTGCTGCTCGGCGTCCCGGCCCTCGCGTGCCAACCGTCGGCCCGCACGGGTAGCGCACCCCGCGTCCCGCGCGACGTGACGTTCAGCGAGGCAATCGGCGCGAGCGACCGGCAGCGGATGGACGATCTGGCGCAATCGGTGACCATTCACCGAGATACCTGGGGTGTGCCGCACGTCTTCGGCCCAACAGACGAGAGCGTCATGTTCGGCGCTGCCTATGCGCGCGCCGAGGACCAACTTCCCGAGGACGAACCCTTCTTTCTGGACGCCCTCGGGCGTCGCGCGGAACTGGACGGCGAACCGGCGTTCCGATCGGACCTACTGAACCGGGCGTTTCGGATTCCCCAGCTGGCGCAGGCCGAGTACGCGTCCGCGCCGCCGAAGATCCGGGCGCTCGTCGATGCCTACGCCGACGGCGTGAATTACTACCTGCTCCAGCATCCCGAAATGCGCTGGAAGGTGCTCACGCACTTCGAGCCGTGGTACGTGCTCGCCGCCTACCGGCTCGACGCTGGCCCCTGGCTCGCGGGCCCCGACGAACAGATCGCGTTTAGACTACCGCCCTCGGACCCAAACGGCTCGAACGCTTGGGCGGTTGGTCCGTCACGCACGGCGACGGGCAATGCCATGCTGTTCTCCAACACGCATATGCGCTTCAACGTGCCCTACGAGTTCCACGTGCACAGCGACGAAGGGCTCAACGTGTCAGGCATCACCGGCTACGGCATGGTCGGCTTGCCGTTCGTCGGCCGCAACGAGCGGATCGGGTGGACGGTCACGGTCAACTACCCGGACGTCGTCGACGTCTACGCGCTCACCTTTGACGACGCGAGCGATCGGCTGGCGTATCGGTACGGCGACGGTTACCGGCAGGCTGAGGAATGGAGAGACACCATCGGCGTGCGGACCGAAGTCGGCGTGGAGACGAGGCCCGTCACGCTTCGACGGAGTCACCACGGCCCCGTGTTCGAGGTGACACCGGGCAGCCACTACGCCATCAGAAAGGCCAACCAGGACGCCGGCAGCCTGTTTCCTCAGTACTACGCGATTGCCACGGCGCGCACCCTCGACGAGTTCAAAGCGGCGTTCAACATGCAACGCCTCGTCTATCACAACTTCGTGTACGGGGACGTCGACGGCAACATCTTCTATCTGTATGGCGGCGCGCACCCGCGGAAGGACCCGGGCTTCGACTGGGAACGCCCGGTCGACGGATCGGATCCCGCAACGGAGTGGCGCGGCGTGCTCGCCCAGTCCGAGATCCCCCAGGTGCTGAACCCCACCAGCGGTTGGCTCCAGAATGCGAACGCCAGCCCGTTCTTCGCCTCCGACGCGGCGGACAACCCGGCAGCCAGTGCGTTTCCCCCCTACCTGGTCCGCGAGGCCCACGCGCGCACACGTCTGCCCTTCATCGACGCGGACGGCAACGGCGCCCGCGCCCGCCAATCCCGACGAATCCTCCGCGCGGAGCGTGAGATTACGTTCGATCGCTGGACGAGGCTCGCGACCGACCGACATTTCCTGACCGCAGACGAGGAACTACCGGCCCTCTTCGACGAGTGGGCACGGTTCTCACGTGCCGAACCGGAGCGCAGCCGCGCCCTCGCCGATCCAATCCGACGGCTTCGCGAGTGGGACCGGGTTGGCGCGGGCGACTCAGTGGCGACCACACTCTTCGTGCTGTGGCGCGAGCGGGCAGCCTCACGGACCGACGCCCCGAACGATGTCTGGCCACGGATCTCCGTCCTGGAGACGGCCGTGAACGACCTCGTCGCCCGTCACGGGACCTGGCAGACGGCCTGGGGCGACATCAACCGTCACCAGCGACCCCGGGTCCGGGAGGGCCGGTCCTACGAGGACGACGACCCCAGCCTGGCCCTCCCCGCGGCCAACGCCAATCTCGTCGGGTCCATTCTGACCGCCTCGTCTACCCGACCCGCGACCGAGCGCCTTCGCTACGGCACGTTCGGAAACACGTACGTCGCCGTCATGGAGTTCAGCGATCCGATTCGCGCGCGCACCATTGTGCCCTACGGGCAGAGTGCGGATCCCGCGTCGCCCCACTTCTTCGACCAGGCACCCCTTTTCGTGGAGGGCCGGTTCAAGCCGTCGTGGTTCACGCTCGCGGAGATCGAAGCGAACCTCGAGCGATCGTACCGCCCCGGCAAGCGGTAGGCTGGCGAAACGGCCAAGGCGCGCACGGAGCGCCTCGCGGATGCGGAGCTCTCGGGGTCCCCGCGTAGCCACTGCGGCGGGGTTCGGGAGCGCAGCCCCTGTCTGAATCAGTCCCCGGCAGCCTGGGCCTTGACCGCCTCCTCCAACTCGCTGAGGGGCGCGACCGCCCCGTGGATAGGCACGATGCTCCGCACGTTCAGCTCGCGCTCGCGGACGCTCTCAAGCAGGGCGGCCGCCGTCGCCGCGAAGGGACCGCCGATCCCGGGGATATACATGTCGGCCTGGACGAGGAGTCGCTCGCTCGGCAAATACGCGACCAGCATCGCGTCGCAATGCGGGTTGTCGCCGACACGGTAGAGCTGCAGCGTCCGGTCGCCGTCGCTCAGCTCGTACATCTCGTCGCCCTCGACCGTTTCGAGCATCAGCGTCGCCGGATTCTGGGCGAGGTGGTCCGCCACGATGGTGTGCGCCCGGGCGGCCAGATCCTCGAACATCGACCGATTCGTCGCGTGGGTGATCACCGTCAGGCCTTCGGCGATGGCGGCACGCACGCCGCCCGAGTGATCGAAGTGGTGATGTGTGTTCACGGCGTAGCGGAGCGGCTTGTCCGGCACCAACTCTCGTGCCTGCGCGATGACCGCAATTGTTCGCCGGTCGTGCTGCGGCACCTCGACCAGCGTCGTGTACTCGTCGAATTCCACGAGTACGCTGTGGTGGGACTGGCCTCCCAGCAGCCAGACGCCGTCAGCCAGCTCCTCCACCGCCACGTTCGCCGGCGGCGGCTCCGGCTCGATGGCCGACGCGACGCTCCCCGGCGCGGCCAGGTCGCGGATCTCCCCGTTGACGGTCTGGGTCACACGAAGGTCGAGGTTCGGGACACCGTCTACAGTCCGGGCGATGCCCTGCGGCAGCCGAAACCCGCCCCCGCCCCGGTAGACGCTGAACGTCGTCGTGGTGACGATGTCCCCGAGGGTGGAGTTGTAGCCCGTCGAGCTGATCGATTGGGGAAGGCGGTTCTCCAGATCGACATGCAGCGTGAGCCGGACACCGTCGGCGGTGGTGATGTCGACGACATCATGCCCCATCTCCTGACGCAGGTCGCTGACGATCGCCGCCATGCTCACGTCCTCGGCCAGCGCCGCCCGGAGCAACGCGAGCGGATGATGGTAGTAGAGCACACGGCGCGCGCCAGCGGCCTCGCCGCCCGTGCGTCGCGGGCCGTCGCGTCCAACGGTGTACACGACATCCCCGTCCGTCGAGGTCACGGTGGTCACCATGTCCCCCGCAAAGTTCGGACTGGCAATCCCCAGCCGCGATCGATGGTTCTCGAGGTCGATCGCGAACCGATACGACTGCGCCTCCGCGGACGGCGGCTCCGAGTCCGGGCGGTTGTTCTGCCCGAGCTGGTATGTGGTTCCGCTCCCCTCCATCGTGACGTTGGCCGCCCCGCGAACAGCCTCCACGCCGCCTATGGCGTCCGCCGCGTCATGAATGAGCTGAAGCTCCGGCGTGGTGGCAGGCCCGCATCCGCACAACCCGGCGACGACAACGAACAGCCAGCACGACCATTGCTTTGCCATGAGGGAGCTCCTTTGTGGACGGATCAACGCGCAAGGCGGTCCGCCGCGTGGACGTTGGCAATGTGGTGAACTGCAGCCGGACGGGGAACCGTTGCGCAAGGGGCCAGACGTGGGTCCCGGACAGACGACGAGCGGAAGGGCCGAAGCGCGACGAAGGCAGGAACCACGGCTTCTTGACGGCCCGCGTCCGAGACGCAGACCAAACCACAGAACGTCGACGCACGCCGACTATATCAGGTCATCAACTAGACAGGGGCTGCGCCCCCGAACCCCGCAACGGACGCTGCGCGGGGACCTCCGAGAACCCCGCTCCGCGCCCGCAAGGCGCGCCGTGCGCGCCTTTTACTTCTCGAGGCCGCTATGTGGTCCCATACAGGTCGACGAGTCGAGCACGCTCGACATCCGTAAGCGGGAGGAAGCCGCGGTCGTCGGTTTCGGTGGTCAGTGGCTGACAGGGCCCGCACATAAGCGCGTGGGGGTCGTCGTTGTGCAGCAACCCGAGCGCGTGCCCCAACTCATGGGCGACCACGTGGCGGGTGACCATCGGGTCGTTCCGGTCGGGGCCGCGCACGAATCGGACGATCACGAAGTAACGAGGCGGATCGATCCTCGGCATCGGCCAGGTGAACGACGTAATGTCCTGTCGGGACAGGAGCACGACGATGTCCGCATCGAGCCGTGTCAGCGCAGACGGCGCATCCGGCTCCGCGTCTCCGGCGGGCAGCCCGACAGCCCGTGTCACGACCTGTCGCGCGTAGTTTTCGAGCGCCCGAGCGGCCGGTGATGCCACAACCACCCGCGGACTGGCCAGCCGCATATCGACATCGAGGTCCGACAGGGTCTCGTTCCAGAATCGGAGCGCCTGGTCGGCGGGGCCCAGCCGGTCGTCAGTGCCCACCGGTGCGAGTATCAGAATCGACCGTTCCGAAGCGATGGCGGAGACCGCTGGCGCCAGCGACAACAGGCACACGATCGTGGCGGTCCGGGTAACGATCACCAACATTGTCTTCGCGGCATTGTACCGGCCGCGGCCCCTACTCGCCGTTGCTCGCGTAGAATCGCACCGATGAGACGAGAACTCCTGCGCGGGCGGCGCCGCCCGCGCATATCCACTGGTCTGGCCCTCGCCGTCGCAGTGGGCGCGTGCGCGATGATTGTCGCGAGCTGCGCGGGCGGCGCGGGGCCGGCGACGTCGACCGCGCTCACCATCTCCGCCGGTCTGTCCCGGACGCACTTCTGGGTCGGCGGCTACATGGACCCCTTCGCCGATGCGATCGAGGCGGAGTCGGACCTCTCGTTCACCCGCTTCTACGCCGGAGAACTGGTGGCGGTGGGCGGAGAGCTCGACGCCCTGGAGAGCGGCGTGATCAGCGTCGCCGCACCGATGCTGGCTCCGTACCACGAGGGGCGTTTTCCGTTGTCAGATGTCACCCAGCTGCCAACGTATGGAACGGATTCGCAGTTAATCACCCGCGCGTTTCAGCGACTGCTTGCATCCGAGCGAGAGCTGACCGAGGGCGTCACGTTCTACGACTACGAGATCGCACGCAAGGGTCTCGTCGCGTGGGGCCTCGGCGCGACAGGGGCTTATGCCATCTCCACCACGGGCGACGCGCTACAGAGCCCAGCGGATTTCCGCGGCCTCCCGGTGCGCGCCGGGTCGGCACTGCACACTATCGTCCTGGAACGCCTCGGTGTCACGCCGGTGACGATGCCGGCGGCGGCAGCCTACGAGGCGCTGTCCCGCGGAACGATCGACGGCATCATCCTCTCGATCGGCGACTGGGTGTCGTACTCCCTCGAGGAGTTGCTCACCTACACCGTCACCGACGTGGCGATCGGCCACTGGCAGAGCTATCTCGCGGTGACGGAGCACACTTGGAATGGCCTGACACCCCAGCAGCGCGATCTCTGGGACCGCGTGGCCCGCGCGATCACGACCCGCAACGCCGCGTCGATTGACGCGCAGGACCAGGACGTCCGCGTTCGGGCGCAAACCAATGGGGCGACCTTCGTCCCGGTGCGGGAGCTACCGGACACGATGCGGGATCATATCGCCCGCGCCGCCGCCGAGACCTGGACGCAGTGGATTGAGCAGACCGAGGCGAACGGCCACCCGGCGAGGGCCACTGCTCGGTTGTGGGCGGAGCTCGTGGTGGCCGAAGGCGGTGCATTGCCCGACGGCGTCGGCGACTACCTCGAGCTCGACGGGTGACGCGGGACCGCGCTCGGCTCGCCTGAGCCATGCCGCAGGCGCTCATTATCTGGATCGTCTTCCTCTGGTTCGTCCTCTTTCTGGGACTCGGCCAGCACGTCGCAACCGTGCTCTTTGCCTCCGGGCTCCTCGGGATCGCGCTCTGGGTCGGACCGGAGGTGTTTTCCGGCATCATCGGCAGCAACGTCTTCTTCACCGCCTCGACCTACTCCCTCTCGATCATCCCCCTCTACCTGCTGATGGCGCACGTCCTCCTCCGGGGTGGCGTCGTCGTCGACCTGTTCAGGGTTGGTTACCGGCTCGCCGGACACCACCGATTCCCGATGGGCGTGGCAACGGTGGTCTCGGGCGGCCTCCTTGGCGCGGTCTCTGGATCAGGTGCCGCCACCTCGGCGGCGCTCGCCACGCTGGCGGCGCCACAGCTTCAGCGATTTGGCTATACGCAGCGGATGTCGGTCGCCATCGCGGCGGTGGCGGGCTCGCTGTCGGCAATCATCCCGCCGAGCCTGATCATGATCATCTACGGCTCGCTAACGTCGGTCTCGATCGGCCATCTCTTCATCGGCGCGCTGGTGCCGGCGCTCCTCTGCATCGCGGTGTATGTCGGGTGCTTGTGGATCTACGGCGAGGTGGAACCGGGCGCAATGGAGGGACGGACGTCCGTCGCAGACCCGGAGAACGGCGTGTTGACAGCGCGGAGTGTGTCGGCGTTCGCCTTTGTCGTCGTGCTGATGGCCGTGGTCTTTGGCGGCATCTACGGCGGGATCGTTACCGCCGGCGAGGCCGGGGCGCTGGGTGCGTTCACCGCGCTCGCCGGTATGGTCGCGCTGCGGCGCATCGATATCCACGGCATCGCGTTGGCCCTGGCGGACTCGGTGCGGGTAACGGCCATGTTGATGCTGATCGTGATCGGGTCGCAGATCTTCGGTCGCTTCCTCTCTTTGTCGAGACTGCCACACGAGCTACTTGCACTGCTCGAGCCGCTGCTGCACAACGCAACGCTCGTCGTGGCGATCTTGCTCGGCGCGTTCTTCGTTTTTGGTCTGTTCCTGGAATCCGCTGCCGTCATGGTGCTGCTGGTCCCGGTGTTGATGCCGATTCTCGAAGCCACCGACGTCGATCTGCTCTGGTTCGGCGTCATGGCCTGCTTCATGATCTCGCTGGGTTTGCTCACGCCACCGGTCGGCCTCGCCGCATACGCTGCTTCGACGGCGTCCGACTATCCGGTCGGCCCGGTGTTTCGCAAGACCTCAGTGTTTGCCCTCGTCGCCGCAGTCCTGGTATCCGCGGCGATGCTCTGGTTTCCTGCGGTGGTGACGTGGCTGCCGAGCACCGTGCGATGAGCGGGAGCTGGGCGCGAGCATGGACGTGGCTGGGACGCCTCGAAGGCGGAATGGCATCCGCCGGCGCCGGGCTCTGTTTGCTGGCCATGCTGATCATGACGGTCATCAGCGTATTCGGGCGGTATGTGCTCGGAGCGGACCTCGTCCCGGGCGGCTACAACATCATCGAGCGCCTGCTCTTTCCGTTGCTTGTTTTCTGGGGGCTGCCGCTCGCCCATCGTGAGGGCACCTTCCCACGTTTCGGCATGGCCCAGGACGCGCTGCCGCCGCGCGCGCACGCCGCGGTGGCCGCCGTTGTCGTCGCGGTGGAGGCGCTCGTCTTTGTTCTCCTCCTGTGGCACGTCACCGCATTTGCGTGGCAGGGGTACACGAGTGGGCGACAGATGCAGATTGGCACCAGCTTCTGGCCGCTCTACCCCGTGCTCGCCATGGTGCCGCTGTCATTTGGCCTGATGTTGATCGAGATGGTGCGGCTCGTGGTCAGCGACGTTCGCACAGCATTGACGTCACGAACGAAGGAATTGTAGGGTCGCGACTCGCGACCCGCACACGATGATGACGATGGGTGGCGTCCATACGCCGCCCTCTCCGGCACGCGACCGTCGTCGCGCTCCTCGTCGCAATTGTTCCCGGGCGCCGCTGGCGCCCAGGGCACCCGCCTCGCCGGCGGCTGGGGCCACTCGTGAACACACAGCGTCCCTGGCTACGGCAAGATTGACAGCGACGTGAAGTTCGTTGTGTTCCCCCCTAGCTCGCGCAGTTCGTCATAGACCACCTGGAGATCTACGGCGAAGCCATGCTGCACGTCTACTACCGGCCCATCGCGGCGGTCGCTGGAGGTGTGGCCGGGCTCGGCGGCCCCTATCACCTCTGGCATCATCGTCCGTGGACGCCGTATGTCGTCGCGGCCGTTGGGCTCAGGTGGACCGGTCTCGCCATCGCCGAACTTCATCGGTCGTTGAATTTCCCGCTCCGCTACGGCTTCGTCCTACGACTGGTCGCGCCGTGGGCCACGACTGGATCGTCGTACTGCGCAATCACCACATCTCGAACGCCGGCACCGCAGGCGATAATCTCGGTTTGAACGCGGCGACCATGGTCGCCGGCGTGCAGTGGGTGTTGCAGTAGAGCCATGTGCTGAGCGGAGGACTCCACGAGGATCGCAATCGCTGCCATCTACGTCGAGAACCAGCAGGAGGCGCGCACTTTCTGGACGAACTAAGGTCGGTTTCGTCGTCCACGGGCGCCAGCCCATGGGGCCCGACGCGAGCCGGATCGAGGTCGGCGCCGACGGCGCCGAGTCCAGGCTCGTGCTCTACCCGATGTCGATGATGAAAGACTGCCAGGAACGCAAGCGGTCGATCGTCTTCGAGGGTGTGGACCTCAAGAGGATGCACCGGGAATTGTCGTCCCGAGGGGTCGTATTCGAATAGGAGCCGAAGGGGATGCGGTGGGGACCCTCCCTGACCTTCCTAGGCCCCAACGGCAACTGGTATGGCCTCTAGCAACATTGAGGCATGGCGGACGTGCAGCGCCCGATGCAATCCTCTCACTCGCGGCCCGACACAGGCATCTCACTTCCGGATGCTGTAGAGCTTGCTGCTGGTGCGAATGAGGAGCCGGTCGCCGACGATCGCCGGCGATGCCATCGCCATCTCGTCGAGACTGTTGACGCCGAGGACCTCGAACGTGTCACCGGCTCGAATTACATACGTGTCGCCTTGTTCACTGAGCGCGAAGATCTTTCCGTTGTACGCCCACGGCGACGCCGTAAAGCTGGCCCCAACCCTGATCCGCTTGCGATCGTAGACCGGTGCGCCCGTGAGCGCGCTGTAGGCCTCGAAGAACCCGCGGTCGAGCAGGCTGTAGTAGATGTCGCCGTAAACCAACGGTGAGGTATTGTAGTTGCCCGCCCGCGGCTGATACCACACGACGTAGTCGTTCACGTTCTCTCCTGCGCGTAGAGAGATGTCCCCACCCGCACCAGGACGAATCGCGAACGCCGGCCGATGCTGATCCCCAAAGTACCCCGAGTTCACGTAGACGAGTCCGTGGCTGGCAAACGGCGTCGGGATAGCTGCCCACGACATCTGGCCGTCCATCTGCCAGAGCAGCTCGCCGTTCAGATCGTACGAGCGGATCCGGTTCTTGCCCGACGTGACGATCTCCGTCCGAAGGTCGTTTTCCCAGACGAAGGGCGAGGCCCAGCTTGACACCTCGTCACGATCGGTCCGCCAGATCTCCTCACCGGTCCGTTTATCGAGCGCAGCGATCCAGGACGCCTCCTCGTTGTCGTAGAGGACAACGAGCTTGTCTTCGTGCAACACCGGCGATGCCGCTGCCCCGTAATCGGACATCGTCTGCTTGTAGGGGACCGGAACGCTCCAGACATCGTTGCCCTCCATATCGAAGGCAAAGATCCCAAGGTCGCCGAACGCCGCGTAGACCCGCTCGCCGTCCGTGGTCGGCGTCTCCGAGGCGTAGGTGTGTTTCATGTGCCGCGGAAATTCCGGGACGCCGGCGTTGACCGACCGCTGCCACACGACGGTACCGCTCTCCAGATCCAGACAATAGACGCGCCAGTCATGCTCCACGGGCGGCGGCTCGCTCCGCCCGCGCGGCGCGTAGAGTCCAGGTTTCGGAAGCTCAAAGTCACCCGCCGCCGTCACCGTCGTCAAAAAGACCCGACCACCCCAGACGATCGGGCTCGACCACCCGAGACCAGGAATATCCGTGACCCACTCGACGTTCTCCGTCTGGCTCCACTGCTCGGGCAAGCTCGGGTTGTCGGCCACTGCCGCATTCATCGTCGGGCCGCGGAACTGTGGCCAGTCGTCGGCTGCCGTGATGGCGGTTGTCAGGAAGAGCGTGAGGAAGAGCGTGAGGACGAGTCCATGTCTCGGCGTGCTTCTCGTTGGCATCTGTTCTCATCTCCGCGATGGCATATCAGTCCGTGGGCATGAGCATGCGTGGTCACCGAACGCCCGGCGACGTGCACCAGCATTTTACCGATTCGCCGGCTCCGTTGTGAGGAACAGTGCCGTCTGATCGATATGCTGCCGCGGAGTGATCGCACGGCGCACACCGCTAGGCGACCGGCTGTCGGATGGCTGGCCTCGCTGGTCGTCGCGGTTATCGCAATCGGATCGGTGCATGCCGGTCAGGCGACACGTCCCACACGTCCAGGGCCGGACCCGACGGTTGCACACCGGCTTCGTTACTGCAGTCCTTCGAGAAATTCGACAAGCAACCGGTTGACCGCGTCGGGCCGTTCCTGCTGCGTCCAGTGACCGGTGTCCGGAATGAGGTGCACGCCCCGCAGATCCCGGACGAGGGGCGACATCCGCTCCACAAGCGCTTCCTTCGCCGTCCCCCCGATGACCCCATCTTCGGCGCCGGCGATGAAGAGCGCGGGCCGCGGGATCACCGGATCGACATCGGCGAGCATCTCCCAGTTCCGGTCGAAGTTACGGTAGTAGCTCAGCCCGCCGCGAAAGCTAACACCGTCGAATTCGCCCGCGTAGTAGTCGAGATCTTCTTCAGTGAGCCAAGACGGCCACTCGGTGGGGTGACCCATCCGCTTCGACCATCCGCCAGCCGCCGCCAGCGGATCGGTCACCTCCGGCTCGTCGCGCGCGGTCGTGGGAGAGGCGTAAACCCGCCGCAGCACCGTGCGAGGGTCAGCGTCGAGTTCGGCCTCGGCAACGCCTGGCTCCTGGAAATAGAGGATGTAGAAAAAAGCCTCTCCGAATTGCCGCTTCCATGCGTCGGTGGGACGGATGTCGGCACGTCCGGAATACGGCACGCTCAATGCCGCGACGGCCCGCACGCGGTCCGGGGCGAGCAGCGTGCATTGCCATGCAACCAACGCTCCCCAGTCGTGCCCGACGACGACGGCCTGCTCTTCACCATACGCGTTAATGAGACCGGTAACATCAGCACACAGCCGGTCGATCGCGTAGTCCTCGACCGCCGGCGGGGCATCTGTCGAGCCGTACCCGCGCATGTCCGGCGCGACTACTTTGAAGCCAGCGGTGGCCAGCGCGGGAAGCTGGTGCCGCCACGAATACCACGACTCCGGAAACCCATGCAGCAAGAGCACCAGCGGTCCATCGCCCTGCTCAGCTACACGCATCGAGAGGTCGCCTACCCGCAACGTTCGCATCTGGTGACTGGCCGCTAGCTCGGGAGGGGCGACTACGGCGTGCTCGCCGACCGCCTCTTCCGCTAGCTCAGGAGGAGCCGCACAGCCGATCGCCAACAGCATCAGCACAACACTGGTCGTTCGCATGTACGTGCAATCCTCCTTCAGTACCGACCTGCGTACGTTACCTTAAAGAGAGTCCTGGATTAGAGAAGAGCGTCTCTCTCCACCCACGGTGATACGCTGTAGTCACTGTCCGTTATGCCGTACGCCGGGATCCATGAGGGTAGGTCAACACGGAAACCATGCGAAGTCAGGAGACGCTCTAGATGAGTCACCGATTACTCGCTGCGATGTTCACGCTGACGGTCATCATCGCGCTGGCACCACTGCCCGCCGCTGCTCAGCCAACCTCGGGATGGGTGGCGCCGACTACGACATGGGGTGATCCCGACATCCAGGGCATCTGGAACAATGTGACGGCCACGAGCCTCGAGCGACCCGCGACTCTCAGCGAGAAGGCGGTCCTCACCGACGAGGAAGCGGCCGAATTCTCCCAAGGCCTCGCTAATCAGCGCACGGAGCGCGAGGCGAAGTCCTCGGAAGAGCACGCCGCAGAGCGCACGGGAACGGGTTACGCCACGAGCGTCTGGTTCGAGACCACCGATGACCTCTCAGGCAACCGCACGTCACTGCTTATCGATCCACCTAATGGGCGGCTGCCACCGTTGACGTCGCTGGCACAACGAGTCGCCGACGTACAGGCAAAAGCGAGAGAGATGAGCCCCGCCGATACATGGTGGGACCGCGGCCCCTACGAGCGCTGCGTTTCTCGTGGCCTCCCCGGCGCTATGATGCCGGGGTTCTACAACCACAACTACCACATCCTCCAGACGCCCGGATACGTGGTGATTCTCGTCGAGATGATCCACGACGCGCGCATCATTCCGATGGACGGCCGGCCGCACGTCGAGACCGGCATCAAGCAGTGGCTGGGGGACTCCCGAGGCCGGTGGGAAGGCAACACGCTCGTCGTCGAGACGGTCAACCTTCCCCACGTCGACCGGCGTAACGTGGCGGTATACGGCACCAGCGAGCAGGGCCGCGTCGTCGAGCGTTTCACACGGCTCGACGCCAACACAATGGACTATCAGGTTACCGTCGACGACCCGCCGACGTTCACCGGACCGTGGACCGCATCAATCCCGATGACGAAGGTGGCAGGCCCCCTCTACGAGTATGCCTGCCACGAGGGCAACTACGGCCTGGAGAACATCCTTGCCGGGCATCGGCGCGACGAGGCGCTGGCCGCAGCGGCCTCGAAATAGAGCGAAGGCATCACCCGCACGTCGCGCCGGGTGTGACCGCGTCGAACCTCCGGACCACCTCAAGCGCGCCGCGCGTCGCGCGGGCCACGTACATCGGCATCGTGGCATAGCGGCCGCGGCCGAGTGTGACCGGCCCCGTCGCTGTCTCCAGTGGTGCGCCGTCCAAGGCCGCCAGCACGCGGTTGCCGTCGGTCGAGTCCGCCCGCTCCATCCCGAGCTTGAGTGCCCGGACGGCGTTGTAGTGCGTGAAGGCCACGTGGGTCACGAGATCGTCGCGAGCGTGCCGGCGGGCGCGCTCGACGAAATCCCGTACGCCCGGACTCGCGTCGCTGGCGACGAACGGCAAGGATGTCCACGCCGTCACACCCGGCGGAAGAAGGGCCGCCTGCCATTCGCTGAACTCGAGGAAGTGATAATCGAACAACGACGCCGCCCCGATGTTCTCGGCCTGCGTCACCACGTTGACCGCATACGGCCGCGGGATCGAGATCCAGAAATTCTTGGCTTTCAGATCTTGGGCCCAGCGCACGAGCCCGCTGTACTCGCCGGGGCTGTTGCCGCTGACCGGTGTGGTCACCAACGCGGCGCCGGTCGACCCACCCTGCACCAGGTTGTAAAACTGCTGCGACACCGTCCGCTGTGAGGGGCTCCAGTCCGAAATCTGGAACGTCCGCTGCCTGGCATCGGCCCCGAGATGGTCTAGCAGACTCGTGATCGCCTGGACGGTCGTCGACCCGAGGTGCGCCACCCGGCCGCAGAACGTACCCGGAGTCTGGAACGCGTGAATGATCGGGATGTCAAGGTCCTCCCGCTCCAGCATCCGATCGAGGAACGGCGGCATCGCCATGATGAAGCCGCTGATGAGCGCCGCTGCGCCCTCATTCCGGATCAGCTCCAGCGCCGCCGCCGCACCGGGACCCGGGCTCCCGTCGTCATCGGCGATGACCAACTGCACACGCCGCCCGAGAATACCACCCTCACTGTTGATTTCCGCCACGGCCAGCTCGAGTCCGAGCCGCATCTGCTGGTCGTAGGGCTGAATGAGCTCGTTTTGGCCCTGTGCGTCGACCTGCGAGATGAGCGCACCGATCCGGAGGGGACGCGACTGCGCCAGCATGGGAAAAGGACGAACGCCGGTGGTTACCGCACCCAGTCCCGCGGCTGCGGCCTTGAGCACCTTACGACGACTGATAGTCATACCCGTTCGCCATCCTCTCCTCCCCGTGCCCGGGTGGCGCCGTCTTCGGGAATGCGCATCTGGCTGACGAGCGCTTGGAAACGGGTGTCCGCGCGGAACGGATCGACCCGGTGAATTGGAACGCCGACGTGCGCGCCTCCATACGCAGACCTTCCCGTTGCGCCGGGACAGCGATCAGTTCCTCGGTCCCCGCCGGCAGAAATCATGATCCTGCTCCGCGCCATGGACCGCCACGGCGCGGTCGAGACGGGGGTCATGGGCAGCTAGACGACGCCCATATCCTCACTCCCGCGTGCGGCAGGAATGGCGTAGGGGCCCGCTGACGGTCCCGGGGCGAGCGCTACGAATGAGGGATGCGTCGGACGCCCCCTCAGATCACGATGGAGGTACGGAAGACGAACAGGCGACCGCGGGGCCTTGCGACACCGCGGCCGCCAGACAAACGCGACGTCGGTAACGGCCGAACGCCGTCAGCCGACGCTGACAACGTTTTCTGCCGCCGGACCCTTTGGGCCCTGGACGACGTCGAATTCCACTTTCTGTCCTTCGCTCAGGCTCTTGAAGCCCTCGCCCTGGATCGCCGAGTGATGCACGAAGACATCTTTCTCGCCGTCATCACGGGTCAGAAATCCAAATCCCTTGCTATCGTTGAACCACTTCACGACTCCACTTACAGGCATCTTCTCTACTCCAAACAGTTGATGGGTAACTCACTAGAAACCGCGCTTGCGGCCTCGAACACCACGGCGGCTGCCCTTCGGCCGTGAGATCTTCTTCGGCCGATCGTTGTTCCATCCTCCTCCTTCGCCGCCGCCGCCGCCGCCGCCGCCGAAGGAGGGACGGGCACCGCGCTCGCGCGCCTCGCTCACCCGCAGCGACCGTCCCCCGAGCTCAGTCCCATCGAGCTTGTCGATCGCGCCAGTCGCGGCGTCCGCATCTTTGAACTCGATGAAGGCAAACCCGCGCGGCCGATCGGTAGCGCGATCCACTGGAAGGACGACCTCGACCACCTCGCCGACTTGGGAGAACAAGGTCTCGAGATCATTTTGGGACGTTTCGTAGCTGAGGTTTCCGACGAAGACTCGTGAAGAAATCGCAATCCTCCTGACAATAGATGCGTCCGTGCACCCTCATCGACAACGGCGATGAGGCGTTTTTGCTTGCGCGCGCTGTGAGGGAATCGAGACTCGAAGGCTCGTCGACTCGCGACGTGGGCAAAGCAGGGCTACGTGTGCTGCGGACCTACATATGTTGACCAGCACCACTATACGTAAGGACTGGCGCCGACGCAAGCATGGCCGAGATCACCTCGGAAATCCCTCCACGCCCTCATCCAGGGGCACGCGAAACGTCTTGAGGGCCATCGACACCAAATTGTACTCGCCGACGGTGAAGACGACATCCATCAGCTGCTTCGTGTCATACCGGGCGTCGAGCTCTGTCCACGTGTCGTCGCTGATGTAGGCGTCGCCATGCAGCTCGTCCACCGCGCGCAACAGCGTGCGGTCGAAGTCCGACCATTCAGGCGCATCCGGCCCCCGGGTCACCCTCACGATCTCATCATCGCTGAGACCTACCTGTCGCGCGATGCGACTGTGTTGGCCCCATTCGTACTCTGCGCCACACAGATACCCGATCCGAAGAATCAGTAGCTCTCGGTCACGGGGCGGTAACGTGTTATCGCTCAACACATATTGAGCGAAGGTGAGCCACGCGGCGGACAGTGTCGGATGATGGGCCAGCGTCTTGCTGATGTTGATCCCCTCCGCCGTCTCAAGCGGTGGGATTCGTGGTGCCCCCTCCTGTGCCCCCAACTCGGCCACCGTGAAGACGGCAAGAAGAAACACCGCCGCCAGCACAGGATGCCGGGTCCGACGGCCGCCGTCTCGACTTCCTGTGCGTGGGGATATCGACATGGTTCAGCTCCTTGGCCGGGGTGATGCGTGGAGGGGCGATCGCCACACCATGTCGTCATGACCCAGGGAGGCGTCGTCATCAAAAGTCAGCGGTCAAATCCATACCGGCGTACAGCGACGCCACCTCGCTCGCGTAACCGTTGAACAGCAGCGTCTTCCGCCGGAAGAACGTGCCTATGCGACGCTCCGTGGACTGGCTCCACTGCGGATGTTTCACCGTCGGATTCACGTTCGCGTAGAAACCATACGCCCGCGGCTCCTGCTGCTGATAAGTCCCCACCGGACGCCGCTCGACGAACCTGACGCGCGCGATCGACTTGATGCTCTTGAAACCGTACTTCCACGGCACGACGAGGCGAATCGGTGCTCCGTTCTGATGCGGCAGCGCCTCGCCGGAGAGACCGACGGCAAGGATCGCGAGCGGGTGCATCGCTTCGTCCATCCGCAGGCCCTCCCGGTACGGCCAGTCGAACGGCAGGCGCCGGCTCCGTGGCATCCGCTCAGGATCGTAGTGGCTGTCGAACCGGACGTACGCCGCCCGCGCAGTCGGCCGACACCGCTGGACGAAGTCCGACAGCGAAAACCCGACCCACGGTATGACCATCGACCAGCCCTCGACGCACCGATGGCGGTAGATACGCTCCTCAAGCCTCTGACCGCGCAGGATGTCAGCAAGCGTATAGGTGCCGGGGTGGGCACACTCACCCTCCACGACCACGCGCCACCCATCGACAATCAGGTTGTCGGGGGCGAGCAACGAAGGTAAGTCTTTGTCATCGCTCCCGGCGAACTCGTAGAAGTTGTTGTACGAGGTGATGTCGTGCCACGTGTTCGGCGTTTCGTCCGTACTGTAGTGGCTCGGCTGAACATCGGGCAACCTCGGCCCGTGCCGGGCGGCGCGCCCCGCCGCGCCAGCAGCCGTCGGTAGCAGAGCCGTCGATGCCGCCGCGGCCGCGGACCCGGTCGCCGCGCGCAGGAACCTCCGCCGATTCGCCCGCCGAGGGCCCGCGGGCCCCGTGTCCGCCCGGTCCACGACCCGCCAGTTGCTGCTCATCCGACCGAAATCTACCGCAGCAGCGCTGCGCGAGCAACGGCCACGTCTCTAAGACGCCCAGGCGGTCAGCCCGGTGCTGCGCGGGCCGGGTGCCCCGCTCCTTCTTCCGATGACAACTAGATCGACCTCGAGCTGTTCGAATCCAGGGCGCTCCCGCGCAGATGTGTGTCGGTGACTGATCACGTCACGTGGTGACTCCGCTGCAGAAACGCCGATCTGTCGTATTCTTCTGCCACTGGGAACGCAGTCGAAGGGGGTCCTGATGAGCCGCACGAGAGTCTCCACGGTCGGTCCGGCGGTCGCGCTGCTAGCCGTCTTGCAGACGGCGGTTCTCGGACAGTCCGGGCCCGCCGACGATGGGTGGACGGGACCGCGCACGGCCTGGGGATCGCCTGACCTGCAAGGCCTCTGGACCTCGGCGACACTCACGCCACTCGAGCGGCCACAACAGCAGTTTGACAGGACGGAGCTGACCGATGAGCAAGCGGCGGAACTGGAGCAGCAGTCCGCCGAGCGGCGCGCCGCGTCAGACGGCAGGTCGACGCCCGGCAACGTCGGAGGCTACAACCAGGTGTGGCTCGACGCCGGGACCCGCATCACGGACAGCCGGCGCACCTCGCTCATCGTCGATCCGCCGGAGGGGATCATTCCATGGAGACCGGACGCCAGAACCGCGAGCGACCAGGAACGGGCGCGATACGGTGTCGGGCCGTTCATATCCTACCTGGATCTCGACACCGGCGAGCGCTGCCTCACCGATGGACTCCCCAACATGGTGCCGCTGCAGCCCTACAACATGAACCTCCACATCCTGCAGACGCCAGGTGCGGTGGTGATGCTCCACGAGATGTATCACGAGCTCAGGGTCATTCCCCTCGACGGGCGCCCCCTGACCGGAATTGCACAGTGGACCGGTGAGGCGCGTGGCCACTGGGACGGCGATACGCTGGTCGTCCAGACCGTCAACTTTCCCGACAAGCCGACAGCTTACTGGAGCGCGCCCTGGCGGAAGGCCCGTCCCAGTCTCAGGCTGGTCGAACGGTTCACGCGCGTCGGCCCTGATGCGATCGAGTACACGTTCACGCTCGACGATCCGGAAGTCTTTACGAGACCCTGGACCGCCTCGGCGCCGATGACGACCGATCACGCCTCACGCGGCGTGACGGCGGGCGAGATGTTCGAATACGCCTGCCACGAGGGCAACCACGCGATGATCAACGTCCTGAGTGGCGCACGCGCGGAAGAAGCAGCCGCGGCGCGCTGACGCCGCGACGACGGTTACGGTGCCGACAGCGCCCGTTGTATCTGTCCTTTCCACAGCGTCTCGGTGGCCGCCCTCCTCCCGATACGCACCCGCACCTCGCCCGGGTCAATCCACATAGTCGTCTTGATCGGCAGCCACGCAGACCCTCGAACACCGGACTCATCCAACGCGGTGGCAATCACGTCGTCGGGTCCGTACCGGACGCCAAACGCCCGAGTCCCTTGCCCCCACGTCGGTTCCTCGGGTCGCCAGGACGGCAGCAGATATGCCGTCAGCGCAACACGAAACGCTTCGCGAAACACGCCGACCTGCGCGGCGGTCGCCACCAGTCCCGCCTGCGATGTCGTGCTGGTACCTTCCGAGACGGCCCGCTCAAGATACCCCGTCCACCACGCCACGGCGACCTCAACCTCGCGCTCCATTGCTACCGGCATTTTGGTGGAGTTAGCCTCCGGATACAATGGTTTGCACAGCTCACGGAGGACTCGAATGAAACGAATTGCTTTGGGGTTCGTGCTGGTCGTGTGCGCCGTCGGCGCCGCGTCGGCCGACGACATCTATGACCAGGTCGAGCATGGCTATGCAGACAACGACGGCGTCACGATTCACTACGCGAGCCTGGGCGAGGGGCCCCTGGTCGTCATGGTTCACGGGTTCCCGGACTTCTGGTACACGTGGCGCGATCAGATGGAGGCGCTGTCGAGCGAGCTACAGATGGTTGCCGTCGACCTGCGCGGATACAACAGAAGCGACAAACCGACGGGAGTCGAGGCGTATGCGATGCCGCACCATATCCGCGACATCGCAGCGGTGATCGAGCACGCGGGAGCGGAGAAGGCGGTGATCGTAGGCCATGACTGGGGTGGGGCCGTGGCTTGGTCCTTCGCACTCGCGCGCCCGGAGATGACCGACAAGCTGGTCATCCTGAACCTACCGCACTTCAACGGTCTCACCCGCGAGCTCGTGGAAAACCCACAGCAGTACGAGAACAGCGCCTACGCGCGGGCGTTTCAAGCCAAGGAGCCGGACGACCCCACCGTTCTGTTCGGCAACCCGATGACACCCGAGACTCTGTCGTTCTGGGTCACGGACCCCGAGGCTCGCAAGCGTTATGTCGAGGCCTTCGAGCGGTCGGACTTCACCGGCATGCTCAACATGTACAAAGCAAACTATCCGCGGATACGTCCGGGAGACGCGCTGCCTCCGCTTCCGCCGAAGGTGGCGATGCCGGTGTTGATGTTCCATGGAATGGACGACACAGCCTTGCTGCCGGGGGCGTTGAACGACACCTGGGAGTGGTTAGAGAAAGACCTCACCCTCGTGACCATTCCGGGTGCCGGGCACTTCGTGCAGCAGGATGCGGGCGAGCTCGTCACCGACACCATGCGATGGTGGCTGGGCCGATAAACCAGGCCGCCTAACGTCACTTCTAGGAATCCGTGGGACCGTTGGAGGGCGTCCGGGTCCTCGAGTTGGCCGGCATCGGGCCCTGTCCGATGTGCGGCATGCTGCTCGCGGAATTGGGCGCGACGGTGCTCCGGATCGATCGACCCCGACCGTCCGGCCTCGGCTTCGACGTCCCCCTGGCCAACAACTTCCTGCAGCGCAGCCGCCCATCGATCGCCGTCGACCTCAAGCGTGAGACAGGCCCGGCACTCGTGCTGAAGCTGTGCGAGCGCGCGGACATCCTGATCGAGGGTATGCGACCCGGCGTCATGGAGAACCTCGGGATCGGACCCGACGCATGCACACGCCGGAACGTGGCGCTCGTGTATGGCCGCGTTACCGGCTGGGGGCAAACCGGCCCCCTCGCCGGCGCCGCGGGACACGACCTCAACTACATCGGTCTAACCGGCGCACTCCACGCCATCGGGCGAGCAGGGCAGGCGCCGACACCGCCCCTCAATCTCGTAGGCGATTTCGGCGGCGGTGCGCTATATCTCTCGCTCGGCGTGGTCGCCGCCCTCCTCAACGCGCGGCGTTCGGGACGAGGACAGGTGGTGGACGCGGCGATGATCGATGGCGCGGCCTCGCTGATGACGGCCGCATACGCGTTGCGCAGCGCCGGGCTGAGCACCGACACGCGCGGGGAAAACGTTCTCGACGGCGGCGCGCACTTCTACGACGTCTACGAGACGCGCGACGGCCGGCACATCGCGCTGGCCGCGATCGAGCCAAAGTTCTATGCGGAGCTTATCGAGCGCCTCGGCCTCGACTTGGACGCACTCCCCCACTCGCAGCGGCGCGAGGAGTGGCCTGGCCTCAAGGCGAAGCTCGCCGACGCCATCAGGACCCGGACGCGTGACGAGTGCGTCGCGCTGCTCGAAGGGACTGACGCGTGCTTCGCCCCCGTCCTCAGCATGGAGGAGGCACCCCACCATCCGCACAATCGGCTTCGTCAGACCTTCGTCGAACGGGACGGACACTGGCAACCGAACGCGGCGCCCCGCTTCAGTCGAACGCCGAGCGCGGTGCGACAGGCCAACGTCACGGCGACGCGGGAGCACCTCGAGGAGTGGGGGCTCGACGACAGGGAGATCGCCCTAGCGGTCACACCACCGACGTAGCGCGCCGCCGTGGCCTCGACTCGCTGGCTCCGAGGGAGGCTAGCGCGCGTCACCCGCGCGCGCGCCAGCGAGCATGTTACGCATGCCGTAATTCCCCTCGTGACAGGCGTATTCGAAGATCGGCTGTTCCGACCGTTGCATCGGAATCGCTACCGTGAAGGGCCGGACAAACGTCGCCGGGTCGTCGATCGTGTACTCGTAGAGCAGCGTCTCCGCATCGACGCGATGGAACCGCTCGGTGAGCGTGAGCGTCAGCCCGGTGCCGACCGCGCTGGTGATCGTAGGATTGAAGCTCGGTGTCTTCGCCGTGAAATTCGCCGTTTCGACAACCAACGTATCACCGTCCCAATGGCCACGCGCGTCCCCCATCCACTGCCGAATCGAGTCGCGTAGATGCGCGGGTCGGTCCAGAGGCACGATTCGCGCGTCGTGCACCATCTCGTTGAGGATGACCACGTACGCCGGCGTCTGAAACAGCATCACGTTGTTGTTGTAGGCGCTCGGCAGTATCGGTGGACCGCTGTTGAACCCCAGGAGGCAGCGCTCACCTAGCCCGCGGTCTTCCGGGCCGTCGGCCCCGATGCCACCAGCCCGGTACCGCACCGGGCGGCGCTCAGCCAGATCTTCGCCCGCGGAACCGATCTGCTCCCGCGCGCCCGGACTGAGCGGTGGCAATCGCCCGTCCGCCGGATCGATGATGAGCGCCGTCCGTTTGTTGCCGACGAGCGTCGTCCCGCGGTCGTACCAGAACTCGTTGTAAGGAACCACGCCACCCTCCGACTCCGGCGGATAGATCGCGCCGCCTTTGGCTGGATCGACGAGGTCGCGATTCTGGCGGCGGTTCTCGAGCGCTTCGTAGTTCGCCGCCTCCTCACTCGTGAGAACCGACTTTCCAGCCAGATCGCCGGGGCGCTCGAGCGGCGTGATCGTGCGGAAGTCCCACACTCCCTCCAGGTCCGGCGTGCCCCATGCCGTGCGCGGCGCCGGTGCGACCGGACCGGGTTGACTGGTGGCTGCCACCGACGCAAACACCGCGACGGTTAGCAGGGCGACGATCGAGAGACGAACCAGCATTCCGCGCACCCTCCGCCCCTACACCCCCCGCCGGCTAGCCGGGGGCACGATGTCGTTGAGTCGCAGATAGACCGCCAGCTGGCCGTAGATATCCCATGCGTGGCCGATCACGAAATACACGAGACGGACGCGGGACGGCGTGCCGAGAAACGGCGGACCGTTCGCCAGCGCCAGCATGCCGGCGTCATCGAACTCGCGCAGGGCGGCTTCTCCGTAGTCGAACGAATCGCTGAGTGCCTGAAGGACGTCCGCTTTCGAGGTGGCAGTGTAACCAAATGTCCGCAGATTCCTCGGGTCGACCGTCGGGCCGGTCGCGTCCGCCCCAAGAAACCCCAGCAACATCACATTGCCGCCCGCGACATGGAGGATCTGCTCGCCAAAGCTGCGCTGCTCCGGCGTCGACGCGTAGTCGAATCTGTCCTCCGGCATGGCGTCCGCGATGCCCATCATGGTCTGCTTCATCCGCTGCCAGTCCTCGACAGCGTCACTCGCCAGACTCTGCGCCACGGCCCCCGTTGCCGAGGTCAACCCGACGATTGCCGCCAACACCACAACACGTAACACTGTCATTGGGTCCCTCCTTTGTCGGAGTCGTAACTTGCCGGTCGCGAGACCGCGCCGTCTCGGCACCGATTATTCGACCGGTGGACGGTAGAATAGCGCGGATGTCTACACATACGCACGGATCCTGCTCGCGCGCGATTCGCGCGCGTTCCGCTGGGCTCGCGGCTCTCATCGGTGCCGTCACCATGCTCGTCGCCCTCGGGGGCGCTTCCAGCGGCGCACAACACTCCGCATCGTGGCCCCAGTGGGGCGGACCAGATCGCAACTTTCGCGTTGAGTCGGCCTCTATCGCACGCGTCTGGCCGAGCGGAGGGCCGACCGAGCTCTGGCGGCGACCACTGGGCGAGGGGTACTCCGCGGTGCTCGTCGCCGACGGCAGGCTCATCACGATGTACCGGGACGGTGACCGTGAGGTCATCATCGCGCTGGACGCTGCAACCGGCGCTACGGACTGGATGCACGCCTATGACGCGCCGCTGGCACACGATGGCTATGTCGACGTGTGGCTCAACTCGGCCGGCCCAGGACCGTACTCCACACCAGCGATCGCGAGTGGCTCCGTCTTCGCGGTCGGGGTAGACGGCCAGTTGCATGCCCTTGATGTACGCACCGGCGCACCTCGCTGGTCGCACGACCTGGTCGAGCTGTTCGATCTGACCGATTACAACGCGTTTGCGTCGAGCCCCATCGCGTACGGCCGTACGGTTATCCTCCCGCTGGGTGGCAGCGAGAACGGGGTCGCCGCCTTCGACCGCGAAACCGGCGCGGTCACGTGGAAGAGCGAACCCTTCCCTGCGGCACCCGGGTCGCCGCTGCTCATCGACCTCGAGGGGCAGCCGCAGCTCGTCGTGGTCGGCCAGCAGGAATTGGTGGGCCTCAGCCCGAACGACGGACGCCGCCTTTGGGGCCATCCGCATGCCAACGAACTCGGCCTGAACCTCAGCATGCCGGTGTGGAACGGCGACAACCAGCTGTTCGTATCCTCAGCATACGACAGCGGCACCCGGGTGATCCGGCTTCTACGACAGGGCGGCCGCACGACCGCCGAAGAGATCTGGCACACCAACCGGATGCGGCTGCATTTTGGCAACGCGCTCCGGATAGGCGGCCTCGTCATCGGTAGCAGTGGCGATTTCGGTCCGGCGTTCCTGACCGCGCTCGACGCCGAGACCGGGGCAGAGGTCTGGCGGGAGCGGAGCCTCGCGCGGGCGCAGATGGTCTACGCGGACGGCGTGATCGTCGTCATCGACGAGGACGGTGAGATCGCCATTGCATCGATGACGGATGGCGGTCTCGAGGTGCACGCGCGTGCGAGCCTGCTCACAGGAAACGCCTGGACCCCACCCTCGCTCGTGGGGACCCGACTTTACGTGCGTGATAGGCAGAACATCGTGGCGCTCGACCTCGGCGAATGATTCACCCCGGTTGGCTAGCGGCAACGAACGCCCCGCGGCGCCGCCCCGCCGGTTACCCCAGCGTCGTCGTCAAGACCCACATGGGATTGTTCCCGACCTCGTAGGTCTCCAGCGGGAGGAGCGTGCCGTCGTCTGGATCGACCCGGTACGCCGCCAGGCGTCCCGACTGCTGACCGGCCACATAGAGAAAGCGGCCGTCGGGATCGAGGCTGAACACGCGCGGGACCGGCTCCGTTGCCACCTGGCCGGTCGCCGTGAGCCGCCCAGTGGACGGATCGACGATGAAACTAGCGACGCTGTTATGGCCGCGGTTGGGAGCGTACAGGAATCTCCCAGACGGCGCGATCTGGATCTGGGAGCAGGTGTTGGGTTCGCCGTACCCCGCCGGAAGCGTGCCAATCGTCTCGAACGGCGCCAGGGTCCCCATCGATGCATCCAGGCGGTAGGCGGTGACGCTGCTGCCCTGCTCATCCGAGAAGTAGACGACGTCCAGAGTCGGGTGGAACGCGAGCGCCCGAGGCCCAAGATATTCCTCTGGAGAATATCGGGGAGGGTCATTGGGCGTCAGGCGCCCCGTGCGCTCGTCGAACCTGAACTGGAAGATGGCATTCGGTCCCCGATTGGCGATGTGGGGCACGAAGGCGAACCGGTTGGAGCGATCGGTCAGGATGGCATGCGCGCCGCCGCCGGTGTACTGCCATTCGACCGGCGGAACGGTGACGGCGCCGTCGCTGTCAACGGCGTGCACGGCCGCGGTGCTCTGGTAGTAGTAGGCCGAGAGTACGAACCGCCCCGTCCGGTCGGTGGCCACATAGACCGGTTCGCCCTGGAGCGGCACACTGCCGATGAGTGTGAGCGACCCCGTCCGCTGGTCGATCCGGTAGCTGGACAACTCCTGGCTTTCCCGCCGTCCGACATAGAGAACGTCCCGACCAGGAGTGATGGCAAGCGGAGCCGGACCGCCCTCGACGGCGACGTCCTCCTGCCAGCTGAGCGCACCCGTCGTGGGGTTCGTCGTGAAGATCGAAATACGGTCGTCGTCCTGGAGGGAGACGTACATATGGTGCACCCTCTGTCGGCTCGCCATCATTCACCTCCCCAGATGGCCCCTGCGGGAGGGGCCTCTGATGTCACACGACGAGGTCCGCGATCAGGAGACCATCACCGTCCTGGGAAACTGCGAGTTGTCCTCGAGGCCGGTCTGCTTGATTGCCAACTCGTCGCTCGTCGGTTGGACATGGCCCTTCACATCCGTCGCCCGGGACACGAGCGTATGCTCCCCCGGCGTGGCGCCGTCCCAGGCAAACCGGAACAGCTTCCACGAGTACTGGCTACGAGTGGTCGGGTCCATCGTCGCCGGCTGCCAAGACCCGTCGTCGACCTTCACCTCGACAGACCGTAGCGGCGTTCCGTCGTGCAGCACGAAGCCGAGCACGTCGTGCCGGCCGCCGACCCGCGACACGCGCGCGATCACAGATTTCACACGCTGCCGGGTGATCTCCGTCTCATGCCAGACTGTCTCCCCAGCGATCTCCTCCGACCAGAGGGTGCGATACCACCGCGCCTGCCACTTGCCAAGAAACCGATCCGCCTGAACGCGGATCCGCGTCAGCCACTTGACGTTCGACACTCCGTACCAGCCTGGCACGACGAGCCGGAGCGGCGCGCCCTGCTCGCGTGTCAGCGGCTCCCCGTTCAAGGCATACGCGAGCAGCGGCCCCGACATCAGCCCGTCGGCGAGCGGCAAGCTGCGCGCAAATGGTTGTTCCACTTCGTACGCCCGACCGCGAAAGTCGACGGACTCCTCGCCCCGGTCCGCCCCGAAAAAGACGACCTCCCGAGCCTCAGAGGTCACACCGGCGAGATCGAGAACCGTGCGCAGCGGCACGCCAGTCCATCGGCCGTTACTGGCAAGCCCCTGAATGAGCCGTCGAGAATTTCCCGAACACTCATATCCGGCGTCTACCTCGACGGACTCCATGCCACGCAGATCGTCGAGCCCGAGGTTCGTCGGCTGATTGACGAGCCCGTTGATCTCGAGGCGATACGTCGCGGGATCGACGACTGGCTGATCGAAGTGCTGAATCGTATAGAAGTCGTCCTTCGGGGTGTACGGTCCGTCGATCGTGCGGATGTCCAACACCCGTATAGCCGACCCAGGCGCGGGCTCCCCGAAGCCATCGGGGATATCCGTGAACGGCACCGGGATTTCGTCCTGCGCCAGCGCCGGCAAGGTCCACTCCGGAACACCCAGAACGCCCAACCCGGCGAGGGCCAGCCCGTGTTTCATCAGCGTGCGACGCGTCGTCTCGTCTGACATCGTGTGCTCCCTGGCCGCAGCAACCAATCGGATGCTGGCGGAACCTCCGCCCGAGCGCGAGCCGCTCTCATTCTAACGGACGGAAGCGGTCGTTCGTGAAGTGATCTCCGGCCGGGACGCGCGGCCGGCAAGAGGTAAGATCCAGCTCTGGCGCGATCGGCGCCGACCGCGGTCTCCGACAACGGGAGCTCAATATGCAGACACACGTTCCTGCGTCACGGCGTTGGCTGGCCTGCGGGGTGCTCCTGGCGATCGCGCTCAGTCACACCGCCGTCCAGGCCCAGTCTCCCGCGGCGTTCGTCCCGGTCACCGACGCAATGCTCCAAGATCCGTCGCCGGACGACTGGCTCATGTGGCGGCGCACGCTCGACGGTTGGGGCTACAGCCCGCTGGATCAGATCGACCGGGACAACGTTGGCGACCTGCGCATGGTCTGGTCGCGCGCCCTGACGGCCGGCATGCAGCAGGGCACACCTCTGGTCTACGACGGTGTCATGTACATGCCAAACCCCAGCGACGTCATCCAGGCGATCGACGCCCGCACCGGTGATCTCCGCTGGGAATACCGCCGGGATCTGCCAGACGACATCGACGTGTACATCCGCGGCCTCGCCGACGTCAACCGCAACATGGCCATCCACGGCAAGCTCATCATCGACACCAGCAACGACGGCTACATCTACGCCGTCGACGCCACCACGGGTCGCCTGGATTGGGAAACCGAGATCCTCGACTACAAGGTCAATCCGGCCAGGCATTCGTCCGGCCCGATCGTCGCGGGCGGCCTGGCGGTTTCCGGGCGAAGCTGCCGCCCTTGGGGCGGACCCGAAGCCTGCGTCATCGTCGCGCACGATGCGGCGACCGGCGCCGAGCGCTGGCGCCGCCGACTGGTACCCGCGCCGGGAGAGCCGGGTGACGAAACCTGGGGCAACGTGCCGTATGAGGATCGCGTGCATGTCGGGGCGTGGATGGTGCCGAGCTACGATCCGGCGCTCCACCTCATCTACGTCGGCACGTCGGTTACGTCACCGGCACCGAAGTTCCTGCGCGGCGGGACGGAGAACACGCACCTATATCACAACTCAACGCTCGCGCTCGACGCCGACACAGGCGAGATCGTCTGGTATTACCAGCATCTGAACGACCATTGGGATCTGGATCATCCCTTCGAACGCCTCCTGGTGGACACCGCGGTTGCGCCGGATCCGAGTGCGGTGACCTGGATCAACCCGCGACTCAAATCGGGCGACGTGCGAAAGGTCATCACCGGGATCCCGGGAAAAACCGGCGTCGTGTACACGCTCGATCGCGAAACCGGCGAGTTCCTCTGGGCGACGCCGACAGTCACGCAGAACGTGATCAGCAACATCGACGGCGCGACCGGCGGGGTCTCCACCAACTCGGAGGTGGTCTTCCGGCGCGAGGGTCAGGAGGTCCTCGCTTGTCCGAGCTGGTTCGGCGGCAAGGACTGGGAAGCGGGCGCCTACAGCCCGCTGACCAACACGATGTACTTCCCCTTGCGCAACGTCTGCGGCCGGATGATGGCCACCCGCGAGGCGGGCAGCCACTATGCACTCGCCGTGCGTAACGAGATCGCCCCCGGCACCGACCAAGTGGGTACGGTGCGCGCGATCTCCGCCGAGACCGGTGCCACCACTTGGACCTACACGCAGCGAGCCGCGACGATGTCACTGGTCGCGACGGGGGGCGGTCTGGTGTTTGGCGGCGACGTCAACGGACGATTTCGGGCGTTCGACCATAAGTCTGGAGATGTGCTCTGGGAGATCAATCTCGGCTCGGCGGTGACCGGCTTTCCGGTCACCTTTGCCGTCGATGATCGGCAGTATGTCGCGGTGAGCACCGGCACGGCGGGAACCGCGGCGGGCTTCCTCAGCCTCACGCCAGAGCTCCACCCGAGCACCGGAAACACCCTGTTCGTCTTCGCCTTGCCGAACTGAGGCGCTGCTAGCAGCCCATGGTGAAGGTTCCGCGTCGCACCGAGACCGGTGATGCGCCTGGATCGCAAGACGCGAGAAGGGAGAATACTCCCAGTAGTTGACCGACGAGCGCCTCCGTCAGCCGGGATGCAGCGCTGGTCGACTGCAGCGTGACTTTCACCACGGGCTGCTAGGGCAGGGCGAACGCCACCAGCTCCGGCACGTCGCCGCCGATCGTGAGCGCGATGTACTGCGTCCCGGCATGTTGGTAGGTCATCGGCGTGCCAATGGCGCCGGCCGGGAGATCGATCGACCCGACGATCTCACCGTTCGTCTTGTCGCGCGCCACCAATCTCGGGCCGCCGTCCGTACCGCCGGCCGTCAGCGCGCTCACGAGCAACGTCTTCGTCAACACCGGGCCGCCACGCCCTTCGCCGCCGAGCGGCGGCAGATCCAACTCTCGCAGCATTGGGTGATTGCGGTAGAGGTCGCCGTCACCGTTCGGACGCATCCAGGCGTGCTCACCCGTGTTGAGATCGATGGCGGTGATTCGTGAGTAGGGCGGCTTGAAGAGCGGGAGGCCCTGCGGCATCAGCGGCGCCGTGTAGAAACCACCCTGCGTGTACGTGAGATTGCCCCCTTCCGCCGGATCCGGCGTCACGTACTTCAGCACCGAGTAGGCGTTAACCGACGGGACATAGAGGATCCCCGTCTCCGGATCCACCGCCGAGCCCATCCAGTTCGCGCCTCCGCCAAGCGCCGGACGCTGAATCGTCCCTTGGAGTCCGCCGTCGACCGTGAGTATCGGCGGGCTGAAGAGACCGCCGAGTCGATGGTTCCGCAGCGCCTCGACCGCCATCGCGCGCAGCTCAGGTGTGAAGTCGACTAGTTGCTCAATCGACGATCCCTGCTCTTCGAACGGCGCCGGCTTCGTCGGAAACGGCTGCGTCGGCGACAACACCTCGCCGACCAGATCGGTGTCGGTCTCAACCGCACGCTCCTCGATCGGCCAGATCGGCTCCCCGGTGACGCGGTCGAAGACGTAGGTGAAGCCCTGCTTGCTCACCTGCGCGATCGCTTTGATCGTGCCCTCACGTCCGTCGACCGTGAGATCGACAAGGTTAGGGTGGGTGGGAAAGTCGTAGTCCCAGACGCCGTGGTGCACGGCCTGGAAGTGCCAGATGCGCGCTCCCGTTTCGATGTCGAGCGCGACGAGGCTTTCCGCGAAGAGGTTGTCGCCGAGGCGATGCCCACCGTAGTAATCGTTCGTCGGCGTGCCGGTGGGCAGATAGATATACCCCAGCTCGTCATCGACACTGAACGTCGCCCAGACGTTGGCGCCGCCGGAGTAGCGCCACGATTCGTTCCGCCAGGTCTCCGATCCGAAATCATCGGCTTGCGGCACCGTTCGAAACATCCACCGCGTCGCGCCGGTGCGCGCATCGATCCCCTTCACCCATCCAGGCGGTTGTTCCTTGGCGATGGGCTGATCCGAGATGGATGTCGGCGTCACGACGACATCATGCGCGACGATCGGCGGCGAGTTCACACTCACCCACGGATGCCCCTGATCGTCCGTGCCGCCCCTCCCGCTCCGTGGGAGACCCTCGGCCAGGTCGACGCGCCCGTTGTCGCCGAAGCTCCCCACTGGTCGACCTGTCATTGCGTCGAGCGCCAGCAGATAACCATCCGGCGTGCCGTAGAACACGCGGCGGTCGTTCCCGTCGCTCCAGTACGCGAGCCCGCGCGAGCTATAGCCGTTCGCGTTGATCGAGTGCTTCGTCGATCGGACCAAACCCGGGTCGTGGATCCACCGTACGGCTCCGTTCGCCGCATCGAGCGCCGCCGCCTGTCTGAGCGGCGTCACGACGTAGACGACCCCATCGATCATCAACGGCGTGACCTTCATATTGAGGATGCTCAGGTCGGGGTGAATCTCCCGGAAAGCATCCAGATCGAGGTCGCCGTCGGCCGACGCCCACCGCCACGCTATCCGGAGCTCGTCGAAGTTGGAAGCGTCTATTTGATCGAGGGCCGAGTATTTCGTCCCGCCGAGATCGCCGCCGTAGCTTCGCCATTCTCCATTCACCGCTCCGTATTGCGCCACTGCGGGAGGCGGCGACGCCACGGTCGTGCAGCAGATGGCGGCACCACAGAGGATCCGCCGACAGGTCGAAGAACCTCGCGTCACGCCCGACCATCCTACCGGAGCCGCGGTTGGCGGCACCAGCGGTTCCCTCCTCCGATCGTGAGGTTCGGCCCTTTGACCCGCACGACGACGTCTCGCTACGATCCGAAGGTCAATACCCAGATGTCCTGAAGGGGGAACCAGAATGCAGATCACGCAAGAACTGACCGGCGGATGGAAAGTGGCAGCCGGGTTGCTCGTGTTGACGACCGTGGCGCTCGCGATGGGCTCATCCGATGCTATCGCCCAGGGGGGGCCGCGGGTGAGCACCGCGGAGTTCAACGGCTTGATGCAGGAGATCTCGAACTGGGGGCGGTGGGGCGAGGATGATCAGCTCGGCACACTCAACCTCATCACGGACGAGAAAAGCCTGGACGCCGCACGGCTGGTCCGGGACGGGGTGTCGGTGTCCCTGGCGCGGGAGCTGAACACCGAACGCGACGCCGTTAACGCTAACCCGTTCGAGCATGCCCTAGCCGTCTCGGAGTTCAGCGGCCACGAGGTTGCCGGCGATGTCTACAGCGTGCAGTACCACGGCTTCGCCCACTCTCACATCGATGGCCTCCCGCACTTCGCGCACCAAGGACGGCTGTACAACGGGTTCTCGGTGAGCGGCTTGAAGCCGGACGGCGCGGAGCAACTTGGTGTCCACAATATGCAGCGCGGGATCGTCACCCGGGGCATCCTGATCGATATGGCGTGGCACAAAGGGGTCGATTACCTCGAACCCGGCACGGCGATCACGATTCAAGACCTCGAGGCCTGGGAAGTGAAAACAGGCGTACGGGTGGGAAGCGGTGACGTGCTGCTCATACGCACCGGTCGTTGGGAAGCCGTGCGGCAACTCGGGCAATGGAACTTCGTTGAGAAGGCGGCCGGCTCACATGCCTCGGTAGCCACCTGGCTCAAGGCGCGTGATGTGGCCGTGATCGGTTCCGATGGCGTCAGCGACGTGATGCCGTCGAACGTCGAGGGGCTCGCCAACCCGCTCCACGAGCTCGTGATCGTCGGCTTGGGCATGCCGATCCTCGACAACCTCGATCTCGACGCCCTCGCCCGCGAGGCGCAGCAGCGCGATCGCTGGGAGTTTCTCTTCGTCGGCGCCCCATTACGCGTGCGTGGGGGCACGGGGTCGCCCCTCAATCCACTCGCGATCTTCTAGAGCTCACACGCCGGCGAACCAGTGGAACCCGTAGTCGGAGCTGAGGCCCCCAGTGCCCCGTCCGAAGCCGCCCAGCGACTCGACGGCCTGGATGGACGTGAGGAACTTGACGTTCTTGTAGCCGCATTGCCGCTCGACCCGAAGTCGCAAAGGCGCGCCGTTGCCGACCGGCAGCGCTTCCCCATTCAAGCCGTAGGCGAGAATCGTCTGCGGATGCACCACCTCGAACATATCGATGCTCTCATACCAGCCATCAGCGGTGTGTAGGACGACGTAGCGCGCTTCGGGACGGATGCCTCCGGCCGCCTCGAGCACCCGAAGCAGCGGGGCGCCCGTCCATTGGCCGATGGCCGACCAACCCTGCTCGCACACATGGGCCGTAATCTGCGTGCGCGACGGCAAACGCTTGATGTCGTCGAGCGATAACGACACCGAATGGCCCACGAGTCCCGACACCTGCAGGCGCCAGTCCCTGAAGCCCCCGCGTCGGAGCCGCTGATAGGTTTCATCCTCGGGGTTGGTCTGACCCCAGGTCGGAAAGTCCTTCGCAATATCGCTCGGTTCGTACTCCCGGGCGAGCGGTTGCCTGGCGAGCAGCAGCCGATTCGTGCCCATGGTGAGCACGTCAGCCATACCGATCAACCCGCCCCTGACCGTTGGCGGAACAAAGGCCTCTCGGGTACAGCCCGTCAGCAGCAGGCCACCGAGGGCCGAGGCGCCCCGCAGGAGCTGCCGGCGCGACACAAGCCGATGACGTGGGTCGCGTACCCGCTGAGACGACAGCTGGCTCATGACTCCTCCTTCGAGATCGCGTATTTCCCGGTGATCATCGAGCGGACCCGATTGAACGCGCCGGCGGCCACGACCTCCAGCACGTGCACGACGACGAACAAGACGAGCACCACGGTGCCGGCGGTGTGCAGCGTCCGCGCCGATTGCCGGCCGCCGAACAGGTCGAGCAACACCGGAGCCGCGGCCGTGAAGCCGGGTGACTGCGCGACCCCGGTCAGGATCATGAGCGGCACGAAAACAAAGATAAGGAGGAGGTAGGAGGCCTTCTGGAGCACACCGTAGGCGCTCGTCGAGGCGTGCCGACGCGCGCCCCAACGCAGGTGGCGGCACAGATCGGCCCAGAGGTTCGCGAGCGTTAACTCAACGCGGCGCAACGACATCTGCTCGCGAAAATACCCGGCCGCGAGGTTCCAGCCGACGTATACCACCCCGTTGAGCAGAAAGATCCAGGCGAACGTGATGTGGTAGTTCCGTCCCCACATCCGATCGCCCACCTCACCCGCGCGGTCCCAGGACATCCCCCAATCCGACAGCTTGAAGATGGCCGGGTACCCTCGATATCCGGTGTGTCCCCAGTAAAGCTCGGGGAAATCCAGAAAGATATGGACACCGCTGACGAGCAGATAGACGCTCGCGATTAGGTTGACCCAATGGCAGATGCGGACGTTGTAGGAGTGGCGAATCATCCACTCCCGTGGTCCCGACCGCGATTCGTCGGACGTCACATTCGTGCTCGCCCTAGCAGCCTCATCTAGCCTTCATCGACCTCTGGCCAGGTGTAGTCCTGCCACTCCTTAATCTTGCCGTCGATCACTAGAAAGACTCCCGAGATGTGGAACGCGAGCTGGTCGTCGCCAGTGTCGAAGTGGTCGATCCGCTCGTTCATTACGGTGTTGCCGATGACGGTGGAGCGAAGCATCTCGAACCGCGCACTTCTCGCCGACGAGAGAAAATCCCTAAGTGCGCCGATGACCGCCTCACGGCCCTCCGTTCGCGGGGCCGACTCGATCGCGCGAAACGAGACATCGTCAGCGAGATAGCTCCCAATCTGGTCCGGATCGCGGGTGGCCCACGCCGCGCAGAAGTCGTTGACCACCTTCTCGTTGGCTCGTTCGACGTCACTGAGGGTCGCCGCGATCGCACCACCTGGCGTGAACGCTGCGACGGCGGCAGCGCTTCCCGTCGCGGTCAGGAATGCTCGACGGGATGGAACGTCTTGTCGTGTACGCATGATGTCTCGTCTCCTCTAGGTCCGAGTTCGAACAGATACTCTAACTTCAAAGAAGCCGACCCGATTCGCCTGCTCGACCCGACTCGGCCGAAACCCAGACTCGGGCCGTCGCGGTCACCCGGCGGAGGTGCATCGTTCGACGTCGGCCACGCGTATTGTACCGCCAGCGATGATCACATGCGCCGGCGTCGGTGCCTCGGTCCGCGACCGGATTGCGCTGAGCCATCAGCGCTTCTGGGATCGGCTCGCCGCGCCTGGCAACTGGTGGACGGGCGCGGAGCGCATCGCCATTGCTGCCGAGGCGCGAGCGGCCCAGCACTGTCCGTACTGCAGAGTACGTAAGGCGGCCCTCTCACCCCACGGCATGAGCGGCACCCACGCCACCGCGACCGACCTCCCGTCCGCGGCCGTCGACGTCATCCACGCCGTGTTGAACGACGCCAACCGGCTGACTCGACGCTGTTACACGGCGCGCCTCGCCAAGGGCCTGAGTGACGGGCAATACGTGGAGATCGTCGGCACTGTCGTCGCACTCATCAGCATCGACCGATGCTCTCGCGGAATCGGGACGAACGAGGCCGCTCTTCCCAGACCGCTCCCGGGAACACCGAACCGCTATCGCCCGGCGAGTGCGGGTCGCGACGAGGCGTCGGTCCCGATGGTGCCAGCCGACAACACCGGTCTGTGGCCTGCCAACGCGACCGGCAATGTCATCCGAGCGATGAGTCTCGTTCCCGACGAGGTGCGGACACTGAACGACCTCGGCGCCACGCACTACCTTCCACACGAGCGGGTCCGCGACCCGAGCGCATCCCAGGGCAGCCTCACCCGACCACAGATGGAACTGATCGCGAGCAAGGTCTCCGTCCTCAACGACTGCTTCTACCGAACCAGTGCGCACGCCTGGCTGCTCGGGGCGAGCAGCGAGTTAGCCGGCGCGCACGCTGACGTCACGGCGCTAACTGACGTCGAGCGCGACAGTGGGGTAACGCACGGCGACGTGCTTGCGGCGTTTGCCCAGGCCATCGTCAACGGCGAGGAGACCCTCGCCCAAGCGCGTGATGCCGTGACCGCGGCCGTCGGGCCCGCGGCGATGGTCGACGCCGCCGGTGTGGCGTCGAACTTCAAGCGCATGGTCCGGATTGCCGACGCGACGGGGATCGAGCTCGACGATCGCCTCGAGCTGTTCTCCGCCGCGGCCCGTACCGCGCTCGGACTCAGGAGGCCGGAGGGCCGATAGTCGACCGCGCCCGTCGTCCGGATCGGTCTCGTAGGATAAGATCCCTCGGATGATCAAGACGACCTCATCGATGATACCGGCACTCATGGTGATGACCGCGGTGCTGGTGGCGTTCGCCGCCGCAGCAGCCGCTCAGATCCCGGCGCCCGACGACGTAGCCGTGGTGCCGGCAGACGCCGAGACGACCGCGTCCGGGCTGGCTCACAAGGTGCTGCAAGCCGGCACCGGCACCCGGAAACCCAACCGGGTCTCGACCGTCACAGTCCACTACACCGGCTGGCTCACGAACGGGACCATGTTCGACAGTTCCGTTGCCGCAGGCCAACCCTCGACGTTCCCGCTCAACGGCGTAATCGGCGGCTGGACGGAGGGCGTGCAACTGATGGTCGTGGGTGAAAAACGCCGGTTCTGGATCCCCGCCGAACTCGGCTACGGCGACCGTGGCTTTCGCGATCTGATTCCGGGTGGCGCGTTGCTTGTCTTCGACATCGAGCTGCTGAACATCCAATAGGGGCTAGGAGTCGGCGGTGACTTCGAGCAGGCCGTCACCACCGGCCTCCCGAAACGCCGCGGCAGCCGCCCCCGATGCCGCTCCTCACCCCGTGCCAGGAGCGCCACGAAGCGGGGCTCGTCGCACATGTGGTCGAGCCACGGCTCGCGCGCAAGAATCGCTGCGCAGCACCATCCGCGGTCGACCACTCGTTCGAGGGTGTCGAGAGCCCGCGTCGTTTCACCGACATAGCTGGCCATCAGCGCCCATCGGCAGAGAAACTCCAGGCACGGATTCCCTGTAATGTGGCCGATATTCGGGTGATTCAGCGAAGCGAGGAGGTTCGCCATGCGCTCGAAGCGGACCAGGCGATCCGAGGCGGAGGCGAACGCCTCCGGGAGCATTTAGAACGCCACGTCCGGGTCGAGTTTGGTGTCACGGGCGCGGTACACCTGGCCCATACCCCCTTCGCCGAGCTTGGCGGTGACGGTGTACGAACCGAGCGTGGTACCAGGGCTCAGGCCCATTCGTCTCGTTGCCGTGGTCTGCTGCGATCTCAGTCCGGTAGCGCGAAGATGAAGAGGTTGTTGCCGGAGCTCGGCCGCAGCTCAGGCGACAGCGGCAAGAGCGCCGACACGGTGATGGCGGTGCCGGTGCTCACGGCGACGTACTGCCGGCCGTCAACCGCGTAGCTGATCGGGAAGCCGGTGACCGGCGAGCCGAGGTTGATCTCCCAGAGCACCTCGCCCGTGTCTTGATCCAGGGCCCGGAATCGCCCGTTGACATCGCCGCCGAAGACGAGGCCACCCCCCGTCGCCACCAACGAGAGCGTGGCCGCCCGCTGCTCGTGCTTCCACGCAATCTCTCCGGTCTCCGCGGAAATCGCCTGCACGGTGCCCACCTGGTCGGTCCCTGGCGCGAGCTGGCCGCGCATCGCGAGCGCGTACAGCGCGAGCCCGCCCTCTGTCGTCGCCATCATGCGCGCGCAGACGTTGCGTAACGGGTAATACATCGTGTTCGTCAGCGGGCTATAGGCGCCCGCCTCCCAGTCCTTGCCGCCGACCGCGTGCGGGCACGCGAGCACGTCTTGCCCCTCGCTGCTGAAGACGACCTCGGAGTTCTCCGAGACGGCTCCGGTGGCGCCGTCGATGTCGCTGATCACGTTCTGCGTGACGGTCGGCGTCGCCCACAGGAACTCCCCCGTCTCTCGGTCGAGCGTGTACACCACGCCGGTCTTGCCCGGGATCCCGGTGATGACCTTGCGTACTTCGCCGGCCTGGAGCCGTGGGTTGATCCAGCTCACCTGGCTCGCATCTGGCGACACCGCCGTGTCGACCAGCAGTCGCTCGAATGGGTGATCGAGGTCCCAGTGATCGTTGAGATGCTGGTAATACCAGACGATCTCCCCGGTGTCGGCGTCAAGCGCGAGCGTGGAGTTGTGATACAGGTGCTTCTTGTCGGCCCCGCCGAGCAGGAACTTCGGCGCCGGCGAGGTGACCGACGTGCCGATATAGATCAAGTTCAGCTCTGGGTCGTAGCTCGGCGGCATCCAGGTGCCGACGTGCTTCCTCTCCTCGAAGGGGACGTCGCCCCACGTCTCGTCCCCCGGCTCGCCCGGTGCCGGGATGGTGCGCCGGCGCCACAGCTCCGCGCCGGTTACCGCATCGTGGGCCGTGATGACGCAGGCGTTCGGGCCGCCGTCCGGCATGCAGCTCCGTCCGGAGATCACCTTGCCATTGGCGATG
>CAZYFH010000009.1:0-125111 GCA_964646815.1 uncultured Vicinamibacteraceae bacterium | reverse complement strand
GAGCCGTTTCAAAGAGCAGCTGATGGCGGTCAAGACCAACAAGGAATACCACGCGATGCAGGCCGAGATCTCCGTCGCTGAAACCGAGGTCGAGCGGCTCGAGGACCGGCTGCTGGAACAGATGCTCGACGGCGACGTCCTGGCGGCAAGCGTCGACGACGCAATGAATACCGTGGCCGACGAGCAAACCGCTGTGGCCGAGGAGCGCACCGCGCTCGAGCATCAACAAATGCTGCTCGAGCAGCAGATCGACCAGCACGCGAAGGACCGCGCCACGCTCGCCGGCGACGTGCCGGCAGTGACGGTTGCGTTGTTCGAGAGCCTCGCCCAGGGGCGCAAGGGCCTCGCGGTCTCGGAAGCCCGGGATGGTCGGTGCACAACGTGCCAGGTCCGCCTGCGGCCGCAGCTGTTCAACGACATCCGACTAAACAAGACGCTGATCCAGTGCGAAAGCTGCCAGCGTATCCTCTACTTCCGCCTTGAGGCGGGCGCCACCACGCAGTCCTAGTGGCCTGTGTAGATGAGCGCCCCCGTCATCACATACATCGACGGCGGCGCGCGCGGCAATCCAGGGCCCGCCGGGTATGGTGTCCGCATCGAAGCGGCAGATGGCACGGTGATCGCAGAGCTCGACGGCGCCATTGGTGAAGCGACGAACAACGTCGCCGAGTACCGCGGCCTCGTGGCGGCGCTCGAGTATCTCGGCACCCACGGCCACCGGGACGTCGTCATCCGCTCGGACTCCCAGCTTCTGACCCGCCAGATGACCGGTCGGTATCGCGTGCGTCACCCGGCGCTCAGAGTACTCCACGCACGTGCCAACGAGCTGGCCACCGCGCTCGATCGTGTGCGATACGAACATGTGCCGAGGGCTGACAACACGCATGCTGACGCGCTGGCCAACGCCGCGATGGATGGCGCCACCCGCGGGACGGAGCACAAAGAGACCGATGTACGTGGCTCGACACCCGCCCCACCCAACATGACGGGGCGCGACCTCACGGCTGCGACCGCCGCGGGCGATCGCATCATCGGCGTCGGGATCGACATCGCGGAGGTCGCCCGCATCGACGATCTGCTCCGACGCTACGGGGCGCGCTTCCTTCAGCGGATCTTCACCAACCGGGAGGCGACCTACAGCACGCTACGTCACGTCCCCGCGATGCATCTCGCCGGACGCTTCGCTGCCAAGGAAGCTACGATGAAGGCGCTCGGCACTGGTCACTCGCAAGGGGTGCTCTGGCGAGACATCGAGGTCGTCCGACGGCACGGCCCCCCGCAACTGGAGTTGTTCGGGGGCGCGTTGCGCCGCTTCACGCGTCTCGGCGCCGACCGGGCCCTAGTCACCATCACGCACACGCGTGATCTGGGGATGGCGCAGGTCGTGTTACTCGGCTAGTGGACTGTAGAGCCATTTGTAGATCGATTTCCGGCCGGGACGCACCCCACGAATGGCTGTTATAGGCCACTAGCGACACCAACGAGCACGTTACCGGCGGCTTCCGTCTTCGTTCCGATCTCGCGCGGCAAGCCGCGCGCTCGCCCATCGACACGAGCCGTTTACGCCAGGAATGCGCCTTGCGACAACCTCGGGTGGAGGAACATCAGGCAGGTGAGAATCGTACCGAGCGGCACTGAGGCGCCGGCGAGAAAGCTGGCCGACGCCGAGCTACACTTCAAGGATGGATCGCTGGCCGGCTTGATGCTCATGGGATTCGCGGTGTGAGAGGGACGCCACGGCAGCCCGAACGTGACGCTGCCGTCCCTGCAGTACTCAGTGAACGGTGAGTACCGTCGATTCCTCTTGGTGCGGCCGGCGAGCGAGACCTGATCCACCGACACGCCCCGCGACCTGATCGCCCGCGCGTTTCGGGAGACCGGCGCCGAGGCCGCACGCTAGGCGCCCGTGGCGAACCACCCGATACAGGCCACTAGCCAGATTCGTCGTGCCGCCGAAGGAACGCCGGCACGTCCTTGGACATCTCAGCCGCCGGCAGGTCGATGTCGGCTACGTGGCCATCGCCCAAGTCGAGTGGGTCCGGAAGCGGCAACTCGACGAGCGGCCGCCGCGAGATCGCAAAGCTCGCGCTCGCCGCGGCGCTGGCCACCTGCCCGACTGGCACCTCGTGCCGTTGGCTTGTGTAGTTCTGGAGATCGACCGGCGTCTCAGCGGCCGCCGATGCAAGGGTCTTAGCCGCCTGCCGTCCACCGGCTTCGCCAAAGCCCGTCGCAATGACGGTGATTTTGACCTTCCCCTGCATGGCCTGGTCGACAACCGCCCCGAAGATGATGTTCGCATCCTCATGCGCAGACTCGTGAATGATTGACGTGGCCTCGCTCACCTCAAGCATCGAGAGATCCGGTCCTCCCGTAACGTTGACGATGACGCCTCTGGCACCCTCGACCGACGAGTCCTCGAGGAGCGGGCTCGAGACGGCGCGGGTGGCCGCCTCGACCCCGCGGTTCTCTCCCTCGCCATAGCCGGTTCCCATGATCGCCATTCCCATGCCGGACATGATCGTCGTCACATCGGCGAAATCGAGATTGATGAGCCCAGGAACGAGGATGAGATCCGAGATGCCCTGGATGGCTTGATGCAGCACATCGTCAGCCAGCGTGAACGCGTCGTTCATCGTAGTGGCGCGGTCGATGGTGGCCAGTAGCCGATCGTTCGGGATCGCGATGACGGTGTCGACGCTCTCGTACAGCTCTGCCAAACCGCGGCCGGCTTGGGACGCTCGGCGCCTACCCTCGAACGCGAACGGCTTGGTCACAACCGCCACGGTCAACGCGCCGAGCTCGCTGGCGAGGTTCGCGATCACCGGCGCGGCTCCCGTGCCAGTGCCACCGCCGAGTCCCGTCGTGACAAAGACCATGTCGGCGCCGTCGAGCGCCGCGATCAGCTGCTCCGTGTCCTCGAGCGCTGCCTGGCGGCCAATGTTCGGGTCGGCCCCGGCGCCGAGGCCCTTGGTCAGTTTCTCGCCAATCTGCAGGCGGACCGGAGCATTGTTGTGAGAGAGTGCTTGCGCGTCGGTGTTGGCGACGATGAATTCGACGCCGCCGAGCTCGGCCGTCAACATCCGGTTGACCGCATTCCCGCCACCGCCGCCGACACCCACGATTTTGATGCGCGCGCCCGGGCGGCGATTATCGTCCAGCGTGAGCCTGAGGTCGCGTGGCGCCTCGGCGTCGATACCCCTGGGTTCGTGAGTGTCCGTCATCCTCAATCCTCCTCTCGCGCTACGACAACTCGCCGGTGCCGACACCAGAGTGCCGAGTCAGAAATACTCCTTGAAGAGCCCACGCAGGCGGCCGGCCACCCGGCTCAGGGCGCCTCCGACGGCGCGGTCCCGCTCCATCGTCTGATTTCGGCTGGCGTACATGACTAGCCCGACGGCAGTGGCGAACGCGGGGTTGTGTACATGGTCCGTCAACCCGCCAACGCCGACGGGACAGCCGCGCCGGATCGGCAGGTCGAAGATCTGGTCGGCGATCTCCGCCATGCCGTCGAGGATCGACCCGCCGCCGGTCAGCACGATGCCGGAGTTCAGTGACCGCTCGTAGCCGGCCCGGCGCACCTCGTCCCACAGCTGGTGAAAGATCTCCTCGGCACGCGGCTGCAGCACATCGGCGAGCATCCGACGCGACATCACCCGGGGCTGCCGGCCGCCGACGCTCGCAACCTCGATGGTCTGCTCCTCGTCGACCAGCGAGGCAAGCGCACATCCGACGCGGCGCTTGGTCTTCTCCGCCTCGGGTATCGGCGTGCGCAGCCCGACCGCGATATCGTTGGTGAAGTGATCACCGCCGAGCGCCACGACACCGGTGTGCCAGAGGCTGCCTCGCTCGAACACCGCGAAATCGGTCGTGCCACCGCCGACATCGACGAGCGCCACGCCGAGCTCCTTCTCGTCCGACGTCAGCACCGCCTCGGCCGCCGCCAGCTGCTCGAGAACGGTGTCGACGACCGTAACGCCAGCGCGGTTCACACAGGCCACGACGTTCTGCGTGGACGACGCACTTCCGGTCACAACGTGGACGTTGACCTCGAGCCGAGCGCCGGTCATGCCAATCGGCGCCCCTATCCCGTCCTGTTCGTCGACGACGAAATCCTGAGGCAACACATGGAGAATCTCGCGCCCGTTTGGCAACGAGACCGCTTTCGCAGCATCGATCGCCCGATGCACGTCCTCGCGGGTGATCTCGCGGTTCTTGCCAGCGACGGCCACCACGCCGCGACTGTTGAACGCCTTGGCATGCCCTGCTGACAGGCCCAAGTGAACCGAGTCTATTTCGACACCGGCCGTGAGCTCCGCCTCTTCGAGTGATTTCTTGATGGCCTCGACCGCCGCCTCAAGATTGACGACAACCCCTCGGCGAATTCCCTTGGCGTCGGCCACCCCGATCCCGACGATGTCTACACCGCCGTCCTCCATCGCCTCTCCGACGATGGCGGCGATCTTCGACGTGCCGACGTCGAGCCCGACCAGATACTGCTCGTTACGTGCCACGCTACCTCCGTTGAACTCAGTGCCCCACTACTCGGTCGGCCCGGCCGGCGTCTGACTATGAGAAACGTTGACCGGCGTCGCGGCGCGTGTGTCGCCGCCCGCCGGTCCGACATACACGCGTCGATCGAATCTGAGATCGACGTAATCGATCTGTGGCACCTGCGCCCGAAGCGTCGAGGCCAAGTCGAGATAGACCTCGAGGCGCTCGACAAACCGCTCAGTGCCGAGGTGAATCAGAGCGGGGTCGCCCGCCAACAACACCACCGCGTCGTTGGGATCTCGAACGTCGACTTGCGAAATGCGCGCGGCCAGCTGTTCATGCGTTCCGACCTGCTGCATCAGGTTGGCCGCGAGGGCGGCACGTGTGTTGTCGATATCGACGAGGCCCTCCCGACCACTCGCCGATAGACCGTCAATGATCGGCAAGTCGACGCTCGGGAACCACGGACCGTACTCGTCAATGACTGTCCCGCGCGCGTCGACGAGATACAACCGCGATCCGAACCGGCCAATTCCCACCGGTTCCCGTTCTGTCACGACGATGGCGATGGTCGACGGCAACACGCGGCGCACCGTGGCGTCCTCAATCCATCCGGAGCTCAGCAGTCGCGCGCGCGCCGCTTCAAGGTCGGCAACGAGGATGTTCTGTCCATGCAACACGTTGACCAAGGCGACTATCTCGCCCCGCGACACGCGGTAATTACCGTCGACCGAGACGGTCGCGACGCTGAACGCGGTGAACCGCTGGACGGCACCGATCAGCCACCGCCCCCCCGCGACGACGACTATCGCGACGACGAGGGCGCGAACGACGAACCGTCGACGCGCGGCCAAGCGCCGCCGGCGACCCGGCCTGAGATGTGCCCGGCGGAAGCGCCGGTCCGTCAGCGTGCGCACGCTCATCAGGATTCCCGCCCCTTCAGCAACTCGATGATGCGGGAAGCAATCTGGCCGACTGACCCCGCGCCCAACGTCACGATGACGTCGCCGCGACGCGCAATTGACACGACCGTCTCAACCGCCTCGTCCAACGACGCCACGCGTCGGATCGGTATCGGCGAGGTTGCTGCGACGGAGGCCGCGATGGCCGCGGCGGTTGCCCCAGGAACCGGCGCCTCGCCGGCCGCGTAGACGTCGGTCAGAATGAGCGTGTCGGCCAACGCCAACGCGGGACCGAACCGATTGAGCAGCCGCCGGGTGCGTGTGTAGCGATGCGGCTGGAACACGAGAACGACGCGGCGCGGGTTACCCAGCCGTGCTGTCTCGAGCACCGCGGTGATCTCCGTCGGGTGATGACCGTAGTCGTCGATGACCCGGATCCCGTCGACTTCACCATGCACCTCGAACCGTCGGTCGACCCCAGCGAACCGCGCCAGCGCGTCGCGCATGACGGACGTGTCGGCGCCGATCTGCGTGCCGACGGCGACCGCCGCCAGCGCGTTGAGCACGTTGTGACGGCCCGGGATTCTGAGGTCGAGCTCAATGTCCGCTCGCGCAGTGTCGGTATTGACCGACACGCAACACCGTGACCCGGTTGCGCCGAGCGTGACGTCGTACGCACGGACCGACGCCGTCGGCTCGTCGATGCCGTACGTCATTACCGGACTCGTCGCGGCACGTGTCAGACGCCGCAGGCGCTCGTCATCGGCGCAGGCAACGAGACAACCGTGGGGCGGGACGCGCGAAGCGAACACCGCGAACGCCTGCTCGAGGTCATCCATCCCCGCATAGGCCTCGAGGTGCTCGTCGTCGATATTGGTAAGCACGGCGATCTCGGGCGAGAGATGCAGGAAGGACCGATCACTCTCGTCGGCTTCGACCACGATAAACGGGCCGCGTCCGAGACGGGCATTGCTTCCGAACGCCCCCACCCGTCCCCCGATAATGGCCGTCGGGTCGACACCACACGCCACCAGGATGACCGCGACCATCGATGTCGTGGTCGTCTTCCCATGAGATCCGATGACGGCAATCGCCCTTCTGAGACCGGCGACCTCGGCGAGCATGGCACCGCGCGAGACGACGGGGATCGCGCGGCGGGCAGCCTCGGCCAACTCCGGGTTGTCGGCGGGCACCGCGGACGAGACAACGACCATGTCTGGGCGCCCGACATAACCGGCATCGTGGCCCACTGTCACGTGTGCGCCAGCTGCTCGCAGCCGGTCCAGTGCCGACGATTCCGTCAGATCCGATCCGCTCACGTCGTAACCGAGATTGACCAGCAATTCGGCGATCCCACTCATCCCGACGCCGCCGATCCCAACCATGTGCACGCGCCGGGCCCCCTCACGCACGGCCGGCATCGGGCAGCCCTCGAAACGCGCACCACACGCGGGAGCAGGGCGCCCTCAATTCCAACGGCAGCGCCTCGCCAGCCTCGATGCGACTCACGGCCTCCATCCCAGGCTCCTGGTACTAGATGGGGCTTGGCCCCAAGCCCCCGCGACCGCTGCGCGGGGATCACGGGGGCGCCCCGCTCCGCGGTCGCGAGGCGCGCTGTGGGCGCCTGCTGTCTTCAGCAGAACCCGACTCATTTGCACACATCCCAAGCAGTCAAGACAGCTAGGTCGGCGCGCACCCGACCAACTCCTCCACGCGGTCGACGACCAGGCGCGCCGCGTCTGGTCGCGCCGCCGCTCGGATGGCGGTCGACATCCTGTCGCGACGCGCCCGGTCATCCAACAACGCGACGAGACGCGGCGCGAGCTCGTGGCTCAGCGCGACCTCCTCGACCACGTCGACCGCCGCGACATCCGCCAGGGCCGCGGCGTTCCGGCGCTGGTGATCGTTGGCTGCGCGTGGCAGCGGCACCACGATCGCCGGCAGTCCGGACGCCGAGACCTCAGCCAGCGTGGTCGCGCCAGCTCGGCATACCGCCAGATCTGCAGCCCCCATCTCTTCATCCATCGCGTCGAGGAACGCTTCTACACGAGCCGTCACACCGGCCTTCTGGTACCCCGCGCGTACACGATCCGCGTCGCGATCGCCCGCTTGGTGCACAACCGTGACCCCGGCCCCCGCGGCGGCCAGAACCGGTGCTGCCTCGATCATCGCGAGGTTCAGCGTGTGCGCGCCCTGCGAACCACCGATGACGAGCAAGCGCGACACGGTCTTAGATCCCCTCCCGCGCTTGGCACGCGCGCGCGGATCTCGAAAGAACCCCGCGCGGACCGGGTTCCCGCTGACGAACGCCTTGGCTCCGAAATATGACTGCGTCGCCTCGAACGAGACGGCCGCGGCCCCGACCACACGCGCCAGCAACCGGTTCGTGAAGCCGGGCACCGCGTTCTGCTCCATGAGCATCGTCGGCAGTCCCCGGAGCGCCGCGAGCAAGACCACCGGTCCGGCGCTGTAGCCGCCGAGGCCGACGACGAGGTTCGGTCGCGTCCGTCGCAACACCCGGGCCGCATCGGCGAGGGTGACCGGCGCAAGCGCCAGCGCTCGCCCCACCCCCCCCAGCGACTTCCCCATCACCCCGGTGCTTCTGACCGTCTCGAGCGCGAACCCCTCTCGGCCCAGGACGCGCGTCTCGACGGCACGCCCCGTTCCCGCAAAAACGACCCTGGCGCCGGGGTGCCGCCGGATGAGCTCGCGCGCCACCGCGATTCCCGGGAAGAGATGGCCGCCTGTGCCGCCTCCCGCGAACACCACCCGCAGTAACCTTGCCGTCGACTTCTCTTTCACGGCCTTCGCGCCTCGCGATCGGTCGGCCGGTCATGTTTCCGCCGACGCGTGCTGCGAGATGTTCAGCAGCACGCCCATTCCCAACAGGCTAATCAGCAGCGACGAGCCCCCGGCGCTGACGAACGGCAGCGTGATACCTTTCGTCGGCAATAGACTGAGCACGACGCTCATGTTGACGAAGGCCTGTAATGCCACCATCGTCGTGAGGCCCAACGCGAGAAACGCGCCGAACCGATCCGGTGCGTACAGCGTCACCCGCAACCCGCGCCACGTGATCACGACGAAGCAGAGCAGAACCACGGTCGCGCCGATCAGCCCGGTTTCCTCGGCGATCACCGCATAGATGAAATCGGTGTGCGGGTATGGCAGGTAGAACAGCTTCTGCACCCCGCTCATCAGACCTCGGCCGAACACCCCTCCGGTGCCGACCGCAATCAAGGACTGAATGACCTGAAACCCATCGCCGAGCGGATCGGCCCACGGGTCGAGGAACGCAAGCAGTCGTCGACGGCGATAGTCCGCGCTCGCGAGGACGAGATAGATCACCGGCAACGCGACGAGCGCGAAACCGAACAGATACCGGTAGCTCAACCCCGCTGCGAACACCATCGCCGCGACGATGACGAGCAGCGTCGCCGCCGTGCCAAAGTCGGGTTCGAGCACGATGAGCACGGCAGCGCCCCCGGTGACGAGGCCGATGGGGAGCAGAGAGTGCGCCAGCTCGTCGACGTGCTCCATGCGTCGCTCGAGAATCGCGGCGGTGAAGATGATGACCGCTATCTTCGCGAGCTCCGACGGCTGGACCCCGATGCCGGCAATGCCGAACCACCGGCGCACGCCGTTGATGGGCGGACTGAACAGGACGGCGGCCAGCATCAGCGTGGTAACCCCCATCACCGTCCAAATGACGACCGGTTGTTTGAGGAGCCGGTAGTTAATCCGCATGACGCCGGCCAGGAGCCCGCCGCCGAGCACGACCCACGTCAACTGCCGGAAGAGGAAGAAATAGGGTTGCTGAAACCGGTCCATGGCGAGCATCGCCGACGCGCTGTACACCATGACGACGCTCGACCCGAGGAGCGCCAGCGTCGCCAGAAACAGCGTCTTGTCGGATTTGAGTTTTCGCGCCATACTCGCCGTTTTCCGTCCGTCGCCTAAAGCTTTTGGCCGCCCAACCCGAAACCTGGGCTGCCGCCCACGGGCGAGCGGTCAGCAGTCATCAGTCAGACCAGGGTGAAGACACCAGCCTCGCAGGCCGGGGCAGCCTGCGCTCCCAGCGGCCGGCTCGACACCGCACAGTCCGACTGATGACTGCTCACCGCTCGCCGGCGCCACGTCCCAAGCGGTTCACCTCCTCCTTGAATGCCCGACCACGTTCCGCATAGTCGCGGAACATGTCCAGGCTGGCGCACGCCGGCGCCAGCAGCACCGTTCCGCCTGGTCGCCCAAGCCGACGACCAGCGGCCACCGCGTCAGCCATCGTCTCGGCGTCCGCGATGGACACGGCACCAGCGACAGCCTCGTGAATGAGCGGCCGCGCCTCCCCAAGCGCGACCACACTCGCCCCGCGCGAGGCCAGGGGCGCGCGCAGATCGGCCAACGTTCCCCCCTTGAAGCGGCCGCCAAGGATGACCACGAGACCTTGACCGAAGCACTCGATCGCGGCGCGTGCCGACGCGACGTTCGTCGCCTTCGAGTCGTTGACGAACCGGACGCCGTCGTGCTCGGCCACGAACTCCAGCGTGTGCTCAAGTCCGACGAACGATTGCACGGCGCGCGTCATGGCATCTGGCGCGACGCCAGCCAGGGTCCCCACGGCCGCCGCCGCGACGACGTCGCTCAGCAGGTGTCGACCCGGCAGCTGCACCGCCGATAGCGGGACCAGGGGTCGCTCACGGTCCGCCGACCGGTGAGAGATGGCTTCGGCCGTGACGTGCACCCCCTCCTCGAGATTCCGCGACACTGCAAACTGGAGGGCCCGCGCACGGCCCGAGCGGGCGATCTCGAGGACGCGCGGGTCATCGGCGTTGATAACCATCGCGTCCTCTTTGGTTTGGTTCGCGAAGATGCGCGCCTTCGCGTCGACGTACTCCTCGAAGCTCGCGTGGCGGTCGAGGTGGTCGGGCGACAAATTGAGACACACCGCAATCCACGGCCGGAACGTTTCGGTGAGCTCGAGCTGAAAACTGCTCACCTCGACCACATGAATCGCGTCCGGTGTCGAATCGTCGACCTGGCTACTGAGTGCCGCGCCAATGTTGCCACCCACGACTGCGCGGCACCCTCCTGCGTCAAGCATGCGCCCGGCCAGGACCGTCGTCGTCGACTTCCCTTTCGTGCCGGTCACCGCCACGATCCGCCCACGCAGCCACCGAGCGGCTAGCTCGATTTCGCTGATGACGGGAACGCCCTCCGCCCGCGCGCGGGCGACGAGGGGCAGCCGCGGGGAGACCCCCGGGCTCAACACAATGAGGTCGGCGGCCTCAAAGGTCTTCGATCGATGCCCCCCAAGCTCGAGCGCGATGCCGATCGTCTGGAGCGACTCGGCGTTACCGACCGCCGCGCGTGCGTCGCTCAGCGTGACCCGCGCACCCCGGCTGGCGACCAGCGTGGCCGCCGCCACGCCGCTCCGGGCGGCGCCGACCACGACCACGTGCAAACCGGTGACGGAGAATTGACTCATCGCAATTTCAACGTCGTCAGGCTGAACAACGCAAATACCACGGCCAGAATCAGGAACCGACTGATGATTTTGGGCTCGCTCCACCCGACGATCTCGAAGTGGTGATGGAGCGGCGCCATCCTGAATACGCGCTGGCCGGTCAGCTTGTATGAACCGACCTGGATGACCACGGAGAGCGCCTCGATGACAAAGACGGCGCCGACGATCGGGAGCAGCAGCTCCTGTTTGATGAGCAGCGCGACGGTGCCCAACGCGCCGCCGAGCGCAAGTGACCCGACATCCCCCATGAAGATATCTGCGGGATAGGAGTTGTACCAGAGAAACCCCAGCCCGGCCCCGACGAGCGAGCCGCAGAAGATCGTGAGCTCCCCTGCCGGTGGAAACCGCAGCAGAAGCAGAAATTCGGCGATGACCGCGTGACCGCTCACATAAGTCAGGGCCGTGAACGCACCGGCTGCGACGGTGAACACGCTAATTGCAAGCCCGTCGAGCCCATCGGTCAGATTCACCGCGTTGGACGCAAACATCAGCCAGAGCACCGCGAACGGCACGTAGAGCCACCCGATATCCGGCGTGAACTCCTTGAAGAACGGAAAGTTGATCGCGGTGCTGTACTGGCCGGTTGCCGTCAGCCGCAACAGCACGAGTCCAACGGCAGTGCCAACCATTGCCTGCGCAATCATCTTGCCGCGAGGTGAGAGCCCGCGCGGCGAGTGGTAATACACTTTGAGGTAGTCGTCGACGAAGCCAATCGCGCCAAAGGCGGCGGTCGACAGCACGGCAATCCAGACATAGACATTCGTCAGATCAGCCCAGAGCAGTGTCGGCACCAAGGCGGCCATGAGTACGAGGAGGCCACCCATCGTCGGCGTGCCCGCCTTCACCTGATGGGACGGCGGGACGTCGTCGCGCACGACTTGACCGATCTGGAGCGTCCGCAGCTTGCGGATTACCCACGGACCGAGCACGAGCGAGATCACGAAGGCCGACAGACTCGCCGCGGCGGTGCGGAACGTAATGTATTGCGTCACGTTCAAGACGCTGAGCTCCCCGCGCAGCGGATATAAGAGGTGGAAGATCATCAGGTCCAGTCCGCCTTGAGGCGATCGACGACACGATCGGTGCGGATGCCCCGCGATCCCTTCACCAGCACGAGATCGCCGGCCCGCGCGAGATCCGAGACGAGGTCGGCCGCTGCGTCGCTCGTCGCACAGGTCGTGACGGATCCGGCGGGGAGGCCGGCTGCGCATGCGCCCGCCGCCAATGACTTCACCGCGGCCCCCCCGACCACAACAACTCTCGTGAACCCGGCCTCGACCGCCGCCACACCGCACGCGCGGTGGAGCGGAGCCGCGCGCTCCCCGAGCTCCAACATCTCGCCCAGCACAGCCACGCGCCGCGTGTGCCCCATGTCCCGCCCGACCGTACGCAGGGTGCCCAGCAGCGCCGTGGGGTTGGAGTTGTACGAGTCGTCCACCACGGTCACGCCCTCGGAGAGGCGTGTGATCTCACCACGCCGCGCCTGGGCACGAAACCTTGCGACCGCTGCTAACAGCGTGTCCAGCGGTATATGGAATCGCAACGCGACCGCGATAGCGGCGAGCGCGTTTGCCACGTTGCCCTCCCCGAGGAGCGACGTGCGGAGCGTGCCATGACCCTCAGGCGTGTGGACGAGTGCCCGAGCGCCGTCGAGCCCAAGGTCGGCGAGCTCGGTCGCACGGACATCGGCGTTCGTCGAGACACCGAACGTCGTCACGCGTCCGGCGAACCCTCCAACGCGCGCCATGGCCCGAGGGTCGGCCGCGTTCACCACGAGCTGGGTGTCGGTCGTGGCACCTTCAAGGACCTCGGCCTTCGCGTCGGCAATCGCCTCGACGGAATCGAAGAAGGCCGCGTGCACCTCCGCCACGTTGGTCCACACCCGGATCTCGGGTTCCGCCAGCTGAACGAGTGTGCGGATTTCACCGGCGTGGTTCATGCCGAGCTCGACGACGGCGACCTCCGGCCGGTGGCGGAGCTCCAGCAGCGACAGCGGCAGCCCGATATGGTTGTTGAGGTTGCCCTCGTTTCGAAAGACGCGATACCTGGCGCCGAGCAACGTCGCGGTCAGCTCCTTGGTCGTCGTCTTGCCGATGCTGCCGGTGATGGCCACGACCCGCGCAGCGGACCGTCGGCGCACTACCCGCGCGATGCCCTGGAGGGCGGCCACGGTGTCGTCGACGACGATCGCGATCGCCGCATGTCGAGGCGGCAATGCCGAGATGTCGCTGACGATCACGCCGGCGGCACCCTTCTCAAGCGCCTCGGCCACGAACCGATGTCCGTCAACCCGATCCCCCCGGATCGCCAGGAACATGTCGCCCGCCCGGACGCACCGGCTGTCGATCGAGAACCCGCCGACTGCCGCGGTCGGCGACCCCGCCACCAGCCGACCGCTCGCGGCCGTCGCGAGCTCGTCCGCACGAAGCACGACCGGGCCGGCCTCTGGCACCATCTCCTCTCATCCGACTCGCGCGCCGGCGCGCCGGCGCGCTAACGCCGCGCGCGCGACCGACGCATCTTCGAACGGCAGCCGCCGCGCGCCGATGACCTGATGACGCTCGTGGCCCTTCCCGGCCACTACGACGACGTCCCCCGGCCGCGCGTCACGTATGGCGCATGAAACGGCCTCCTCGCGGTCGACAATCGCCCGCCGCGCCGTCTCGGATCCGGCCATGCCGCGTTCGACGTCGGCGATGATCGCGAGCGGGTCTTCCGACCGAGGGTTGTCAGACGTGATCACCGCGAGATCACTCAGACGCGCGGCGACGCCGCCCATCAGCGAGCGTTTGCTCGCGTCGCGATCGCCGCCACATCCGAACACAGTAACGAGGCGGCCGTGACCGAGCGACCGGGCCGTCTCGAGCAACCCGTGGAGTGCGTCGTCGGTATGGGCGAAGTCGACGATGACCGTGACGTCGTCGGCCGATCCAGAGACGATATCCATCCTCCCTGGCACCGATCGCAGCGAGCTAACACCTTCCTCGATCGCGCGAAACGGGACATCGAGCGCGACTGCTGTCGCCGCCGCGGCCAGCACGTTGTAGGCGTTCGATCGACCGAGCAACGGCGACCGAAGCTGGAGGGCCCCGCGCGTCGTACGCGTGTCGAGGCTGACGCCATCGGCCGACGCGTGGAACCGCTCGGGCGCCACATCCGCCCGGCTGTCGATGCCATAGGTCACAAGTCTGTTGCGCGGCTCCACCAGCGCCGCGCCGTGAGGATCGTCGGCGTTGACGATGGCCGGCGCCTTGTCCGGGAGCATCTCGAAGAGGCGACGCTTGGCGGCGGCATACCGCTCCATGTCGCCGTGAAAGTCGAGATGGTCGCGCGTCAGGTTGGTGAACACCGCCGCAGCAAAGCGAACATGATCAACGCGCCGGAGTGCCAGCGCGTGCGACGACACCTCCATCGCGCACGCGCGGACGTCAGCGTCACGCATGCGGCCCAGCAACGCCTGGATGTCAGCTGCCTCAGGTGTCGTGCGTTCGGCTGGCCGCTCGTCCGCATCGTCGGCGATGCGATACGTCACCGAGCTGATACGTCCCGTAGAGATGCCGGCACGGTCGAGAATCGACGTGATCAAGTACGTCGTGGTCGTCTTTCCGTTCGTTCCGGTGGTGCCGATAACGGCGAGCGACTGGCTCGGGTTTCGGTGAAACGCGGCCGCCAATCCGCCGAGCGCCGCGCGCGCATCGCGCACCTGGACCCACGGCACGCTGGCGTCGTGCGGCCGTTCCACCTCCGCGACCACGGCGCTCGCGCCGCGCGCGCATGCCTCGTCGACGAACGTGATCCCATCGAACCGATCGCCGCGTACCGCGACGAACAGCGCGCCACGTGCCAGCGTCCGCGAGTCGTAGGCGACGCCGGTGACCGCTCCATCCAGACCGGCAGTCGGCACCTCGGCGGACGGGACGATGCCGGCGAGCACGAGCAGGTCGCCGAGCGATGTCGTTGGCGAGCCGGTCGGGTCGGGACGCCTCGTCGTCATCGGGCTACCTGGCGATCGACTGTTGTCGGATACCGATGCAGCCACATGGTGGTGACATCCCCGCGCTCGATCTCCGCGCCGGGAGGCGGGTCCTGACGTACCACCTCCCCATCGCCTTCGACCCGCGCCTCCAGGCCCAGCCAGACCGCCGCCGCGAGCGCCTTGCGAGCGCTCATGCCACGGAGATCAGGCATCGGCGCGCCGGCCGCATTGGCGCCTGTCGCCCGAGCGAGTGTCGAGGGGCGCGGCTGTGCCGTCGACACGGCAATATCGCGCGCGCGCCGCTCGCGATCGACCAGGACCGCGGGGATCCGAGAGGTCGTGGGTGGCACCGCGAGATGACGAAGCGCGGCCTCGGCAATGCGTTGAAAGATGGGCGCCGCCACCGCGCCACCCGTGTAGACGCGTTGGCGCACCCCGTTGACCATCGCCGATCGCGGCGTGTCTACCATGACCAAGACCGCCAGTCTGGGGCGTCGGGATGGCACGAAGCCCATAAACGACGCGTTGTGGTCGGTATCTGAGTAGTGTCCGTCGATCAGCTTTTCCGAGGTCCCGGTCTTGCCGGCGACGGTATACCCGGGGACCTGGGCTCGGCGTGCAGTCCCACGCTGGGTGACCTGCTCCATGATCGTCGTCAACTTGGCCGCTGTTTCGCGCGTGATGGCGCGCCTGATGACGCGACGCTCCGACTCCGCGCGTCGACCGTTCTGATACACGGCCCGCACCACACGCGGCTCGAGCAGCTCGCCGCCGTTCGCGATGGCCGCCACGGCCGCCGCCATCTGGAGCGGCGTAACCGCCACCTGATAGCCCATCGACAGTGATGCCAGCGCGCGCTCGGTCAGCGCCGAGGGCTTCCAGACGATGCCGGGGTTCTCGGCAGGAAGATCAGGCGACAACGACGCCCCGAATCCGAACCGGCGGACGTAGCGACTCAAGCGCTCTGGTCCGAGCCGCAATCCCACGAGGATCGCACCGACGTTGCTCGACTTGACCACGACGTCGGTAAACGACAGCTGGCCGTAGGTATAGAAATCCGGTATCAAGTCTCCGTCAACGCGGATCGCACCGGCGCTCACGTCGAACATCTCGTCCGACTCGACGACCTGCTCCTCGAATGCCGCCGACGCGGTCACGACCTTGAACGTCGACCCGGGTTCGTAGATGTCCTGGACGGCGCGGTTCCGGAGCTCCGGCGGCGATGCGTGGCGGAACACGTTCGGGTTGAAGGTCGGCTCGCTTGCCAGCGCCAAGACCTCACCGGTCAGCGGGTCGAGTATCACGACCGCGCCGGCGTCCGCTCCATGCGCACGGATCCCGATTCGCAGCTCGCGCTCGGCAATGTGCTGCAGGTACTTGTCGATGGTCAGCTCGAGTGTCCCGCCGGCGGTAGGCGGACGCTCCAACCGGCTGAACGCCTGCTGGCGCGCGTCGGTTTGGACGAGGATCTTGCCGGAACGACCGCTGATCTCAGCGTCATACGTCGATTCGATCCCGCTGAGTCCCTGGTTGTCGATCCCCACAAAGCCGAGCAGATGGGCGCCCAGCGCCTTGTTCGGGTAGTAGCGCCGGCTCTCTTTGAGAAAGCCCACCCCCTGGAGTCGGAGCGTGGCGACACGGCGCGCCTCTTCCGGCGTCACCTGACGTCGGACGTACGCGAACGGACCGGGCCGCGCCAGCCGATCTGTGATGGCTGCCCGCAGCTCGGCCGAGCACTCGTCGAACGCCGCGCAGAGTCCGGCTGCCGTGCCCGCCGCATCGGTGATCTCGGTCGGCACGGCGTAGACGGTGTCGGCGTCGACGCTGTAGGCGAGCACCGCTCCGTCGCGGTCGAGTATCTCGCCGCGTTTCGGTTTGACGTCGACCGTGCGTAGCTGTTGCCGCTCGGCGCGCACGAGCATTTCGTCGTGCTGGAATATCTGGAGAGAGACGAGCGTGGATTCGATGCCCACGCTCCAGAGCACGAAACCGGCCGCCACAACCCCGAGCCGTCGCCGCATGGTGCCGCGCCAGTCGTACACCTGCGACCCGCGCCGCTGTCTCACGGCGCCAGGCCGCTCGGGCGCGAGCAACCGGCAAAGGCGACTACTGGCGTCGACCAACGTGCTCACGTGGGTGCTCCCCCCGGTCGGCGACCACAGATCGATCGGGTGCCGGCGCGGCGCGGACGCGTTCAATGACGACGACTTCGTCGCTCGTTGGAGCGACGAGATTGAGCTGTTCTGTCGCGATGCGCTCGATACGGGTCGGGGACCGCAGCGTCTCGATCTCGAGCCTAAGATGGCGGTTGATCTCGAGCTCGCGGGCACGCTCCTGCTGAAGCTGTTCGACGCTGTAGCCATGTTGCAGGAGCTCGAAGTGCTGCCAGGCGGAGAAGAGCACGACGGAGACGAGGGACGCCCCGACGACCACGAAACGCCACAGTTCCTGCTGGCGCGCCTGATCGACTTCGCGCACGATCGGGTTGTTGCGCACGTCCTTCTTGATTGCGTACTCGAAATCCTCGTGGGTCATGCGATCCTCTCGGCGGCGCGCAGCTTGGCACTCCGCGCCCGTCGATTGAGGGCCACCTCGTCGGCGGTCGGCCGCATCGGTCGCTTCGTGAGCACGCGCACGGTCCACTGGCGGTGCCGTTCCATCCCGCGCAGCGTGTGCTTCACGATGCGATCTTCGAGCGAATGAAACGTCAGGACCGCGAGGCGTGCGTCGGCCTTCAGCCGGCGACAGAGCGTGGTGAGGAAATCGTCCAGCCCCTCGAGCTCACGGTTGACCCAGATCCGCAACGCTTGAAACGTCCGCGTCGCCGGGTCGATGCGTGGGCGTCCGCGTCGCGGCACAGCGCGCCGCACCAGCGCGGCGAGCTGCCCAGTCGACGTCACGGGCTCACGCTGGCGACCGGCGACGAGCGCGCGCGCGATGCGCCGCGCGTGCCGTTCCTCGCCGTACTTGTAGATAATGTCGGCAAGGGTCGTTTCGGACGCGTCACGCAGCACATCTGCGGCCGTCTCGCCGGTGGACTGGTCCATGCGCATGTCGAGCGGCTCGTCCCATCGAAAACTGAAACCGCGCCCCACGCCATCGAGCTGCAGCGAGGACACCCCCAGATCGGCGAGCGCACCGTCGACGGTCGTGATGCCGCGCGCGTCGAGGACGTCGTCCAACCGCCGAAAATCGGCGTGCACGAGGTCGACACGCCCAGCCCACGGCGCAAGCGTTCCGGACGCGGCCGCCAGCGCGGTCGCGTCACGATCTAGACCGAGCACGCGCTCTGCTCCACCGGCAAGGAGCGCCTGGGCGTGTCCCCCCGCCCCGACCGTACAATCGACGAACAGACCGCCACGGGTAGCATCGAGTAGCGCGACCACCTCTGTGGACATGACCGGTGTGTGCGCCGGGGGTGGCTGATCCATGTGCCGCACTAGATCCCGAAATCGGCGAGCGCGCGCGCGTCATCATCGGTGAACGGCTCGTCTTCGAGCCTGGCTACGAAGCGCTCGTGGTTCCAGATCTCCAGATAGTCGTACTGACCGAAGACATCGACGTCGCCAACCATGCCGGCCGTCTCACGCAAACGCGGATGAATCGACACACGTCCTTGCTTGTCGACGTCCGCGGTCTGTCCAAAGTAGTTGACGCGGTCGAAGAACTTGAGACGCGCCGGATGCGTCATCGGAACATGGGCGAGCTTCTCTTCGATCCCGATCCACACCGGCATCGGGTACAGGCGAACGGAATTACCGGTAAGACTCGTGACATAGAAGCCGCTCCCATATTTCTCCTCGACCAGCAGCCGGAAGGTGGTCGGGATCTTGAGTCGGCCTTTGTCATCGATCTTTGCGGAGTAGTTGCCCCTGAACACCCTTAAACTCCATTTGATCCCATAAAACTCCACCGCCATCGTAGGCAACGGCCCCTGAGATTGTCAACGCCGTAATCTGCCGAGCCAACGGCTTAGTCTATTCTTCGCTTTTTATTCCCCCCTCATCGGCAGGCGCCGACTCGTCACCCATGGGGTCGTTCCGGGAGGGTCAGGACGATTCGCGACATAATCCCCTGCAGGGTGTTCCCCGCCAACGGCCCTCGGGGCCGGGGCCGGGGCCGGGGCCGGGGCCACGATACGAGAGTCATGCAACGAATCAGCGGGATGTATCGGCGGCTGAGCGGCGTCGCGGAGTAGTCGTGCTGCGTGCCGGACTCATAGGCCTCCCGTCGACCGGCAAGACGACGCTGTTTCAGCTCCTGACCCGTTCGGCGATCGACCACGATCGGAGTGCCGCTCGGGGCGAGGCCAGCATCGGCGTGGCGCACGTTCCCGACGACCGTCTCGATCGGCTCACGGAGCTGTTTCGCCCGCGCAAGCGTGTACCCGCGACCGTCACCCTCGCCGACATGGCCGCCCGTACCGGCCTGTCTGCAGGCAGGCAAACGCTCATTAACGTCGCACCCTATCGCGAAGCCGACGCCCTGCTGCACGTCGTCCGCGCCTTTGCCGATGAACGCGTCGCGCACCCGTCCGGGTCGATCGATCCAGCGCGCGACACCCGGACGATCGAAGACGAGTTGATCCTCGCCGACCTGGCGGTCGCGGAGCGTCGACTGGATCGTCTGGAGCGCGACCGGAACAAGGGTGCGGCAGAGGCGTCGGATGACGAACTACGCGTGCTCCGCGTGTGCGCCGACACCCTCGGGTCCGGGACTCCCCTGCGTGCGGTCGAGCTGGACACGTCCGCCGCCAAGCTGCTGCGCGGCTTCCAGTTTCTTTCCGCCAAACCGCTCCTGTTGGTGCTCAACGTCGATGAGCGGGACGCCGGGCGGGATCTCGACGACCTGGTCCGCGACGCCGGACTGCACGATGCGCTCGCGGGCGCCAACGTGCGGGCCGTCAGTGTCTGCGCCAAAATCGAACTAGAGATCGCCGAGCTCGATCGCGACGACGCTCAGGCGTTCACGGCGGACCTCGGGCTGGACGACGCCGGACTCGATCGTGTCGTCCGGGCGGCCTACGGCTTGCTCGGCTACATCTCCTTCTTCACGACGGGAGAAGACGAATGCCGTGCCTGGTCGATCCCGACCGGGACGGTCGCGCAGGCGGCGGCCGGCGAGATTCACACGGATATGACCCGCGGGTTCATCCGGGCCGAAGTGGTCGCCTACAATCACCTGATTTCTCGGCGCTCGCTCGCCGCGTGCCGACGAAACGGCGAGGTCCGACTCGAAGGGAAGGACTATGTCGTTCGCGACGGCGATGTCCTCAACATCCGGTTCGCGACCTGAGCCCCGGCACCCATGCACGTACTCATCACCGGCGGCGCCGGGTTCATCGGGTCCCACCTGGCCGAGCGACTGCTCGACGACGGTCATGCGGTAGCGGTCCTCGACGATCTGTCGACCGGGTCGATCGCCAATATCGAACACCTCAAGACGCAGGCGAGCTTTACCTACACGATCGGCTCAATCATGGACGAGCCGATGACCGCCGAACACATAGACCGCGCCGACGTTGTGTTTCACCTAGCGGCGGCCGTCGGCGTCAAGCTCATCGTCGAGGCGCCCGTCCGTACCATTGAGACGAACGTGCACGGGACCGAGGTCGTGCTGCGTCACGCGAGCAAGAAGCGCAAGCTGGTGGTCATCGCCTCCACGTCCGAGGTCTACGGAAAACGTACAGTCGTCCCGTTCAGCGAAGACTCCGACCTGCTCCTCGGCTCGCCACAGCAGCATCGGTGGGCGTATGCGTGCAGCAAGGCAATCGACGAGTTTCTGGCTATTGCTTACTGGAAGGAGCAGCGCCAGCCCGTCGTGATCACGCGGCTTTTCAACACGGTAGGCCCACGTCAAACGGGCCGCTACGGCATGGTCATTCCAAACTTCGTCCAGCAGGCACTCGCGGGGCGCCCCATCACCGTGTTCGGTGACGGCACGCAGACGCGAAGCTTCGCCGACGTTTCCGACGTAGTACGTGCGCTCGTCGGCCTCGCCGGTGAACCGCGCGCCGTCGGCGAGGTGTTCAACATCGGCAACGACGAGGAGGTCTCCATTCGCCGCCTTGCCGAGCAGGTCAAAGCGAGCGCCGGCAGTCGGTCGGAGATCGTGACGGTGCCGTACGGTCAGGCGTACGAAGCGGGGTTCGAGGACATGCCAAGGCGCGTCCCCGACCTCAGAAAGATCGGCGCGCTGACCGGATGGGCTCCCCAGATCGGCCTCACCGAGATCCTGACACGGGTCATCAACCACACCCGCGCGGCTCTACCCACGGGCTAACGACAGCGTCACTTCGAAATATCCTGGGGTCGTAGCAAACGCCCCACGCGGGGGCGACTCGGCACGGCGCTCGGTGTGATGTGTCTCGCACTCCCGGTCGTATCCCGCGCGGACGAGATCGAGCCGTCGATCAAGCAGGGGCGGGTCACCCTGACGGCGGCCAATGCGCGGCTCAGCGATATACTCGCCGCGTGGGCCCAGGTCCGAGGCACACACTTCGTCGACACAGACAAGCTGACCGGACCGCCGGTCACTTCGGTGGCCGCCTACAGCTCGAGACGTCAGCCAGCGGGGACATCCCCAGGCCAGCCGGAGTCGGCCCGCCGGAAACAACGCCTTCGCTGTCCTCACCGCGTCACCGCCAGGGGAAGCCCGCTCTTTAGGTTGAATGTCCGACAGTTCCCAATCGTTCAACGTGCAAACCAGTTGCGCGCGGCCTGGGGAGAGCCAACGCTACCAGCGTGAGGTCGGCCCGTGCCCCTCGATACGAAGTAGCGCGCGCTTCGTCGCCACGCCGCCGGTAAACCCGCCAATCCGCCCGCCGCTCGCGATCACCCGGTGGCACGGGACGATGATCGGGATCGGGTTCCGGCCAAGTGCGCCCCCAACCGCCCGGCTCGCGCCGGGTGATCCAATGCGTTGCGCGACGTCTCCATAGCTGCGCAGTCGGCCAAACGGGATCGCGCGGGTCGCCCGCAGCACGCGCCGCGTGAAGTCGGTGACACCGCGCAGATCGATTGGGGCGGTGAACCGGTTCAGCGTGCCAGCGAAATAGGCGTCGAGCTCCTCGAGCGCGAAGGCGACCGCGTCACGGTCGCGCGTGATTTCTGACGCTCGCGCCGCGAGCCGCGCGCGATACCGGTCCTCGCTCGCCACATCGAACGTGACATCGCAGACGCCGAGATCCGACGCGCCGACGAAGACACGACCAATGGGCGTCGATAGCGATGCGAACGCAATCGGAGGATGACCCGCACGCGCGAACGCCGTCTGCAGCCGATCGCGAGCCGCATGTGCGCCGGCGACCATGGCGCGCCGCATCATCAGGTCGGGTGCGTCACGAGCCAGCGGTCGCGCTTGGCGCCACAGAGCCTGGCAGCGGGGACAGGCGGCCGCGTGACGACTCATCCTGCGGCGGCATGCGGACGGCGACCGTTCGTCTCGCGCGAGCAGCTGATCCAGGTGAATGTCGAATTCCCGACAGGTCATCGTGTCCCCCTCGTCGGCAGCGCGTGGAGAAACGTCTCCTGAAACAGAGCGTCGGCCTCCGCTGGGTTTCTGGTCAGCCGCAAGGCGTAGCGATACACCTCGACCTCGAAGGCATCGACGAGCGCGCCGAACGTTGGGTAGCTGCGCGACGGCGTGGGCATGCGAAAAAACCGATCTCTTCTTGAAACCCTGGGGCCGCTCGGACGTGAAAACGGCGCCAGCACGTATGCTACGCTGACCGTTAGTCATGGCCCCCGCGGAACGGAGGACGCCCACGGGGGCGTCGCGGTCGAATCGGTCGCCTATAGCGTCCCGCTCTACTCACCCCACGGGCTCGCACGGCCGCTCCGCGTCGGGACGGCTCGTGGCGTCGGCCGGCGTCATCGGGTTGGCAACGCTGACGAGTCGCCTCCTTGGACTCGTGCGCGACCAGGTGCTGGCCCACCTCTTCGGGGCCGGCAACGCGATGGACGCCTTCAACGTCGCGGTGCGGATCCCCAACCTCATGCGCGACCTGTTCGCCGAGGGCGCGATGAGCGCGGCGTTCGTCCCGACGTTCACCAAGCGGTTGACGCTGCGGGGGCGAACCGATGCCTGGCAGCTGGGCAATCAGTTAATCAACGCGCTGCTCGTCGCGACCGGCCTGCTGGTCGTGGCCGGCATCGCGTTCGCCGACCCGCTGACCCGTCTTCTGGCGGGGTCCTACGCCGACGTCCCAGGAAAGCTCGATCTCACCGTCACGCTGACGCGCATCCTGCTCCCGTTCCTGACCCTCGTGGCTGCCGCCGCCGCTCTGATGGGCATGTTGAACTCGCTGAACCGGTTCTTCGTGCCGGCGCTGTCGCCAGCTATGTACAACGTCGGGGTGCTCACCAGCGCCGCCCTGTTGGTGCCGTTGATGCCCGGTCTCGGTCTCGACCCGATCGTGGCCATTGCCATCGGTGCGTTGCTGGGGGGCGTCGGTCAGGTCGCGATCCAGGTCCCCGTGCTCTATCGCGAGGGCTTTCGGTACCGGCCACGGCTGAACCCCGCCGATCCGGGGCTGCGCGACGTGCTCCGGCTCATGGGCCCTGGCACGCTGGCGGGTGCGGCAGTCCAAATCAACCTGCTGGTCAACATGGTGCTGGCCACGGGCCAAGGCACCGGCGCGGTGTCGTGGCTCGGCTACGCCTTTCGCATCATGTACCTGCCGATCGGACTGTTCGGCGTCTCGATTGCCTCCGCGGCATTGCCCACGGTCTCACAACACGCCGCCCGTGGCGAGCTCACCGGCATCCGGGACACGGTCTCGCGCGCGATGCGCCTAATGCTCATGTTGAACGTGCCCGCCATGGTGGGACTCATGGTGCTCGGGCAACCCATCGTGGAGCTGATCTTCGAGCACGGCAACTTCGGGTCCTCCGATACGTCTGCCACCGCGGCCGCCCTCCTGTTCTACGCACCCGGGTTGCTCGGCTACTCCGCCGTCCGCATTGCGGTCCCCTGCTTCTATGCGCTGCGCAACAGCCTGACGCCCGCCTACGTGAGCGCCGGGGCGGTCGGCATCAACGTCGTGCTCAACCTCCTGCTGGTGCAGGTGATCGGATACCGGGGTCTCGCGCTCGGCGCCTCCATTGCGGCGCTCGCCAACGCGGTGACGCTCTTGGTGCTGCTCCACGGACGCCTGGGCGGTCTCGATGTCGCGCGGCTCCGGCGGACATCGATCAAGATCGCCGCGGCGTCGCTCGTCATGGGGATCGCGGTCTTCGCGACCCACGAGTGGCTATCGGCCGCCTGGGCTGGCGTTAGCCTCCTGGTTCGCCTGGGACGGGTGACGTGCAGCATTGGCGTCGGGATCGTGGTGCTGGCGAGCTGCGCGCGCGTCATGCGCATCGACGAGTTCGATCAGGCCCGCCAGCAACTGCTGACACGCATCGGACGCGGTTCCGCGAAGGTGGTACGATGACCGGGATGCGTAGCACCTACTACGGCGGTCCGGGGCAGTTCTCCTTCGGCCCGGGGCTCATGACCCCAGCAGTCAAGGCGCTGCTCTGGGCCAACGTCGGTGTATTTCTTCTGACCGTTCTGCTGCCGTCGGTGTTCTTCTGGATCACCCGAATCTTCGGCCTGACGCCGCAATTGGTGGTGACGCGGTTCTGGATCTGGCAGCCGGTCACCTACATGTTCCTGCACGGCGGGCTGACCCACATCCTCTTCAACATGCTCGTCCTCTGGATGTTCGGCGTGCAGCTGGAGCGGCTGTGGGGCTCCCGTTTCTTCTTGCGCTACTACTTCGTCACCGGCGGCGGCGCAGGCTTGTGCACGATTGCGGCGGGGCTGCTGCCGTTCTCGTTCGCCGACCCGACCTGGGTGGTTCCCACAATTGGCGCTTCGGGCGCCATCTACGGTCTCCTGATGGCGTTTGCGCTCTACTACCCGGAGACCCCCATTCTGCTCTTCCTCCTGTTTCCCATCCCGGCGAAGTACTTCGTGATGATCATCGGCGCCATCGCGTTTCTCTCGGTCCCACAGAGCTCAGGGGTCGCGCACGTCGCGCATCTCGGCGGCCTCGTGGTGGGATATCTCTACCTTAAGCAATTGCGTGGGCTCTCATCCGGGCGACTCGGGATCGGCCGCCTCGGCGTCATGGCGGACATCAAGTATCGATATGTCAAATGGAAGATGGGACGTCTCCGCAAGCGATTCGACGTCCACTCTGGCGGTCGCGATAGCTGGGAGGATCGGATTCATTGATCCGAGTCGCTCGAAATTCAAGGTTCCGGGTTCTATGGTCCCGGTCCCAGGTTCAGGCATCGACGTTACCAGTTCAGGGTAGCGTCGAGCGTGAACCAGGGCGTCGGGGCAGAACCATCGTGAATACGGGTCGTGGAGCAAGGAAACGTGGGCGCTGGGGCTTCGAACCAGGTAAATCGGGGTACGGAACTGCAAGCCCAGACTGAGCAGTTCGGAGCGATTCGACGCCGTGCTTCGAGCCTGCGGCGGTTCTAGTGGCCTGGTGGGCTCACCAATCCTCCTGCGCTGGGCTGAAGACATCGATCTCGAACGTATCGTCGAGTGCCTCGGCCTGATGAGGGCGTCCGGGCGGGATGTGCAACACCTCGCCTTCACCGACAACCAGTTCCTCGTCTCCGATGCGGTAGCGAAGCATCCCCTGCAGCACATAGGTCATCTGTTCGCTCGCGTGCCGGTGCATCGGCACCTGGGCCCCACGTTTCAAGTAGACCTGCGCCATCATCTGCCGCTCACCGGCGACGATCTTACGTGAGATCATCTCGGTGACCTTCTCGAGATCGAGCGTCTCCCACCGGTGAACTACTGCCTTCAACGGCATCTCTTCCCCCTGTTCGTCTTGTTGGGTCGTGTGACAGTACTCGTTTATTCCATTGCACTTACAAAGAGACTTGGCAGCCATTGACCCGGCAACCCGCGTGCTATAATCAGCGACGTCGTGCGTGCCACTCCTCGCGGCCGACGGACTACGACGTCAAATCAGTCTAAGGATTCTGCAGCATGAAGACGTCGACGGCTACCAACGGGGCGCCTCCCCGTTTGCCATACGACGTCGGCTCAAGAACGGAATGGCTCTCACGTGAGCAGTTGCACGCCTTCTACCGGACGATACTGCTGGCGCGGCGGCTGGACGACAAAGAGCTGCAGCTCAAGAACCAGAGCCTCAGCTATTTCCAGATAAGTGGCGCCGGGCACGAGGCGATACAGGTCGCGGCCGGGCTGACATTGCGCCCGGGCTACGACTGGGTGTTTCCCTACTATCGCGACAGGGCGCTCTGCCTGACGCTCGGCATCACGGCAGCTGACATGCTGCTAAACGCGGTCGCGTCGAAAGACGACCCGAATTCCGGCGGTCGGCAGATGCCGACTCACTGGAGCTCGCGGCGGCTCCACATCGTCTCGCCGTCGAGCTGCTGTACGACCCAGTGTCTCCACGCGGTCGGGGCCGCCGAGGCTGGCGAAATCTACCATCGCATCCCCGAGCTGCAGCCCACCGCGCCCGCTCATACGGACGAAGTCGTCCTCGTCACGCTCGGAGACGGACAGACCAGCGGCGGCGAGTTCTGGGAGTCCCTCAACACAGCCTGCAACCGGCGCCTGCCGGTGATCTACCTCGTGGAGGACAACGGCTACGCGATCTCCGTTCCGGTCGAGGTCCAGACACCGGGCGGCGACATTGCGGGACTCGTCGAGTCCTTCCCGGGTTTGAAGGTCATCCGCGTAGACGGCACCGACGCCATCTCAAGCTTCAGCGCGATGACGGAGGCGGTGGCGCTGGCCCGCGCGCGCTCCGGTCCGGTGCTCGTGCGCGCGCACGTCATCCGCCCGTACTCGCACTCGATGTCTGACGACGAGCGCACCTATAAGAGCGCGGCGGAGCGAGACGCGGAGGCCGCACGCGATCCGCTGCGGCGGTTCGCCGAGCTGTTGACGACCGGTGGGATCGCGTCGGACGCCGAGCTGTCAGCGATCGCCGCAGACGTCGACCGCGAGATCGAGGATGCGGTCAACGTCGCCATCGCAGCTCCGAAGCCAGATGCCGCGAGCGCCGCGCTGTATGTCTATTCGCCGACACTGGACCCCGCGTCACCCGATTTCGAACAGTCCCCAGTGCCCGAGGGCCGTCCGGACACCATGGTGAGCGCGATCAATCGCACACTCAAGGACGAGATGGCGCGCGACCCTCGGATCGTCGTGTTTGGCGAGGACGTCGCCGACGTGAGTCGCGCGGAGCTGCTGACCGAGGTCACGGGCAAGGGCGGCGTGTTCAAGGCCACGTTGGGACTGCAGCGCGCCTTCGGGCGCGACCGCGTCTTCAACTCGCCGCTTGCAGAGGCCAACATCGTCGGTCGCGCCATCGGGATGGCGTTGCGCGGTCTGAAGCCGGTGGTCGAGATCCAATTCTTCGACTACATCTGGCCCGCGATGATGCAGATCCGTGACGAGCTTACGATGTTGCGGTATCGCTCCAATAACGCGTTTTCGTGCCCGGTCGTGATCCGCGCGCCGATCGGTGGCTATGTGCGCGGCGGTGCGCTCTACCACAGCCAGTCGGGTGAGAGCATCTTCGCCCACTGTCCCGGTCTCCGCGTTGTCTTTCCGTCTTGCGCCGCCGATGCCGCGGGGCTCCTGCGGACGGCGATTCGATGCGACGATCCGGTACTCTTCCTCGAGCACAAGCACCTCTATCGCCAGACCTACAGCAAAGACGCCTACCCGGGTGCCGACTACACGCTCCCGTTCGGACGTGCGGTCGTGCGACGCGCCGGCACAGACGTCACGATCCTGACGTGGGGCGCACTCGTCCAGCGGTCGCTCCTGGCGGCCGAGCAGGCGCGCGAGGTGGGCGTCGATACCATGGTCGTCGACTTGCGCACCATCACCCCGTACGACTGGGACGGCATCACAAAGGCGGTCACTGCCACCAATCGGGTTGTCATCGCTCACGAGGATCAGCTGACCTGTGGATTTGGCGCCGAGATCGCGGCGCGTATCGCGGACGAGCTCTTCGAGCACCTCGACGCCCCCGTCAAACGCGTCGCGGCGCTCGACTGTCCAGTCGCCTACAGCCCGATCCTCGAGGCCGCCATCCTGCCGCAAGCGGCCGATATCCTGCATGCCATCCGGGACGTCGCGCGGTACTGATTTTCTCCGAGCCTTGAGCCCTGAGCCGGACGGTCGCGTTCGGGTGGTATGCCGTCACTGCCCGCCCCCGCGAGGAATTGGATCCATGCCACGAGTCGTGCTGCTCCTGCTCGTCGGGACGGTGGCCGTCGCGCCGCAGGCGGCAAACCACGTCGATGTGCTGCAGGCGACAGGCGGACTCCCGCCCCACGTCGTCGGGAAATTCCGCCAGTCGGCGGCATTCGAGCAAGCGTCCGACGGCCGGTACTTCGTCTTCGACCGGCGTGGTCACCGCGTTCATCGCGTCGAGCCGGCCGGCAGCGAGATCACGACCCTGGTCGACATCGGCCCCGAGTCCGGCCGTATCCTGGACGCGAGCTCGTTCGACCTCGGGCCGGGCCCCTTTCCGCGCTTCGTCGTGGCCGACGCCCCGGGTGGTCGGGAGCGGGTGCAGATCTTCGACGCCGACGGCATGCGGGTCGGCGGCTTCGAGCTGCCGGGGCGCGCGTCGCCCAGGGTCATCCTGAATGGCACGGTGTTGAGCGGCGTGGGCACGCTCCAGTTCACCGGGCGCGAGATCATCATGAACCAGCCCGAGTTCGGCGGGCTCATCACGCGGTTCAACCTGCGCGGCCACCCGTTCCACACCTTTGGCGTCTTCAGACGCACCGGCCACGAGGCCGACCGTGACGTACACCTGGCACTGAACAGCGGGATCCCGCTCGCAGTTCCGGACGGTGGCTTCTACTTCGTATTCCGAACGGGCGCGCCGGTGGTCCGCAGGTACGACGACCGAGGCAAGCTGCTGTTCGAACGCCACGTCGAGGGTCCCGAACTCGACGCGACCATCAACAGTCTGCCCACCACCTGGCCGCGCAGCGCGGTGGACGACGGGCGGACGCTGCCGCTCATACCGCCGAGTGTGACCACCGCTGCGCTCGATCGTCGTGGCAACCTGTGGGTCGCACTCACGGTGCCCTATGTCTATGTCTACGACGCCAGCGGGGAAAAGATCCGGACGGTCCGCCTCCGGGGGGCAGGCTCCCTCCTGCCGTCGAGTCTCTCCTTCCCCGACGCCACGCGTCTGCTCGTGACCCCCGGCTGCTACGAGTTCACGGTCTGGTGAGCGCGGCTCGGAAGACCGTGACGGCCTGCCCACTCAGTCGCACGCGGTCGTCCGCCAGCTTGATCCGTACCACCCCGCCGCGGCGTGACGCCTGGTAGGCGGTGAACTCCGTCCGTCCGAGGCGACGCTGCCAGAAGGGCCCAAGGCAGCAATGTGCCGAGCCGGTGACCGAGTCTTCATCGATACCCGCCGTTGGCGCAAAGAAGCGCGAGACGAAGTCGAACCCGTCGGTGTCGGCAGGGCTCGTCACGATGGTCCCTCGGACGTCGACCTCCCGCAGTCTCGAGAAGTCGGGTGCCACTGCGCGCACGGTGGCCTCGGTGTCGACCTCGACGAGACAATCGAACCGATTACGGCCAACATAGCGTGCGTCGACGTGTAGCGCCTCGATCAGCCCCGCCGGCGGCAAGACTGGCTCATCAGGTTCGGCAGGGAAATCGAGCTCGATCCAGTCGTCGCGACGCTCAGCACCCAGCACCCCGGATTGCGTTTCGAATCGCAGGGGCACGTCGGGTGCGACGTGTCCCTCGTCCCACAAGACATGTGCGCTCGCCAGCGTTGCGTGGCCGCAGAGGTCGACCTCGACGACCGGCGTAAACCAGCGGAGGGCGAACCGGTCGGACGACAGCCGGGTCAGGAACGCGGTTTCGGATAGGTTCATCTCGAGTGCGAGGTGCTGCATCCAGGTCTCGTCGGCCGGCTCGGGCAACAGGCACACCGCCGCGGGATTGCCGGCAAACAGCTGGCTAGTGAACGCATCAACCTGCGTAATCGTCACACCCATGGACCCTTCCTCTTCGCGCCGTCTCGACCTCTCAGGCGTTCACCGCTTCGGTTCGCTCGATGCGAGTCAGCAGTAGGCCGCCCAGGACAAGCGCCGCGCCACTCGCGTTCATCCATCCGATCGGCTCCCGTAGCCAGAGCGCGGCCACCGTCATGGCGGCGGCGGGCACCAGGTTGGAGTAGATCGACGTGCGGGTGCTTCCGAGTCGCTGCACGCCGGTGTACCAGATAATGTGAGAGACGGAGAGCGCCAGGACGCCCGATGCCACGGTCGCGACCCAGGCCCATCCGTTCACACGCGACCAGTCGAGCCGTACGAGGTCCGGGATTCCGGTTGGGAGAAGGAACACGGTGCAGACGATCATCGCATAGGTGGTCACCTGCAGCGGGGAGTAGCGCGTGAGTACCCCGCGTGACCCCACCGTGTACCACGCCCAGCACCAGAGCGAGATCACGATCATCAGGTCGCCACCGAGCGTGGCCGCGTTGGCAACCGCACCCGCCCCGACGACCAGATAGACGCCGATGAACGCGAGGGCGACCCCGGCCCACTGAAGCCAGCTGACTTGCTCGCGTTGCCGGCTAACGGCGTTGAGGAGCAGCACCGCCACGGGCAAGCAGCCAAGGATCACCGCGCTATTGGTCGCAGTCGTGCGAGCGAGTCCGGTGACGAAGCTGAGCTGATAGCAGCCCAGCCCGAGGCCGAGCGTCAGGAGCGGCCGCCAGTCTCGACGCGCCGGTGCGCCTGCGCGCACGACACCGAGGGCGACGAGCAGTGCCGCGGTCGCCACCACGAGCCTGAGCACGTTGAAGCCCAAGGGCGGGATCTCGGCGATCGACACCTTGATGACCGAAAAATTTCCACCCCAGATCACGACGAGCAGCAAGAGCAACGCGTCGATCGGCGTCAGCCGAAGAGCCCATTTCATCTGTGCGTCGTTGCCTCATCGCCAACGCGTTTGTTACTATTGGCTGTTTGATCCGACTCGGGAGACGGTCGTGTATCCCGTCCCTTTCGGAGGGGGGGGGCGCGACCCGAACACGCGCCACCGGCGAGGGTTCGCATGCCCGATGAGCGTAACCCGTTGCTGGCGCGTTCCCTGCAGCAGCTGCAAGACAATATCCGCAGAGCGGGACCGGCAGCAACGGCGAGCTACTCGTTGATCGGCGCCATCCTGCTGTGTGGCGGGGGTGGATATCTGGTCGATCGCTGGCTGTGGCATGGGACTGCGCACTGGTTCTTGTTGGGTGGCTTGCTCCTGGGGCTCGTCGTCGGATTCTACGTGTTGGCGAAGACCGTGTGGAAGCGGTAACAGATGCGCACCGCGGGGTACATGACGGCTGGCAGCATCGTCTCGGCGGTCGTCGTCGCGACATGGGTGGCACCGCAGGCCGGGCTTGAAGTCCTCCTGGGCATGATCGCGCCGCTCGCGGTCTCGGTCTCGTCGTTCGTTTTCGCCGAACGGACGTTTCGTCGTGACCCTGCACGCCTGACCGGCGCGATGATCCAGGCGTTCGCGGTGAAGCTCCTGCTGTTTGGGGTCTATGTGACGGTCGGGATCCGCGTACTGGCGCTGGAAACGGTACCGTTCATCTTGAGCTTCGTCGTCTATTTCCTAGCGCTGCACGTGCTGGAGGCAGCGCAACTGCGCCGGCTCGTTGCAGTGATGCCGCCGAGCTGAGCCGAATGTCCCAACCCGAGCACGCCGCGACGGTCACTGATCACGCCGGGGAAGGCTTCAATGCCGGCGAGGTGATCATCGAGCACGTGGCAAACAGCCCGCTCGACCACCCGCTGATTCATCTGCCGCCCATCTTCGGAATCGACTTCTCCGTGACCAAACACGTGTTCATGCTATGGGTCGTGTCTGCGGTCGTGTTCTTCCTCGTCACGCTGACCGTTCGCCGCTACCTGCGACAGGAGCGACCCATTCCGACCGGCTTCATGAAGGCCCTAGAGGCGGCCGTCGAGTACATCACCAACGGCATCGTGCGGCCAAGCGTCGGCGAGAAGTACGTCGCCAGCTGGGCACCACTCGTGTTGACTTTCTTCTGCTTCATCCTCGTCAGCAACGCCGTCGGGCTGATTCCGATCTTCGAAATGTTCGGCCTCGTGGATCACACCCTACTGCACACGGGTGAGGAGTCCTTTCTCAAGCAGGTATTGCACGGTGGCACGACCATCACAGCCAATTTCAACGTGACAGCGGCACTCGCCACAATCACGTTCGTCGCGATCATCATCGCCGGTGCGAAGGCCCACGGTTTCGTGCAGCACTGGAAAAACCTCGTGCCCCATGGGCTCCCATGGGCCATCTACATCTTGTTGATTCCGATCGAAGTCTTGGGCATGTTCGTCAAGCCGTTCGCCCTGACGATGCGGCTGGCCGCCAACATGACGGCCGGGCACATCGCGATCCTGGCGGTCCTGTCGTTCGTTTTCATTTTCAACGAGCTGTTCGAGAGTGCGGCCGCCGGCATTGGCGTCGGGTTGGCCGTATCCATCCCGCTGGCGGTTGGGATCTCGGCGCTCGAGATCATCGTCGTGATCGTACAGGCATACGTATTCACACTGCTGACGGCCACCTTCATCGGGATGGCTATCAACGTGCATCACTAAGCAAACGGAGGGCTACGGAATGGAAGGGCTTCAGTATTTTGGCGCGGGTATCGGTCTCGGATTGATCGTCATTGGCGCGGGCCTCGGCATCGGCCGCCTCGCCGCGGCGGCAGCAGAAGGGATTGCCCGGCAGCCGAGCGCCGTGGCTCAGATCACCGGCGCCGTCAACCTGCCACTGTTCCTGCTCGAGGGCGTGGCGATCATCGGCGAGGTCGTAGTCCTCGTCGTCGTGTTGACGACCTAGGAACACGCGATGTGTCCGGGTTCCTCCAGGGAGGGGGAATGAGGCATGGATAACCCCTTGGTGCAGCTCGATCCAGGGCTGTTCATCTGGACCTTGTTGACCTTTCTCGTCCTGTTCGGGCTGCTCTGGAAGTTTGCCTGGGGCCCGTTGCTCAGGATGCTCGATGCGCGGCAGGCGACCATTCGCAAGGCGCTCGATGACGCCGAGCAGGCGACGAAGGAGCTCGAGCAGGTCCAGCAGGAGTCAGAAGCCATCGTCAACAAGGCGCGCGTCCAAGCCGACGCGATCATTTCGGACACGCGCACGGATGCCACGAAGCTCCGGGAAGACCTTCGGCAGAAAGCGCAGGCCGAGGCGCAGTCGATCATCACGAACGCGGAGCGACAGATTCAGCTGGAAACCGATCGTGCGCTTGCTGTGGTCAGGCAGGAGGCGGTCGACGTGTCGCTCCTGATCGCGTCGAAACTCATCCGCCGCAATCTCACCAAGGCCGACAACGAGGCGCTCATCGACGAGGCGCTCAAGCAGGTCGAATCTCAGCAAACGTCGTAATTAGACGGGGCTTCGCCCAGAACCCCCGCCGGCACTCCGTGGGGCGATGCTCAGCGGAGTGCGGCGGCGGAGACTTCGGAGCCGAGCGTTTCCGCCGCGCGCTGAGCGTACTCGAAGAGCATCTCCGGATAGACACCGAACAGGAGCGATCCGACAACCGCGATGGTCAGCGCCACCGCCATCGCCGGACCTATCGGGATCGGTGACCCGAGCGTCTCCTCCTTGAGCCACATGAACACGACGACGCGGATGTAGTAGAAGAGCGAGATCGCGCTGTTGACGACGCCCGCCACCGCGAGCCAGACGTAATCGGCGTCGATGGCCGCGCTGAACACCCAGTACTTACCCATGAACCCGGCCGTTGGGGGAATCCCCCCCAACGACAGCATGAAGATGAGCATGGCGACGGCGGCCGCCGGCTTGCGGAGATAGAGCCCGCTCAAGTCCTTCAACTCGTCGCCGACCACATCCTTCCGCCGCAGCATCGCCACGATCGCGAACGCGCCGAGCTGCATGAAGAGGTAGACCCAGAGGTAGACGAGTGTCGCGGTCACGCCGCGCGCGACACTGCCGGCGGCGACGACGCCGATCAGCACGTACCCGGCGTGCGCAATCGACGAGTACGCGAGCATCCGCTTGATGTTGCTCTGCGTGATGGCGGCGACGTTACCGACCGTCATCGTGACAACGGCCAGGATCGCGAACAATGCCTGCCAGTCAGCGACCAACCCTGGCAATCCCTCCACCAGGATACGCAGCAGCATCGCGAAGGAGGCGGCCTTCGAACCGACCGACAGATACGCCGTTACCGGCGTCGGCGCGCCTTCGTAGACATCGGGCGCCCACATGTGGAACGGCACCGCGGCGAGCTTGAACCCCATCCCGGCGGCGACCAAGATCAACCCGAGCGCGAGCATGACGGTGCGCTCGCTGCCCGCGATCGCCGTCGCCATGGCGCTCAATTGTGTCGTGCCGGTGGCACCGTAGAGCAGCGACATGCCGTAGAGCAGGATCCCCAGCGAGAAGGCGCCAAGCAAAAAGTACTTCACCGCGGCTTCGTTCGACCGGCGGCTCGGCTTCAAGTACCCCGCCAGGATGTAGAACGAGACCGCCATCGTCTCGAGCCCGATGAAGAGGGTGATCAGGTCGACACCGCTCGCCATGAACATCATGCCGAGCGTCGCACAGAGCACGAGGAAGTAGAACTCGCCGGCGCGCGTCGCTTCCACGCGAAGGTACGGCGCGGCCATCAGCACCGTCAGCAACGCCGACAGCAGGAAGATCGACTTGAAGAACAGCGCGAACCCGTCGATCGTCAGCAGCCCGGCGGAGACGGTGACGTCCACACCGGCGAAGGAGAGCACCGCCGCGGCCGTCGCCACGAGCGTTGCCATCGTCGTCCAGAACACCGCGCCGTCACGATGCGGGAACACCATGTCGACGACCAGCACGAGGAGCGCCCCGACGGTGAGCAGGATCTCCGGCAGAATGTAGTAGAAGTCGGCGGCGGTGAATCCGGCGGGCATGAGGGCCTACCGCGCTCCCCCACGGACCGAGACGTCGACGGCCCCGACGGCGCGGTCGCTGGCCCCAGCGCCGTCGGACAACTCGATGGTCACGGCAAACCGCGGTGTGTAGTCGCTGTTGACCCGCGCGACGACACGGTCAACCGACGTGCTCAATCTGTCGAGGAACGGCTTCGGATACAACCCGATCCAAACCGCGAGGATGAGCAGCGGCACAAAGGTCGCGAACTCACGCAACGTGAGGTCCGGCAGTGCCTCGTTCTTCGGGTTCGTGACCTTGCCGAACATCGTCCGCTGGTAGAGCCAGAGCATGTAGGCGGCGCCGAGGACGATCCCACTTGCGGCGACGAATGCCCACATCTTGTTGACGACGAACACCCCCTGCAAAATCAGCACCTCGCCGATGAACCCGTTCAGCGCCGGGAGTCCGATCGACGACATCGTCATGACGAGAAAGATCGTCGCGTACACCGGCATCACGTTGGACAAGCCCCCGTACTCCGAGATGAGCCGCGTGTGTCGCCGTTCGTACACGATGCCCACGATCAGGAAGAGCGCGCCGGTCGAGATGCCGTGGTTGAGCTGTTGGACGATACTGCCGGTGATGCCCACCGGTGTCAGGGCGAACATCCCAAGCATGACCAACCCCATATGGCTCACGCTCGAATAGGCGACCAGTCGTTTCCAGTCGCTCTGTGCCATCGCGACCAGCGCACCATAGATCACACCGATGATCGACAGCGCGGCGACCCACCACACCGCCGCCTGCGTCGCCTCTGGCAAAATCGGTAGGCTGAACCGGATGAACCCATAGGTGCCCATCTTCAGGAGCACCGCCGCCAGGATAACCGAGCCGGCGGTCGGCGCATCTGTGTGCGCGTCGGGCAGCCACGTGTGGAACGGAAACATCGGCACCTTAACGGCGAAGCCGAGGAAGAACGCCAGGAAGATCCAGAACTGCATCTCGACAGGGATGCCCAACTGGTGAAACTGCGTGATGTCGAACGTCCGCACGCCGGTCACGTCGTAGTTGTAGAAGTAGACAGCCAAGATGCCGAGCAGCATGACAACGCTTCCGACCAACGTGAAGAGAAAAAACTTGATCGCCGAATAGAGCCGGTTGTCACTCCCCCAGATGCCGATGAGAAAGTACATCGGCACCAGCATCACTTCCCAGAACAAGAAGAACAGTAGGAAGTCGAGCGCGACGAACGCGCCGATCATGCCGGTCTGAAGGGTCAACAGGAAGATGTAATACTCCTTGACCCGCATCGTGATCGCCGTCCACGACGAGAGCACGGCGATGACCCCCATCATCGTCGTCAGCAGGATAAGCAGCGAGCTGAACCCATCGACACCGAGGAAGTACTCGGCGCCGATCGACGGGATCCACGGCAGACGCTCGACGAACTGCCAGTCCGGGTTCTTCGCGTCGTAGGCAAACCACAACGGCAGCGACACCAGGAAGCCGATCAGCACGACGATGTTGGCGATCCAGCGAATCAGGTTGGTCTGCTGCTTGCTGACGAACAGCAAGATGACCGCGCCGACGAGCGGCGTGAACATAATCAGCGACAGTAGCGGAAAGTCAGCGTTGCTCATGGCTCATATCCGGTCACCGCACAACGAGATACCAGGTCACAAACGCGAACACGCCGAGGAGCGTGGCGAACGCGTAGTTCTGGAGTAGGCCGGTCTGGAACCGGCGGAACAGGTAGCTCCCCTCACCGATGATCCAAGCGGTCAGGTTGATGATGCCGTCGACGACGTACTTGTCGAGGACGTGGGAGAGCCAAGACGCCGCGATCGTCGCCCATCCGGTGCCGTTGACCACACCGTCCACCCCCCGCCGATCGACGGTCCACAACCCGTGGGCGCCGCCCATCGTGCCGCGCACAACCGTCGCATCGTAGAGCTCGTCGACGTAGTACTTGTTGGTCAAGACACGATGCGCGCCAGCCCACCGGGTCGCCCACTGTGCTGCGGCGTCGGGACGCGCGATGTATTGCCGATACGCGAGCGCGATGCCACCGAGCGCAATGAGGACAGACAGCCCCATCAGCACCAGCTCAGCCGCGTGCGATAGATGGTGCACCTCCTCCGCATGCTCCATCCCGGCAACCGTGAAGCTGGGCTCGAGGAAATGCTCGATCGCGTTGCTGCCGCCGAGTGCGGCGGGAATCCCGACGTATCCCACGACGATCGCCCCCAACGCGAGCGCCATCAGCGGCACCGTCATCCAGCGTGGCGATTCGTGCGGCCCGTGCCAGGCGTGGCCATGGGTGTCGTCGTGCTGTTCGCCATCGGCATGACTCTCGTCAGCCTGACCCGACGCGTGGCCCCATTCCGGACCGCGATAAGCGCCGAAGAACGTCATGTTGATGAGCCGGAACATGTAGAACGCCGTCATCGCCGCGGTCACGACCGCGATTCCCCAGAGTAGCGGGTTCTGCAAGAAGGTGCGGTAGAGAATCTCATCCTTGCTGAAGAAGCCGGAAAGACCCGGAAAGCCGGCGATGGCCAACGCGCCAATGAACATCGTGATGAACGTGACAGGCATGTAGAGCTTCAGGCCGCCCATCCGGCGCATGTCTTGCTCTTCGTTCATCCCGTGAATGACCGAGCCGCTCCCGAGAAACAGCAGCGCCTTGAAGAAGGCATGGGTCATGAGGTGGAACGCAGCCGCCGCGAACGCCCCGACGCCTGTCGCCAGGAACATGTAGCCGAGCTGTGAGACGGTCGAGTAGGCGAGCACCCGTTTGATGTCCGTCTGAACGAGGCCAATCGTGGCGGCCATCAACGCGGTCAGTGCGCCGATCACGGCCACGACCTGCATGACCATCGGGGCATGGGTGAACAGCACCGCGTTGCGACACACCATGTACACGCCGGCCGTGACCATCGTGGCGGCGTGGATCAGCGCGGAGACCGGTGTCGGGCCCTCCATCGCGTCGGGCAGCCAGATGTAGAGCGGGATCTGAGCGCTCTTGCCGGTCGCACCGATGAACAGGCAGAGGCAGATGAGCGACAGCACGCCGAACCCGACCGCGGTCGTCTCGACCGGCATCGCCGACGCCGCCACCGCGACACCGCGAAAATCGAGCGTCCCGAACGTGAAGAAGATCAGGAAGATGCCGAGGATGAATCCCCAGTCGCCGACCCGGTTGACGATGAACGCTTTCTTCCCGGCGTCGGTCGCGCTCTGCTTGTGGTACCAGTAGCCGATGAGGAGATACGAACTGAGCCCGACCCCCTCCCACCCAACGAACATCACCAAGAAGCTGCTCCCGAGCACCAGGATCAGCATGAAGAAGCAAAACAGGTTGAGATAGCAGAAGAAGCGCGCGACGCCGCCGCGCGACTCGTGATCGATATACCCGATCGAGTAGATGTGGATCAGCAAGCCGATGCCGGTGACGACCAGCAGCATTAATGCCGACAACGGGTCCAGCGTGAAGGCCCATGGCACCTCGAATGCGCCGATGCCGTCGACCGTCTCCAGTGGGATCGGGGGGATCCAGCTCGCCACCGTCACCTGGTGAAACCGGTCCTCGGACCCGAGAAGCTGAAGGAACGCGTTGGCCGACAGCACGAACGCCCCGGCCATCGTCGTTGACGCCAGCAGGCCCGCCGTGCGTTTGCTGAAATACCTGATGCCCACCAGCCCATTAAGGGCCGCGCCGACACCGGGCAAGAGCGGGATGAGCCAGATGAGATCCATGGATCGCTATTGCGAGGTTCTGGGTTCCAGGTTCCAGGTTCCCGGTTCCAGGTTCGCCACGGGCAGAGACCCGTGGCGCCGCACCACGGAGGGCACCGCGGAACCCTGAACCCCGACCCCGGAACAGTGAACGCCGGACAAGAGTCCCTTCACCATCGCATTATCTGCATCTCGTCGATGTTCACGGTTTCCTTGTTCCGGTAGAAGGCGATGATGATGCCCAGCCCAACCGCGGCCTCGGCGGCCGCGACCGCAATGACGAAGACGACGAACACTTGTCCTGCGAGATCCTGGAGCTGAGCCGACAGCGCGACAAGGTTGATGTTTACCGCATTCAGGATGAGCTCGATCGACATGAAGATGATGATGATGTTCCGACGCACGAGGACGCCGATGACCCCGATCATGAAGAGCGCGGCCGATAACAGGCTGTAGTGAAGCGGCGTTATGTCGAGCACTCCAGTCTCCAACGGTCAGTTCACACGACCCGTTTCGCGAGGACGATGGCTCCGACCATCGCGACGAGCAGCAGTATCGAGGCCACCTCGAACGGGATCAGGTAGCTCGTATAGAGCATCCACCCCAGCTGCTCGGTGTTGCCCTCGACCGGCGTCTGGCTCGCCGCTGCCGCCGCGGCCGGCGCCTGGTCGCGCAACGCCGTGTAGACCAAGATCCCGACGAGCTCCAACAGCACCGCGCCCGCCAGCAGCATGCCCGACACACCGAGACGGCGCGTATCGGCGTGCCGCTCCGGCTCCCGCTTGAGGTTAACGAGCATCACGACGAACAGATAGAGCACGACGATGCCACCCGCGTAGACGAGCACCTGGATCACCGCCACAAATTCGGCGGCTAACGTCACATAGAGCATCGCGACGAAAAGAAAGTCCATGACGAGAAAGAGCACGCTGTGGACTGCGCTTCGCGCCGAGATCACGAGGACGCCGAGTCCAAGGATGAACGCGGCCAACGTGTAGAAGACGATCATTTCCGCCATTGCCACTCGTCCTACAGCAGGACCTTTAGAACACCGGTGATCACCAGGTTACCGATCGCGATCGGGATCAGGACCTTCCAGCCTAGTGCCATGAGCTGGTCGTAGCGATATCTCGGCAGCGTGGCCCGCAGCCAGATGAAGACGTACAGAATCATGAAGATCTTCCCGACGAACCACATCCAGGACGGCACGAAGCCAAGGAACGACAGCCAGGTGACGTTCGGGAACGGCGGAAGCCAGCCACCGAAGAACATGACGACGACAACGGCCGAGATGACGATGATGTTGGCGTACTCAGCCAAAAAGAACATCGAGAATCGCCAGCCGCTGTACTCGGTGTGAAATCCGCCCGTCAGCTCAGTTTCGGCCTCCGGCAGATCGAACGGGATGCGATTCGTTTCGGCCAGACCACCGATGAACACGAGAACCAGAGCGACCGGCTGCGCGAACGCGAACCAAAGGCCGCGCGCCTGCTGCGTCTCGACAATCTCGACGAGGCTGAGCGTGCCGGCAGTGAGAATGACGCTGACGAGCGTCATCGTCACGGCGATCTCATAGCTGATGAGCTGCGCCGACGCGCGCAGGCTCGCCATCAAGGGGTATTTGCTGTTCGACGCCCAGCCGGCAAGAATGATCCCATACACCCCGATAGACGTCACGGAGATGACGAACAACAACCCGACGTTGATATCGGTGACGTAGAGGTACTCCTCCGGTCCAAAGGGGATGACGGCGAACACGGCCAGCGCCGGCACGAGGCTCATAACCGGCGCCAGACTGAAGACGTACCGGTCCGCTTTGACCGGCGTGATGTCTTCCTTGAGGACGAGCTTGATCGGATCGACGATTGCTTGAAGGATGCCGTGTGGGCCGACGCGCATCGGGCCGAGCCGTGACTGCGCCCAACCGATGACCTTGCGCTCCATCAGCACGAGGAACGTCACGGCGACCAGGATCCCGTTGAAGAGCACGAGGACCTTCAGGAGCGGGATGACGACGGTGTCGATCATGAATCCGTGATCACCGATCGACCTCGCCCAGCACGATGTCGATGGTGCCAATGAGCGCGACGACGTCCGCCACAAGGTGCCCCGTGACCAGGCGTTTGAGCCCTTGCAAGTTGCAGAACGACGGTGGTCGCACGCGGAACCGATACGGGTTCGTCGACTTTCCGTCGCTCACGAGGAAGTAGCCGAGTTCGCCCTTGGGGGACTCAATGGCGTGATACGTCTCGCCGGCGGGCGGCTTGAGTAGGCGCGGCACCTTTCCCATGATCGGCCCCTCCGGTATTCCATCGAGCCCCTGACGAATGATCCGGATCGACTGACGGAACTCCTCCATCCGAATCAGATACCGGTCGTAGGTGTCGCCATGAGTGCCCAACGGAACGTCGAAGTCGAACTCGGCGTACGCGGCATTCGGCTCGTCCTTCCGCAGGTCGCGGGACACACCCGAGCCGCGGAGCGGCGGGCCACACAGGCCGAGCCCGATCGCCTCGTCCCCAGAAATCACGCCGATGTTCTTAGTGCGCTGCAGCCAGATGCGGTTATTGGTCAGCAGCATCTCGTAATCGTCGAGCTTGCTCTCCATGAGATCGCAGAATGCCCGTGCCCGCGTGTCCCACCCCGGCGGCACGTCGAGCGGAAGCCCACCCACCCGCATCGAGTTGTAGGTCAGCCGCGCGCCGCACATTTCCTCGAATAGATCGAGCACGAGCTCGCGTTCGCGAAACGCGTACATCAGAACGCTCATCGCGCCGATGTCCATGGCGTGCGTGCCGAGCCAGAGACAGTGGCTCGCAATGCGCTGCAGCTCGGCCAAGATGGTGCGAATATACCGTGCGCGCCTCGGGACCTCGACCTGCATCAGCTTCTCGACGGCCTCGACATAGCCGAGGTTGTTCGTCGCCGCAGCCACGTAGTCCATCCGATCGGTCAACAGCACGATGTGCGTCCAGTCCCGGTTCTCGCAAAGTTTCTCGATACCGCGATGGATGTAGCCGATCACGCAGTCGGCATCCACGACACGCTCGCCGTCGAGCCTCAGTACGACCCGCAACACCCCGTGCGTGCTCGGGTGCTGAGGCCCCATGTTGATGACCAGTTCGTTCGTGTCGAACTGGGTAGCGCTGGCGCGAGGGGCTGGAAGGGTCATGCGTCGGTGTTCGCCGAGTTTAGGGTTCCAGGGTTGAGGAGCATCACGCCTATTCGATCTCCGACTCGTCGGTGTCCGCCGACGATTCGGCTTCGTCCGGCAGGTTTCGCAGTCGCAGCCAGTCCTGCGGACTCTCCATCAACAGCTCTCCCGGTCCCTCGAGCGGATAGTCCTTCCGTTGCGGGAACCCTTGCCACTCGTCGGGCATCAGGATGCGCCGCAGGTCGGGGTGGTGGACGATGTTGATCCCGAACTGGTCGAACACCTCGCGTTCGAGCCAGTTGGCCGCCGGCCAGAGTCCGGTCACCGACTCGACCGGATCCGATTCGCCCACGCGCACCTTCACGCGAACCCGGTGTCTGAGACGTGTCGAATAGAGGCAGTACGAGACGTCGAAGCGCTTATCGCGCGGCGGCCAGTCGATGGCCGTGACGTCGGAGCAATAGTCAAACGAGGTCCCCTCGTCGTCCTTGAGAAATCCCATCACATCCAGCAGGCGGTCCGTGGCAACGATGATGGTCCAGTCACCGACCCAATAGGACACTTGCTGGATAGCCCCGGGGACGGCATCCTGCACAGCCGTGACGACGGGTGCGAGCGCCATGTCCTCGGGCGGTGCCGGATCGGGCGGCCCCGTGGGTGGTTCCGGCGGCGGCTTCGGTCGGGGTTTCGGCCTTGCCGCAGCGGCCGGTTTCGCTACAGCGGGCGCACCCGCCGTGGCACCGCCCGGTGGCGTGACGGGCTTGGCCGCACCCGCGACGTCCCCCGCGTTGGACGATCTGGACGGCTTTTCCGAGGCGCCGCCCGATGACTCGGGCGCCGGAGCGTCTGGTTTCGTCTCGTCGCTCATCAGATAGCGGTCGCCGTCACGCCCAGTCCAGTGCACCTTTGCGCCAGGCATAGACGTAGCCAACGACGAGGATGAACAGGAACACGAGCATCTCGATCAGTCCGAAGAGCGCGAGTTCGTCCATGATGACGGCCCACGGGAACATGAAGACGGTTTCCACGTCGAAGATGACGAAGAGCATCGCCACCAGGTAATAGCGCACACTGTAACGGTCGCGCGCATCCGTCAACGGCTCGATGCCGCATTCATATGGCTCGAGCTTGACCTTGTTGTAGCGGCTTGGATGCACGAGCCTCGACACCATCGTCATGACGATGGCGAAGCCAATGGCGACGAGAATGAAGAGAAGAATCGGGACGTAGGCGTCTAGCATCGTCGCTGCGGGAACCCTGACACGCGGCGCGACCCGGCTCCCGAGATATTGCGCGACGTGCGGGCCGAAAAACCGCGCAGATTATTGCACGCGCCCCAGGGGGTGTCAAGGAACCGGCTGGCCAATGCGTCGAGTGAAATGGCTGTAGAACCCCTGCGTTTACAACATGTTCCGGGCCAACGGCGCTCGACCCTGGCAGAGCGCGCGTACGACCGGCGCCAAGACATCGAGGCGCTGCCGTCGGCTGGCTTCGACGCGCGTTGGTGGCACCCGGACTCCGGACCCGGACTGGTATACTTCACTAACAGGCCGAATGGAGTGCGCCTTCCACCAAGGCCTGCCAGCGGCCGCGACGTCAGAAGGCCTGGCTCCGCCCTCATGCGATTCAACTCAGCAGCGTGCTTGCTGGTATTGGCCGCCGCCATCGCTCCCGCCGGCGCGGTCATCCAGTCGACCGAGCGTCAGCTGATCGTGACGGTGCTGGGCGACGACGGTGCACCGGTCGAGGGGCTCGGGACGACCGACTTCGTGGTCCGTGAGGACGGCGCCACGCGCGAGGTCCTGCGCGCGGAGACCGCGGGGGCTGGCCGGCAGATCGCCTTGCTCGTCGATACGTCGCAGGCCGCGGCGGACAGCATCGGCGATTTTCGAGAGGGGCTGACCGAGTTCCTAGAGGCGATGCACGACGGCAACGAGATCTCGCTGCTCGGCTTTGGCGGCCCCCCGCGGATTCTCGTGCCCTCGACGACGAACCTGGCCAGCCTGCAGGAAGGCGTCGGCGACGTGTTCGGGTTCCCCGGGACCGCGGCGTATCTGCTCGATGCCATGTCACAGGCCGCCGAGGGCTTCGCCCGCCGTGAGTCCGCCCGCCCCGTCCTCGTGGCCTTGACCACAGAGGGGCTCGACTACAGCAATGCCAGCTCCCGGCAAGTCCTGCAGCGCGTGCAGGAGAGCGGCGCCGCCGTCTACACGCTGGTCGTGCTCGGACGCAGCGGGTTGAACGCCGACCCAAGCCTGTCGCCATCTGACCTGCGCCGCCTTGAGATCGAGCGGAACATCGTGCTCGAGCGCGGACCGCGCGACAGCGGCGGAGACCGTCGCAATGTGCTCACCAGCACGGCCGTCGGGCACGCGCTTCGGGAACTCGCGACCGAACTGCGCAACCAGTATCTCGTGACCTACTCGCGACCCGACGCGCTCATCCCGCCAGAGGGAATCGAGGTCGCCGTCACCAGAGCCGGACTCACCGCGCGTGGGACCCCGCTCAGGGGAAACTAGTGCACGGCATTAGTTTCACCGGACGTGTGGCGCTCGCCGCATGCATCGCCTGCGCGGGCTGGCTGTTGACCGACCGAACCATCGACGCCCAGCAGCAGCCACCTCAACCACCCGCGTTCCGTGCCGGCGTCGACGTCGTGTCGCTCAACGTGACGGCCACCGATGGCGACCAGCAATTCGTGACCGACCTCGAACAAGGCAACTTCGTGGTCTTCGAGGACGGGGTCCAGCAAGACGTCACCTTCTTCACCCGCACGCAGCTGCCGATCGCCCTAGCTCTGCTCATCGACACAAGTGCCAGCATGGACGAGAGGATGTCGACCGCACAAGAGGCCGCCATCGGGTTCTCTCAGCGGTTGCGGCCCGAGGATCTCGCGGAGATCATCGACTTCGACAGCCGGGCGGACGTCCTACAGGAATTCACGAACGACGTGGAAAAGCTAGAAGACGCCATCCGTCAAACCTCGGCGGGCGGGTCGACTTCGCTGTACAACGCGCTCTATGTCTCGCTCAAAGACCTCACGAAGGCACCACTTCGCGAGGCCGACATCAGGCGTGAGGCCATCATCGTCCTCTCAGACGGTGAGGACACGTCGAGCCTCGTCAGCTTTGAAGAGGTGCTTGAGCTCGCCAAACGATCGGAGACGGCGATCTACTCGATTGGCTTGACATCGGACGACAGCAGGTCTCGAATCGGCTTCCGCGAAGCCGATTTCGTCCTGCGTCAGCTGGCGCAGGAGACAGGTGGTCGAGCGTTCTTCCCAGACCGGGTCGGCAAACTCTCCAACATCTACCAGCAAATCTCCGAGGAGCTCTCGAGCCAGTACTCGATCGGCTACATCTCGGCCAACCCGCTGCGCAACGGCCAGTGGCGTCGCGTCGTCGTGCGTGTGGATCGCAAAGGCGTCCGCGTCCGGACGAAGCAGGGCTACTATGGACCCACCGGATGACGCCGTCCCCTAACCGGCCCCTATCCACTCGACGATGAACACGATTCCCCTGTTGCTATACGCCGCGGCGGGCGCCGCCTACGCGGCCCACTTCGCGAGACGCAACCCGCTCACCGGCCGGGTCGCGACCATCGTCCTCGTGTTCGGCGCGCTCGTGCACACGTTCGTGATCGGGATGCAGACGATGCAGGTAGGACACATCCCGTTCGTTGGCACGACCGGGGCCATCTCTGCGTTCGTCTGGCTCCTGGCGCTTGCCTATCTCTACACGGAGATGACGACCGACGAGCGCGCGATGGGCATCTTCATCGTCCCGTTGATGGTCGTGTTGCAGATCATTCCAGCCGTCAGCAACAGCGTCGCGGCGCGACCGACGGTGCTCGAGAGCCGCTGGTTCGAGATCCACGTCTCGTCGCTGCTGGTGGCCTATGCGAGCTTCGCACTCGCCTGTGTCATCAGCGTGACCTACGTGCTGCTCTTCAAGGAGTTGAAGGCCAAGCACCTCGGGATCTTCTATGCGCGCTTGCCGTCGCTGCAGGTACTCGACGTGATGAACCGCCGCGCGGTGACGTTTGGCTGGATCTTCCTGACCCTGGGGCTCGGCGTTGGCGCTATCTGGCTGGTTCAGGTCCAACCGAGCGCCGCGGACCCGAGGGTGCAGGCGATGTCGCTCCTGGACCCGAAGATCTTCACCGTGTTGCTATGCTGGCTGGTCTACACGTTCGAGCTCTATGCCCGACGCGTCGGGTGGGGCGGCCAACGGGCCGCGTGGCTGTCGACCCTCGGCTTTGCAATCCTGTTGCTGAACTTCGTGCCGATCGGGTACTTCGGGACCGAGAGTCACAATTTCTACTGACCTCTGGGGTTCAAAGTGAGTGTTCCAGGTTCGACCCGCAACCGAACCTAGAACCCTGAACCCCGCAATCTCGAGTCCCATGCACCTGTTTCTCCTCGGAGCGAGTCACCACAGCGCGCCGGTCGACCTGCGCGAGCGGATCGACTTCTCGCGACGTGGGATTCCCGAAGCGCTGGACGGACTGGCCGACACCCCGGGTACGGCCGAAGCCATTATCCTCTCGACGTGCAACCGTTCCGAGATCTACACGATGTCCGAATCGCCCGACCAGGCCAGGCGCGCGCTGGCGGGCTTCATGAGCTCGTTCCATGATGTGCCAGAATCTGAGCTCGCGCCGCATCTCTACAACCGCACCGACGCAGACGCAGCACGCCACCTATTTCGTGTTGCGTCCGGCCTCGACTCACTCGTCGTAGGCGAGCCGCAGATCTCCGGACAGGTAAAGGACGCGTACCTCGTCGCGGCGGAGCACGGCTATACCGGCGCGGTGCTCCACCGGCTCTTTCACTGGGCGTTCGGGGTCGGGAAGCGCGTGCGGTCACAAACCGGTCTCGGCGAAGGGGCGGTCTCGGTCAGCTACGCGGCCATTTCGCTCGCCCGGAAGATCTTCGGCAGTCTCGCCAATCTCCGCACCCTGATCGTCGGTGCCGGCGAGATGGCCGAGCTCACGGCCACCCACCTGCGCGCGCAGGACGTGCGGCGGATCGGAGTCGCCAACCGCACGGCCGGTCACGCCGAATCGCTCGCGGCGAAGGTCCAGGGGGTCGCGGTACCGTGGGAGGCGTTCACGGACGAGCTCGCTTCGACGGACATCGTCGTCACGGCAACCGGCTCCTCAAAATGGTTGGTCACGCGGGCACACGTCGCCGCAGCGATGAAGCCACGTCGCGACCGCCCACTCTTCCTCATCGACATCGGCGTACCACGTGATGTCGAGCCGTCGGCCGCTGACATCGAGCAGGTGTTTCTCTACAACATCGACGACCTGCAGACCATCGTGCGCGAGAACATGGCGCGGAGACAGTCACAGGTCGACCGCGCCGAGCTGATGGTGGACGAGGAGGTCGACGCGTTTGTGCGTTGGCTGCGGTCGCGTGCCGCTATCCCGACGGTCATCGCGCTCCGACGCCGCTTCGAGGAGATTCGGCAAGCCGAGCTTTCGCGATTGGCGCCGAAGCTCGCGTCGATGCCGCCGACCGCCCGCGCACGTGTCGACGAGGTCACGCGGCTCCTCATCGAAAAACTGTTGTCGACCCCAACGGAACAGCTTAAAGGCGCGCGCGACGAAGAGACAGTCGCGGCCTTTGCCGACGCCCTCGGGCGTCTGTTCGAGCTGGACCTCCCTGGGGCCGACCGGCCCAATGAGCCGGTTGACGACGGCGAGCCCTCACGGGCGGTGCCGGCCTCCGTCACGTCGCCGCCGAGGAATCGTTGAGCGTCCCACGCATCGGGACGCGGGGTAGCCCGCTCGCGCGTTGGCAGGCGGAACAGGTAGCAGCCGCCATCCGCGGGAGCGGCGGTCCCGCGTGCACGATCGTCACGATCGCGACCTCGGGCGACCGCCTCGCCCGGGGATCGCTGTCGGAGGCCGGCGGCAAGCGACTATTCGTCAAGGAGATCGAAGAGGCGCTGCTCGCGAACGAGATCGACCTTGCCGTCCACAGCGCCAAGGATCTGCCCGCCGTGCTTCCAGCGGGTCTGCAGATCGATGCGGCGCTCGCTCGCGAGGACCCGCGTGACGCGCTAATCGCTCCGGTCACCGCGCAGACGCCGCCGTCGGACGCGGAGGCGTTGATCGCCGCGGCTGGTCGTCGCGCACGCGTCGGGACCGGCAGCGTCCGGCGCACCGCCCAGTTGGCCCGCGCGTTTCCCGGGATTGAGATCGCGCCGGTTCGCGGCAACGTCGGGACCCGTCTGCGCAAACTCGACGAAGGCCGCTACGATTTGCTGGTGCTCGCCGTGGCCGGCCTCGCCAGACTGCAGCTGACCCATCGCGTCACCGCGAGACTGGCCACCGATGTCTGCGTGCCAGCCCCCGGTCAAGGCATCCTGGCAGTCGAAACCCGCACTACAGACATGGCGACGCGTGACCTGATCGGGCGCATCGGCGAGACAGCGACCGCGGTGGCCCTCGAAGCGGAGCGCGGCCTGGTGTCGGCCCTCGGGGCGGACTGCCGAGTTCCCGTCGGCGCATTGGCGACACTCGACGGCGATGCGGTCACGCTGGTTGGTGTTGTCGCATCACTCGATGGCGTCCGGCTCCTGCGACGCCAGGCGAACGCCCCCGCACGCCATGCCGCGTCTCTCGGACGGGAGGTCGCTCGGAGCCTCCTCGCCGACGGCGCCGGCGACGTGCTCGCCAGTATCGAACGACGATGACCGCAGGCAGCGTCTATCTGATCGGCGCCGGACCCGGTGACCCCACTCTGATCAGCGTCAAGGGCCAGCGTTACCTGCAACGGGCCGACGTCGTGGTCTACGACCATTTGGTCCACCCGCGTCTCGTGCAAACGATGCGTCCGGATGTCGAGCGAATCGACGTGGGCGCCGCCACGCCCCAACCACTCGAGCAGGACGCGATCAACATCCTGCTCGCCGACAAGGCTCGGGAGGGCAAGACCGTGGCGCGCCTGAAATGGGGCGACCCGTTCGTCTCCGACAGCGGCGGGAAAGAGGCGCTGTTCCTCCACGAACACGGGATCCCGTTCGAGGTCGTCCCGGGCGTGCCACCGAGCATCGGCGGGCCCTGCTTCGCGGGCGTGCCAATCACCTATCCCGAAACCGGGGATACACTCCTCTTCATCCGCGGTCACGAGGCGGAGACGAACACGCCGCCCAACGTCGACTGGAGCCGAGTCGCCGCGCTGTCAGGCACCATCGTCAGCGATGCCGGCGGGGCACAGCTCGAGGTCATCATCGACGAGCTGCTGAAGCACGGTCGATCGGCCGACGAGCCGGCAGCGCTCATCTTGAACGGCACCTTGCCAACCCAGCGGACGATCCAGAGCTCGCTCAGCGATATCCAGGGCGTCGTCCGCAAGGCGCAGCATCACGGAACGGCGGTGCTGGTGGTCGGCCCAGTGGTCGGGCGGCGCGAGCATCTGCGATGGTTCGACTCCCGCCCGCTCTTTGGCAAGCGGGTGCTCGTCACGCGGCCCCAGGACCAGGCTGCCGAGTTCGTCGACCTGCTGGCGGAGCTCGGCGCCAACCCCATCGAAGCGCCGACGATACGCATCGCGCCGCCGGAGGATGACGGCGCGCTCGACGAGGCATGCGCATCGGCCTCGACGTTCGACTGGATCGTCTTTACGTCGGTCAACGGCGTCGACGCGTTCATGGAACAGCTGCTGGCCGGCCCGCGCGACGTGCGCGCGCTCAAGGACGTCCGCCTCTGCGCCATTGGACCGGCAACGGCGGCGCGCCTTAGCCGATACGGTCTCAAGGTCGACTTAATGCCGTCGGAGCACCGGGCCGAGGCCGTCAGCGCGGCGCTCCAACAGGATCACGAGGTGCGCGGCGCGCGCATTCTCCTACCCCGTGCCGATTTGGCGCGGCCGTTGTTGCCGAACGAGCTCCGCGACGCGGGCGCCCACGTGGTCGCCGTCACGGCGTATCGGACGGTGCCCGTCTCCAGATCCTCCGGCGTCGACATCTACAAGCTGCTGTTGGACCCAGGGATCGACGTCGTCACCTTCACGAGCGCGTCGACGGTGCGCAATTTCGTGACGCTGCTCGGCGCCGAACCGGCCGCAGACCTGCTGGGCACCACCCTCGTCGCATCCATCGGTCCGGTCACGGCGGAGGCGGCACGGCAGCTCGGCATCGAGACGTCAATCATGCCGTCGACGTACACGGTTCCGCGCCTGGCGCAGGCGATCGCCGACCACTTTCGACGCGCCGAAGATGCGGGGGGCGGGTGAAGACGGAGAGCTCACAGTCTCCGATCAAGAACCTCGAGCGACCTCAAGCCATGAGCCACGAGGCGTACGCCGGTCAGTCGACCGACAACGCCCGGCGGACGACATACAAGGGAGGAAGTCGTGGCCACGACAACACACGGTCAGACGCCGGAAACGCTCGGCGGTGCAGCGACTGACAGACTCGCACTCACCCACCGCCTGCGACGGCTCCGTCGCTCCCCCGCCATCCGCGGTCTCGTCCGCGAGACTCGACTGACGCCGGAATCGTTCGTCTACCCACTCTTCGTGTGCGAGGGCGAGGCCGTCCGCCGCGAGGTGTCATCGATGCCGGGAGTGTGTCAACTCTCGGTCGACGAGGTGGTCCGAGAGGCGTCGGCCGCCGCGCAGGACGGCATTCGGGCGGTGCTCCTTTTCGGGCTCCCCAACCGCAAGGACGAGGCAGGCACCGCGGCCGATGACCCGAAGGCACCTGTGCAACGGGCGATCCGCGCCCTCAAAGGGAACGTGCGTGACCTGGTCGTCATGACCGACGTCTGTTTGTGCGAGTACACGACGCATGGCCACTGCGGCGTCGTGGAGGGTGACGTGATCGTCAACGACCCGACCGTCGAGCGCCTCGCTCTGGCCGCCGCCTCCCATGCGGAGGCTGGCGCTGATGTCGTGGCGCCTTCGGACATGATGGATGGCCGGGTGGGCGCGATCCGTGAAAGACTCGACAGCGGCGGCTTCGACGATGTGATCATCATGGCGTACGCGGCCAAATACTGCTCCGCCTATTACGGTCCATTTCGCGACGCCGCCGACTCCACTCCCGCGTTCGGCGACCGGCGTACCCACCAGATGGACCCGGCGAACATCGATGAGGCGCTCCGCGAGGTTGCACTCGACATCGAGGAAGGCGCCGATCTCGTGATGGTCAAGCCAGCGCTCCATTACCTCGACGTCATCTCGCGCGTGAAGGCCGAGTTCCGCTATCCCACCGCAGCGTTTCACGTGAGCGGCGAATACGCCATGCTCAAGGCGGCGGCGCGCAATGGATGGATCGACGAGCCCCGCGCGATGCTCGAGGCGCTGACCGCCATCAAGCGCGCCGGCGCCGACATCATCATCACGTACTACGCGCGCGACGCTGCGCGCGCGCTCGCCACCTAGTCGCCCGTATCGGGTGAATCGGTAGTGGTCACCCGCGCTCGGTGGTAGCCTGACAAGGTGCCGCGAGGGAGCATGTTCCGTATATGTGACCGAGGAACGCCGCTAGCAGGCGGTGCGTCCCAGCCGGAAATCGCTCTACAAACGGCTGTTACAGTCCACCAGTGCCGCTCCGGCAGGGGAAGGCGAGTCTCACTCGATGGCGATCGGGTCGCTCTCGGCGGCGGGGTCGAGCGCGAGTTCGGCGGATCCGGAAGGAAAGTCGTTTCGCTGGAGCACGAACGCCAGGATGTCGTTCATCGCCTCCGGCGACGTGCTGCCCGGATTGTCCTGCGGCATCGTCGCGAGCGTAAAGTCGAACAAGGACCAGAGTGTCTGACCCGTCCACCCGCCGAGGAAGGTCTGGCCGACAAGCTCCGGGCCCATCTCGCCACCTCGGAGCGTCGTCGCGTGGCACGTCGCACACTTCTCCGCGTACTCCTTGCGTCCACGGCGCGCCTGTTCGTCAGTGTACACACCGTCGGCAACCGACCGTGCGGCCTGTCCCTCTGCGCGGGCCGCCTGGAGCGCCGGCACCGTCAGCCCTCCGGCGATCACCGCAGCCGCGAGGCACTCACCGACGACCACCACCCACCGGCACATGCGCACCCTCGTTGCTGTCCGCAGATCACCCCTCACTCGGGACGCCACACGCCGATCATACCTTCTCAAGTTCGACCTCGAAATCCTGGCCAACGGTGAACGACGCCGGGAGCGCGTCGAGGCGCTTCATCGCGCGCCGGTAGTAGAAGTACGGGACGGACGCGCGCACGCGCCGCTGACGTCTCTCGATCTCCAGATCGATGCGATCGGCCACCGCCCGGTGGATGTCGGCCCGATCCGCCTGCCGCGCCGACGCCTCCGGCGCCCGTTGGCCGACCGTGGCGGCGAGATCGCGACGGGAGATAGCGGACCCTTGCCCGCGCCGGCCCGGCCAATAGCCCAGCGCACGCAACCCACGCCGGATCCCGATGTTGCGGAACCGGACGCACCGGAAGCCCACGTCCGCGGCGAGCCGCAGGAGATGCCCCTTCGAAAAGAACGACAGATGCCCCTGATCCAGCACCGGCACGGCCCCATCGTCGAGACCGGTGGCGAGCACGTGAAGCGGCCGAACATTGGTCTCGCCGTTCGGCGTGACGAGCCAGAGACGCGCGCCCGGCCGCATGATGCGTCGCGTCTCCTCGAGATGACGACGCGGATGGGTCACGTGCTCGAGCAAGTCCTTCTGGATCACAAAGTCGAACGCCTCCGCGGGATATCCCACGTCCTCGAGCGTCGAGTGCGAGACCGTCAGTCCGAAGCGCTCGCGGGCGTACCACGCGCCGAACGCAGACAGCTCGACGCCCTCGACCTGCCACGCACTGGCGCGCGCCAGCGCGTGGAGCAGGAACCCGAGCGCGCTCCCCACTTCGAGTAACCGGCCGCGCGGTTTTCGGCGCGTGAGCCGCTTGGCGAGAAAGAACGCCTCTCGCTCGTAGCGTTGGTACTGCCCCGCGTACTCCTCGAAGCCGTGGGGCGCGGACGGGTCGAAGTAGTCGCGGCCGTAGATCGCCGCGAGGTCGTCTGGCCCCGGGCGCGGGCGGACCTGCCTGAAGCCGCAGGTGGCGCATCTGTGGATCCAGGTGGGGCCGACGCCGATAAGACCGACTTCGAGCGTCGGCGTCATCGCATCGGGCGTCTGGCAAATGTCGCAGGCGTCGATCATCTCAGCGCGGACCCATTATTACTGCCGACGCTCGCATGGTATCGTTCTCGCCCACTATGGCGTCGTCGCCCGCCACCTCCGCTCGCTTGTTCGCACGCGCGCGCCGAGTCCTTCCCGGCGGTGTCGACAGCCCGGTGCGCGCGTTCGGTGCCGTGGGGGGCACTCCGCCGTTCATCGATCATGGCCACGGAGCGAGGGTTGTCGACGTCGATGGACGGCGCTACATCGATTACGTCATGTCGTGGGGGCCGCTCATCCACGGACACGCGCCGCCAGGTCTCGCCGTCGCGTTGGCACGGGCCGCCAGACGCGGAACGAGCTTTGGCGCCCCGACGACGCTGGAGCTCGATCTCGGCGCGCTCGTCTGCCGGCTGATGCCGTCAATCGATCGTGTCCGGTTCGTCAACTCAGGCACCGAAGCGACGATGAGTGCCGTCCGTCTCGCCCGCGCAGCGACCGGCCGGGACAAGATCATCAAGTTCGCCGGCTGCTATCACGGCCATGGTGATGCCTTCCTGGTGCAGGCGGGCTCCGGTGCGACGACCTTCGGCGTGCCGACCAGCCCTGGAGTGTCTCGGGCGACAGCGGCTGACACTCTGATCGCCGCCTACAACGACCTCGACTCGGTGACCCGCCTGTGTCGCGCGCACCGGGGGAAGGTGGCGGCGATCATCGTCGAACCGGTCGCGGGCAACATGGGGGTGGTGCCGCCTGCCACAGGGTTTCTCGACGGGTTGCGCGCGGCGTGCGATCGCCACGGCGCGCTGCTGGTTTTCGACGAAGTGATCTCAGGATTCCGCGTGGCGAAGGGTGGCGCGCAGGCGCGGCTCGGCGTTCGACCCGATCTGACGTGTCTCGGCAAGATCATCGGCGGTGGCCTTCCCGTCGGCGCGTATGGCGGCCGCGCCGACGTAATGGACCAACTGGCGCCCGAGGGCCCGGTCTACCAAGCGGGGACGCTGTCTGGAAACCCGCTGGCGATGACGGCCGGGATCTGGGCCGTGAAACAACTAGCCGCGCCGCTCTACCGGCGTCTCGACCGACTCGGCGCCCGGCTGGCCTCCGGGTTCCGGCTGGCCGCGCGCGACGCCGCCGTCCCGCTTCAGGTGAATGCCGTCGGATCGGTGTTGACGCCGTTCTTCAGCCAGCAACCGGTTACTGACTATCGGTCGGCGACCGCCGCGGACACACGCGCGTACGCCGCCTTCTTTCACGGCATGCTCCGACGCGGCATCTATCCTCCGCCCTCGCAGTTCGAGGCATGGTTCCTCTCGGCGGCGCACACCGAGCGGGACATCGACCGCACCATCCGCGCGGCGCGGGCCGCGCTCAGCGACCCCGAGCCGGGACGCCATCGGTCCATCAGAACGTGACGACGAGGGAGGTGGTGAAGCTGGTGTCGAGCTTCCCCTTCGGAATTGCGACGATACCAATCACCGCGTCACGCAGGCGGGGCACGAGGTCGATTGCCTCGAGCGCTGGCACGTTACGGAAAATCAGCCGGATGCTTGACCGCAGCGCGATCCATGAGCTGAGCGACACGGTCACGCCGTTGAGCGAGTCCGACCGGACGTCGTCGCGCTGATCGAAGCTGCCATCGAAGGTGAGCTCGCTGTCGAGCGTCAGGGTGCGCGTGACTCCCGCGGTCATGGCATACGCGAGCCGGTAGCCGCCGAAGACGGTCCCGCCCTCCAGGTCGAGCGCCTCGCTCGTCACGCTGACGCCGTACTCTGTGCGAAACCTGAGCCCGTTGCGATTCGCCCACTCCGTACCGAACCCTCCGGCGCCGACGAACTGACGCTGGATGTTGGACGGTTCGTCTCGCACACTGTCGTAGTTGGCGAACCAGAAGTGCGGGCCGCTGATCTCATTCCGGAAGCCGAGCTTGCTGTAGACTCGCTGGCTGTCAATCGTGCTCTGCGGGTCGACAACCTCGATGCCGCCACCAGGTTCGGCCACCGCCACCCGGTCGCCGTCGAGCGAGGCGGCGCGCACCCATCCGGTCTCCCACGTGAGGGTCGCGTCCGACCAGCGGTACTCGTAGACGTTACGGAAGCCGAGCGATTCGGCCTGCGCATTTCCGGTGGCAACTAGCAGACTGAGCTCGGTGGCGTTCGTCCACCCACGCGCGGGTTGAGCGTCGGCCTCGTCCTGCGCGCGCACCGTCACCATCGCCAAGCCCATGATCAACATGCTCATGAGCGCGTCCCGCGTCCTCCGCCGCATAACCGTTCCTTCCCATCACAAAGCCACGTGAACCGTACACCTGTCCCAAAGCGGATCACTCTAACGCAGAAGAGACGTCATGGCACCGGTCGAAACCCGCTGGTATGTTGGCACGCACACCCGCACCGCCGCGAATGTCCACGACGCCTGAGGTGAGTGCGCCTAGCTAACCGGTTAATGCATCGACGCTTTTCTCTGCTTCCCCTACGCCGAACCGGTTTCCGACCGGTCTGCGAACCCCCAGATGACCGCACGCCAGGAACGGGCGAGGAAGAGCAAATGTCAGACGGACACGCAACCGGTGCCGCCGAAGCGCGTCGTAGGCGAGCGGCATCAAATAGGGGGGGGCTCGCTCGTCACCTTGGCTGGCGCGGGCGACCATCCGGCTGACGGCGTCGCCAGTCAGATCGGTCATTGGAGGGTCAAGCCGCGGGCGCCCTTCCGGAGACGCGCATTCTCCAGCTACGTTGAGGGGACGGCGGTCGGGTTCGCTGCTTGGTATGATGCGTGCCATGTCGGTTGCACGCGTGCACCGAACCATCGGCGTTCGTGTCGGCGGGCTGCAGGTCGGCGGCGGCGCGCCCATTGCTGTGCAGTCTATGACGCTGACCGACACCGCCGACGCCGAGGCGACCGCGGCCCAGTGCCTCGAGTTGGCCGACGCCGGGTCGGAGCTCGTGCGGGTCACCGTCAACCAGGACGCCGCGGCGCGCGCCGTGCCCGTCATCAAGCAGCGTCTGCTCGATGCGGGCTGTACCGCGCCGCTCATCGGCGACTTTCACTACAACGGCCACCTCCTGCTCACCCGGCATCCTGCCTGCGCGACCGCACTCGACAAGTACCGGATCAACCCTGGCAATGTCGGGACCGGAGCGCGGCGCGACGAGCAGTTCCAGACGATCTGCCGCGTCGCCCGTGACCACGGCAAGCCCGTTCGCATCGGCGTCAACGGCGGCTCGCTGAACCAGGAGCTCGTCATGGCGAAGATGAAGGAGAACACCGACCGCGGACTGGGCCGGTCGTCGGAGGCGATCATCAATGAGTGCATGATCATCTCGGCCGTTGAATCGACCGTGCTCGCCCTCGAGAGCGGATTGCGCGACGACCAGATCATCATTTCGTGCAAGGTGTCGCGCCCTAGCGATCTCATCGCCGTGTATCGAGGCCTGGCAGGACGGACCCGCCAGCCACTGCACCTCGGGCTCACCGAGGCCGGCATGGGCGTCAAGGGGCTAGTCTGGTCGGCGTCGGCGATGGGCATCCTCCTGAACGAAGGCATCGGCGATACGATCCGTGTCTCGCTGACGCCGCGACCGGGCGGCGACCGACGCGAAGAAGTGTATGCGGCATGCGAGCTGCTCCAGGCGATGGGGCTCCGCGCGTTCGCGCCGACCGTGACCGCGTGTCCCGGTTGCGGCCGCACGACCAGCACGACGTTCCAGGAGCTGGCGGAGCGCATCGAGGGCTACGTTCGTCGCATGATGCCCGAGTGGAAGACCCGATACGAGGGCGTCGAGGAGATGACCGTGGCAGTCATGGGCTGCGTGGTCAACGGCCCGGGTGAATCGAAGGCGGCGAACATTGGCATTAGCCTGCCGGGCACCGGGGAGGCACCCACCTGCCCGGTCTTCATCGACGGCCGGCACGCCACGACACTTCGCGGGAGCAACACCGAGCTCGCTGAATCGTTCCAACAGCTGGTCGACGACTACGTGGAGGCCAACTACGCTGGAAAGTCGGTGGCCAGCTAGCGGCTAGACGGCGCGGTCGTGCCTATTCGTCTCATCGCAATCGACATCGACGGCACCCTGCTCGACAGCCATGGTGCTCTGCCACCCACCAATCGGCAAGCGGTGCGAGATGCGCTCGACGCCGGCATCGACGTCGCCCTCGTGACCGGCCGCGCGTTTCATCACGCGAAGCCGATTGCCGATGCGCTGTCGGATCGTGTCGTCTTGATCGTGAGCAACGGCGCAATCACGAAGCGACCGGACGGGACCACTGTCGCCTCCCAGTTGCTCCCGCGCGCCACGGCCCGTGCGATCGTCACCGAGACGAGGGCGCTGCGCGGAGGCGCTGCGCTGATCTTCGACCGGCGCGACGCCAGCCAGTACATCTTCGAGGGCATCGACTGGACCGATCCGAACCGCCGGTGGTACTACCAGCGCAACTGGCGCTTCATGACCGAGGTCCCATCGCTCGAAGCAGCTCTCACCGAAGACCCGGTGCAGGTCGCCTTCACGGGCGGGGTGCAGGAGATGCGAGCGCTCGCCACTGCGGTGCGCGCGCTACCGGCTGCGACGGAGGCAACCGTCACGTTGACGGAGTACGAGGCGCGCGATTTTTCGCTGCTCGACATCATCGCCGCCAACTGGTCGAAGGGCGCGGCACTCGCGGCGTGGGCCCGGCGACACCATCTCGACCCCGACGGCGTGATGGCTGTGGGTGACAACCTCAACGACCGCGAGATGCTCGAGTTCGCCGGTCGCCCGATTGTCATGGGGAACGCCGTCGAGGAGCTGAAGACCCGTGGCTGGCCGGTCACTGCGACTCACGACGCGGGCGGCCTTGCCGACGCAATCCGCTCCATCGCGCTGGGTGACGGCACGCTGTCCTGATCCTGAAAGGTGGCGGTCAAGGCGCGCGCGCGACGATGCCACGTCCCCACGAGCACGATCCCAACAAGGATCAAGCCGCCCGAGAGACCGATCCAGAGACCTGCGATCCCCCATCCGAAGACAAAGCACAGCGCGTAGCCGACCGGGAGGCCGAGCAGCCAGTGGCCCGCCAGATTGAAGAGCATTGGCGTGAGCGTGTCGCCAAGGCCGCGCAGCGCGCCGGTCGCGACCCCCTGGAGACCGTCGAAAAGCTGGAAGATTGCAGCCAGGAGAAGCAACGTGACTCCCGTCGTGATGACTGACGCGTCGGCGGTGAAGAGTCCGAGAATCTGACGCGGCACGGCGACAAAGGCCACCGCCGCCCCGGTCATGAAGCCGGCGCCGAGTGCGAGCGCGGTCCAGCCGGCGCGCACGGCCCCGTCGGCGTCGCGCCGACCGACGGCATGGCCGACGCGTACAGCGCCCGCAGCGGAGATCCCCAGTACCACCATGTACGTCAGCCCCGCGAGGTTGAGCACGATCTGGTGGGCCGCCAGCATCGATGGCTGGAGCCGGGCCGCCAACGCGGTGGCGGCGGCGAACACCCCGTACTCGAGCGCGGTCTGTACAGCCGCCGGCCAGCCGAGCGACAGGAGGTGCCTCAGGCCGGCGGTCTCGACATCCGCCCATATCGGCCAGATAACGCCGCCGTGCCGCGCGCATGCCACCACCAGCAGCGTCGTCATGTAGACGCGGGACACCACGGTGGCCCAGGCCGCGCCGTCGACCCCGAGCGCGGGCGCACCCAGGTTCCCGAACACGAGAATCCAATTCGCGATCGCGTTCACGACATTGGCAGAGACCAGCACGATCATGACTGGCCTGACGGCGTTCACCGCCTGCAGATACCGTCGCAACGCGGCATACAGCAGTAGTGGTAACAGGCTCCAGATGACGATATGGAAGTAGGGGCGGGTCATCTCAAGCACATCGGCGTCGAACCCCCAGGCGTCGAGATGACGGCCGACGACGCGTCCGAGCAGCGTCAACGGCACGGTGAGCCCGACGGCGACACAGAGGCCGTGACGCAGCCAGCGGTGACAGTCGAGTGGACGACGCGCGCCGAACGCTTGGGAGATAAGTGGATCGAGCCCCGCCAGCAGCCCCATGCCGAAGACGCCGAGCGCCAGAAAGAGCGCGCTGCCAACGCCAACCGCACCGATGGCCTCGGTTCCGAGCCGTCCGACCACACCGATATCGACGAGCTGCATCGCAACCCACCCGATATCGGCGATCGCGATCGGCGTCGCGAGCGCGACCATCGGACGGATCTCTCGACGTAGGTCCATGGCGTGGGATTCGCTCGCGGGCGGAATCGAGGCTCCGCGGTCGCGACTGGGATCAGGCAGCGACGACGTAACGCGGAACGGCGGTGGTTCCCGGCGACGGCCTGCGACCGCCGCGAGTGGAGTGAGCCTCGGACGAGCTAACGCCAGGGCATCAACGCCTCGATCCACTGGATGCGGGTCAGGTCGTTGTAGATAACGGTCACCATCAGCGTCAAGATCACGACGAGGCCAGCCATGAGCATCCGTTCCTTGACCCGCATGCTGAAGTCTCGGCGGGAGACACCTTCCATCGCCATGATGAAGATATGCCCACCGTCGAGGACCGGAATGGGCAGCAGGTTGAGGATGCCCAGATTTAGCGAGATCATCGACATGAGGCTGAAGAGCGCCACCCACCCGAGCTCGGCAGCGCTCCCCGACAGCTGCGCGATGCCAACTGGCCCAACGAGTTGTCGTGGCGACGTCTCGGTCGTCAGCAGACCCCACAGGGTCTGGAAGATGAGGCCCGACCACTCGTAGTTGCGCTCGAGGCTCATCTGAAACGCTTCCACCAACCCCGGCTCGATGGTGCGCGTTTCATACTGGTTGAAGAGAAACCCGACTCGGGGCACGCCATCGTCGACCTCTGGGGTGACCGTGATGTCGAGGCGTGTATCGCCGCGACGCACGGTCAGCACGAGGGGCACGTCCGCGCTCGCGCGGATACGTTCCACGAGTTCTTCGCTGTTTACCACCTCACCGTCGACAGCCTCGATGACGTCGCGCGCGGCGAGACCCGCCCGCTCGGCCGGGGTGTCAGTGGAGATCTCCAGAATCTGGGCGCGCATCACCGGACCGACCCCCAGGTCGCCCATCTCGAACTGGGTTTGGGCGTCAGGGGTGATCTGCAGCGTGCGCTCCCGGCCGCCGACATCGCGCACGACGACGTCGACCTCGCGCTCCGCGCGGGGCAGGACGGCCACGAGCAGCGCATCCCAGGTGTCGACGGCGCGGCCGGCAACGCTGACGATCCGCTCGCCGACACCGACGCCGGCGCGGTCCGCCGGCGAGTCCTCCACGACGCGTCCTACAACCGGTGGCTGCTCCTCGTATGCAGGCACCTCAGCGCCCTGGTAGAGCACTAGCCACATTACGAGGACCGCGAGCACGACGTTCATTACCGGTCCCATGACGAGCACCTGGAAGCGCTCCCACTTCGACTTCGACATGAACTCGTCAGCGGCGCCGGTGCGGGTGTCCTCGGGGTTCTCACCGGCCATCTTCACGTAGCCGCCGAGCGGAATGGCGCTGACGCAGTACTGGGTATCGCCGCGCGTGAACTTGAGCAGCTTCGGACCGAACCCCAGGGAGAAGGTCAGCACGCGCACGCCGAGCCGGCGCGCCGCCAGGAAGTGGCCAAGCTCGTGCACGAAGACAAGCACGCCGAGCACGAACAGGAACGCGAGAATGTTGGTCAGGGTCACGGTGTCACCTTCAACGCTGAAGTGGCCTGGCGATAATCAGGCTACGAACTCGATTTTACCCTGGCGACGGCGATGGCGCACCGGTCCCGCGCCCACCCGTCCAGCGCGCGAACGTCAGACAGCGAGTCGGGAGCGGCCACAGATCCCCCGGTGGCGGCGTCGAGCACGCCCTCGACCACGGTCGGGATTGCGGCGAAGGGTAGCCGTGCGGCGAGGAACGCCTCCACTGCGACCTCGTTTGCTGCGTTGAGAATGACGGGCAGCGCCCCGCCCCCGCGCAGCGCCGCATACGCCAGACCAAGACACGGGAACCGCTCAAGGTCCGGCGCATCGAACGCCAGCGGGCCGCAGCGGGCTAGGTCCAGCCGCGGAAGGGGCGACTCCCAGCGCTCGGGATAGGAGAACGCGTATTGAATGGGCAAACGCATGTCGGTCACACCCAGCTGCGCGATGACAGACCCGTCGCGCAGCTCGACCAACGAGTGCACGATTGATTCCGGGTGGATCACGACGTCGATGCGCTCCGGTGCCATGTCGAACAACCAGCGTGCTTCGATGAGCTCAAGTCCCTTGTTCATCAGGGTCGCTGAATCGACCGTGATCTTCGGGCCCATCGACCAGGTCGGATGCCGCAAGGCATCCTCCCGCGTGACCTCCTTCATGCGTGTGGCCGGCCACTCACGGAAAGGGCCCCCGGAAGCGGTGAGGATGAGCCGCGTGACGTCCCCGCGCGGCCGGTGATCGACGCACTGGTGAATCGCGTTGTGCTCGCTATCGACCGGAAGAATGGACACGCCATGCCGCCGCGCGGCCTCGACCATTAGACCGCCCGCCATGACCAGCACCTCCTTGTTGGCGAGCGCAATGGTCTTGCCGGCTACGATGGCCGCGAGCACCGCACCGAGCGCCGCGGTCCCGGCCGATGCGCACAACACGATGTCGACGGCGGAATGCGTGGCGACCGCAACTAGTCCATCGGGGCCACAGCCAGTCGCTACGTCGTCTGTCGCGCACTGGCGCTCGAGAGCCGTCAACGCAATCGGCGTCGCGAGCGAGACGATGGCCGGTTGATACCGCGCCACCTGCCCGGCAAATAGGTCGACGTTCTCCCCTGCTGCCAGGCCAACGACGCGCAGACGCTCGGGGTGCGCATCGATGACCGAGAGGGCGCTCCGGCCGATGGACCCGGTCGAGCCAAGGATGGCCACGCGCTTCACTCGGCCAACCTCACAGCGACATAGAACACCGGAGTGGCGAACACCAAGCCGTCGATGCGGTCCAGCACGCCCCCGTGCCCCGGGATGATGCCGGACGCGTCCTTGACTCCGGACGCACGCTTCAGCCGAGACTCGAACAAATCACCGACGATGCCGAGGGTGGCGACGGCACCGCCAAGCGCCAGCCGCACCTCGAGCGTCACCGCCGGAAGCCACCACGCGCCGACCACGCCGAGCATCGCAACGCCAGCGAGCACACCGGCCACTGCCCCTTCGACGGTCTTCTTCGGGCTGATGGTGGGAGCGAGCAACCGTCGCCCGAATCCCCGGCCCGCGTAGTACTGCGCCGTGTCGCTTGCCATGACTGTCGCCAGCAGCAGAGAGACGACCTCTCGACCGTGGTCAACGCGCAGGTCGGCGAGCACCCCGATTGGGGCCGCCAGGTAGACCAGCGCGAATGCGGCGGCGCCGACTTCCGGCATCCCGCCGCCCGTCCGTCCCGGGACGAGCTGCGTGAGGGCGATGACCATGCCCGACACCATCAGAACGACCGGCAGCGCCGCGGGCGCGAGGGCGAGCGTAGCGGCGGTCGCAAGGGCGATGGCCGCGACGGGCACGCGGGCGACGGCGATCCCCGCGTGCGCAGCCAGCCCTGCGTACTCGAGAACGGCAACCAGAAGTATGACCTCGGCCAGTACGACGGTCGCCAGCGGCGGAAGCAGCCAGATCGTCACGGCGACCACCGGGAGGAGCACCAGCGCACTGATCAGACGCGTCACGAGTGGACTGTACCAGCCATCGGGGATGGCGCTCAGATCGCAGAGAAGCCGGCCCGGCGTTCGTGTCCAGAGTCAGACGTTCGCTGACGAACTCTCGGCCGTCAAGCCAAAGCCGCGTCCGGCAGTTGCAAGGCGCGACGAAGGAGCAAATTTCCGAAGATGTGACCCGCTGACAGACTGGCTACCAGCACCGACCATCGCGGGATGCCCCGCCCGAGAACCGGTTGGCGAACGTCTGACTTGGGACACTATCGTCCCACGACCGCCGGTTCTTCCTTGATCCCGCCGTAGCGCCGGTCGCGTTTCTGGTAGGCGACGATGGCTTCGAGCAGGTGGTGCGCGCGAAAATCTGGCCACAGGGTATCCGTCACCCAGATCTCCGCGTAGGCGATCTGCCACAGGAGGAAATTGCTGACGCGCATCTCACCGCTCGTGCGAATCAGCAGGTCGGGATCCGGCTGGCCCGCCGTATACAGCAACCCGGCGAACCGGCGCTCATCGAGCCGCGCCGGGTCAATACCGGCCTCGAGGGCGCGGCGCGCGGCCTCGACGATCTCCGCCCGCCCACCGTAGTTGAGCGCGATGTTGAACAGCATGCCTGTGTTGGTGCTCGTCTTCTGTTGAGCAACGTCAAGCTCCGATCGGACGTCAGGCGCGAGCTCCGCCTGACTCCCGATCACCCCAATGCGGATGTCGTTCGTCACCATCGCGCCGAGCTCGATCCTGAGATACCGTTTAAGGAGGCCCATCAGCACCGACACTTCGGACGATGGACGCTTCCAGTTCTCGACCGAGAAGGCATAGAGCGTCAGCACCTCGATGCCGAGCCTCGCCGACAGCTCGACAACATCGCGCACCGAGTCGATGCCGGCACGGTGTCCCTCAACCCGCGGAAGGTGACGTTGGGCCGCCCACCGACCGTTGCCGTCCATGATGACCGCGACGTGAGCGGGCAAGCGCGTGAAGTCGACCTGGTGCGCGAGGAGCGCTTGCGGCGACTCGTCTGGAAGCCAGTCCAGAACACTGTCAAGACTCATTAACTCTCTATTATACAATGCGTTAGAGAGACAATCAAGGATTCCGATAGGCGACGCGTACGAGATACAGACCCCGCGCCGGCGCGGTGGCGCCCGCGCGCGCGCGGCGCTTCGACGCAAGGATCCGAACGATGTCGCCGGCCGCGCGCCGGCCGCGACCCACCTCGACCAGGGTGCCGACGATCGTGCGCACCATGTGCCGGAGAAAGCCGTCGGCCGTGACCTCAATAGCCACGATCGCCGTCGACGTGGTCTGCGCCGCATCCCAGGGCGCCCATGCCGGCTGCAACGAGACCGTCACCGACGCGATCGTCCGCACCGTCGTCTCGACGGCGCTGCCGACCGCCTGAAACGCCGAGAAGTCGTGCCGGCCACCGAGCTGCTGAGCGGCGTCGCGCATCACGCCGAGGTCGAGCGGGACGGGGAGGTGCCACGCGTATCGCAACGAGAACGGCGGCGCGATCGCGCCGGTGCTCACGTAGTAGCGATACGTCTTTTCGGCCGCCGAGTAGCGCGCATGGAACTCCCGCGGCGCCACGTCCGTCTGCAAGACGCGGATATCGTCCGGCAGCTTCGCGTTGAGTGCGCGCAACAACGCCGGCGGTTCGATGGCATGCGCGATCTCGAGACTCGCCACCTGGCCCAGCGCGTGGACGCCAGCGTCGGTTCGGCCGGCGCCGACGACGGAGATGGGCCGCTCCTCAATGTCGTGCAACGCCGCCTCCAGCTCACCCTGGATCGATCGGCCATTGTCCTGCCGCTGCCAGCCAACATACGCAGAACCGTCGTAGGCGAGGGTCAGCTTGAGCGTGCGCATAACCGGGTGGGCGGTGCGTGCCGGGCGCGCGCACGCGCCGGACGAATGTCTGATGCGGTCACCCGTTGGCTCGCCGCGAACCTGGCTGGGTGACCGGCTCGCCGGCTGCGCACCCAGGGCAGCGAGCTGGTTCGTACGCGGGCCAGACGATCCGTGCCAGCGCGTGGAATGGCATGCCGAAGCTGGCGGGTGAGCCGCCGCGGTCGATGACCGCCGCCGCCCCGACGACCGGCGCTCCCGCACTGCGCGCGACGGCGATCGTCTCGCGTGTCGACCCGCCGGTCGTGACGACGTCTTCGACGACGAGCACACGCTCCGTCGAGTCGAGCCCGAACCCGCGCCGGAGCGTCAGCCGGCCGTCACGACGCTCCGCAAACAGTGCCCGGCAGCCGGCGGCCCGGGCGACTTCGTGCCCGATGACGATACCGCCGAGCGCCGGTGACAGCACAACGGTCGCCCCGAGCGCAGCGGCACGCGCCGCGAGCGCAGCGCCGAGCGCTTCGGCGTGCGCAGGATGCTGCAGCACGACCGCGCACTGGAGATAGCCCGGGCTGTGGAGGCCGGACGACAGCTGGAAATGTCCTTCGAGCAAAGCGCCACACTGTCGAAACAACGCGAGCACGTCGTCTGCCTGCATGGTCACTCGTGGCCTGTATCGGGTGAATCAATAGCGCCCACCGGGCGGGGCATCCCGCCTGACGGCGTTGCTCCTCGGTCACATACGGTGTGTATACTTTTTTGTCGCGCCTTGTCAGCCGGGTGCCGCGCGCCGGTGACCACTACCGATTCACCCGAGACAGGTCACTAGCCCACCCAAGCGCCATGGATCCGAGGGTGGAGTACGCGACCCGCCGCGGTCTGCCGGCCACGAACGGCGCCAGTATACAGTCGCGCAACGCGCCTCCAGCAGTGCCCGTCCGTCTACTCGAGGGCCACGGGACCCACCGCCTGTCCACTCGGACGCGCCAGCGACGCCGCCCCACCGGCGTCTAACGGTACGTCTCTCAGGCAACGGAGAAGGACGTCATGAACCTGCAATCCACCACGTCTATCGCGATGCGCATGCCCGTCGTGCCTCTCGCGGCGGGGACGACCGTCAACGCCCAGGGGCCGATCCTGGGCCGCATCGATGCCGCCCCGACCGCGGGGGTAATCCTGCCGACGCCCGCCATACAAGCGGGGTCGGGCCAGCCGGTCCGGCCTGTGTCGATCAACGAGGCGGTCGAACTCTCCCTCGAGTACAACTTCGGTATCCGGTCCCAGCGATTCAACCCACAGATCCAGGACATGGTCGTGGCGGACGCGCGCTCGGCCTGACTCCCCAACCTCTCCGTCGACGTGCTACGCAACAACGCGACAAACCCGGCAGCGAGTTTCCTGGCCGGAGGTGAAGATCAAATCATCGACAAGCTGTTCGACAAAGCGTTCACCGTGAACCAGCAGATGCCGTGGGCGGGCGGGATGTACACGGTCGGGTGGGACGGGTCGCGCTCGAGCACCACGAATCTCTTCAGCTCGTTTGACCCGATCCTGCAGTCCAACATGCGGCTGTCCTACACCCAACCCGTACTCCGGCACTTCTCGATTGACACCGCCCGGCAGCGGGTGGATGTAGCGACGACGAATCGGGAGATCGCAGATGTCGGCCTTCGCCAGACCGTCGTGTCGACCGAGCGCAACGTGCGAAACGCCTACTGGGACCTGGTGTTCGCCATCTCGTCCCTGGAGGTGCAGCAGCAGTCACTCGCGCTCGCCGAGGAGTCGTTGCGGAACAACCGTGCGCGGATAGAAGTCGGCACCATGGCACCCATCGACATCGTCGAGGCCGAAGCGGAGGTGGCGCGGAACGAAGAAGCGGTCATCGTCGCCGAAACGGCGATCAAACAGGCCGAGGACGTCCTGCGGACGCTGATTCTCCATCCCGCGGCCGAAGATTTCTGGTTTGTGCGGATCGAACCGACCGACGAGCCGCTGCTGCGCGCTCGCGAGGTCGATGTGGATGAGGCTATCCGCACCGCGCTGGACCAGCACACCGACCTGGATCAATTGCGCGGCGAAATAACCAACACCAACGTCAACATCGTCTACTTTTCGAATCAGCGACTTCCAGACGTCAATGTGCAAGTCTACTACTCGCTGACGGGCCTCGGCGGCACGGAGTTCATCCGCGGCGACGGCTTCCCGGGCCCCATCGTCTGGCACGAAGAGCGCGCCTTCTCGAAGGTCGTGGGGGATCTCTTCTCGAACAGCTTTCCGACGTGGAGCGTGGGTGTCACGATCGGCTACCCGCTGGGCCGGAGCACCGCTGACGCGAACTTCGCGCGCGCGCGACTCGAACAATCGCAGACGGAAGCCCGCCTTCTCGAGATCGAGGTAGGCGTGACCGGCGACGTGCGCGAGGTCGGCCGACGTGTATCCACGAGCCTGCAACGAGTGGATGCCACACGCATCGCACGCCAGTTGGCCGAGCGGCGACTCGAGGCCGAGCAGAAGGAGTTCGATGTCGCCATGTCGACGACCTTCCTCGTCTTCCAGGCACAGCGCGACCTCACCCAGTCGCGGAACCGAGAGTTACAGGCCATCCACGATTACATCAAGTCGCTCGTCGACTTCAAAGCCGTGCAGGAGGTCCCACTCAGCGGTGGCGGGCTGGGCGTGGGCGCGCCGGTCGGCGGTGTCGCACCGACGACCATGGGCACACTGACGCCTGGGGCCAGTCAGACCCCCGCCCGCGGCGTCCCCAGAGTGGACAGCCGACGATGGTGATAGAGTGCGCGAGGCGATGAAGCTTTCGGTCGTCATCATCACGAAGAACGAAGCCGAGAACATCAGTGCCGCGCTCGATTCGGTCCGGTGGGTCGACGACCTCGTGGTCGTCGACTCGGGAAGCATCGACGGCACGATTTCCATCGCCAAGCAATACACCGACCGCGTGGTGACCCACGCGTGGGAAGGCTACGGCGCACAGAAGAACTTCGCCACGACACTAGCGGAGCACGACTGGGTGCTCTCGCTCGACGCTGACGAACGCGTGTCCAGGGAGCTGGCCATCGAGTTGCGGGCGTTGTTCGATACCGGGCCAGCCCATCGCGGATACCGGATCCCGCGCGTGACGCGCTACCTCGATCGGTGGATTCGCACGACCGACTGGTATCCGGACCCTCAGCTGCGGCTCTACGACCGGCGCGTCGCCCGGTGGAACAGCCGTCGCGTACACGAATCGGTCAGCGTCGACGGCCAGGTGGGTCGTCTCCGCGCGGAGATTGAGCACCGCGCCTATCGCGACGTCTCGCATCACCTGGCGACGATCGATCGCTATACGACCCTGGCCGCCGACCAGATGCTCGCCGAAGGGCGACGCACGGGGTGGCTCGACCTCGTGGCTCATCCTCCGCTTGCCCTTCTGCGCAACTATGTCGCGCGACGAGGCATCCTCGACGGACGTCCTGGGCTGATCGTATCTGTCTTGAATTCCTACTACGTGTTCCTCAAGTTCGCGAAGCTCTGGGAGCTGCAACGCGGCGGCACCCGCGAACCCTGACCCCGGCACCCGTTGGTGGCAGGCAAACCCGATGCCACGATCAGCGACACGGCTGCGCCCGGATGGTAGTGTGCTCGGAGAACTCCGACATGTTCTCGATCCACATCGACACGGCGCTGACCTGGCGTGGCGGGCAACGCCAGGTGTGGCTGACCGTCCTGGGGCTCCGGGCGCGCGGTCTCCGGGCCGCACTGGTCGCGCACCCGCGGGGGGAGCTCTATCGGCGTGCCTCCGAGGGTCCGGACCTCTACGCGCTGGCGCCGAAGAGCGAAGTCGATCTGCACGCGGCCTGGCGACTCTCCCGGCTTGTCCGACAGCTCGCGCCGGACGTCGTCCACGCCCACGACGCCCACGCGGTGGCGGTCACCTCGCTGGCATTGTCGCTCGGCGGTGAGTTGCTCGCCGTGCGCTTCGCGGCCTCTCGCCGGGTCGATTTCCACGTCCGCCGCAATGCCTTCTCCCGCTGGAAGTATCGACAGGTCGATCGCTTCATCTGCGCTTCCAGCGCTATTCGCCGCATCCTGATCGACGACGGCGTGCCTGCCCCATGCACGACGGTGGTGCACGAGGGCATTGATCTCGACCACATCGCAGCCGCGCCGCTGCTCGACGTCCATCGCGAGTTCTGGCTTCCACGCGGTGCGCCGATCGTCGGCAACATCGCAGCGCTCGTCCCCCACAAGGGCCAGCGCTATCTGATTGACGCCGCCTCCAGGGTCGTGCGCGAGGTTCCGGACGCGCGTTTCCTCATCGTGGGTGCGGGTGAGCTGCAGGCGAACCTCACCAGGCAGATTAAGCGTCTCGACCTCCAACGCCATGTCATCCTCACCGGGTTCCGGCCGGACGTCCTCTCCCTGCTCAAGGGGTTCGACCTGTTCGTGATGAGCTCCGTGACCGAGGGCCTCGGCACGTCGGTGCTCGATGCGATGGCCTGTGGCGGCGCCGTGGTCGCCACGCGCGCCGGTGGGATTCCCGAGAGCGTCGTCGATGGCGAGACCGGTTTGCTCGTGCCGGTGCGCGATCCAGTTCGCCTCGCGGCCGCCGTCGTGCGCCTGCTCGGCGACCAGACGCTTCGGCGCGCGTACGGTGATGCCGGACGAGAGCGGGCCCGCGCTCGCTTCAGCGCGGCACGGATGGTCGACGAGACCGTCGCGGTGTACGCGGACGTGGTTGGCAGAACCCCCGCAGCGGACAACGCGCGTCTCGGTGTGGCTGATTGAACCCGCACGCCTCCATCATCCCGAGGTGGCAAAGGGCAAAGTCGTACTTGACGGGGTCGGCCCCGTCGAAGCGTCGAAGGGACGCGGTGATCTCGCGCGCCATGGCCCATCCCGGACTTCGATAGCGGGTCAGCCGCAGGCATTGGCTCACACGGATTACGTGGGTGTCGAGCGGCACGATGAGTTTCGCGGGGTTGACACGACGCCACGCGCCGAGGTCGAGCCGATCGCGCCGAACCATCCAGCGCAGAAACAGGTTGATGCGTTTGCACCCGCTCCCCCTCGACGGGCGCGGAAAGAAGTAGGCAACGCCGCGGCGGGGGTCGGAGCCGTAGATCTTGTCGACGTTCATCGTCACGGCACGTCCGCAAAACGATTCGAGCGCCGGGGCGACGTCGGCGGCGTCCGGCCGGTAGCCGTCCAGGAAGAAGCCTTCCAGTGAGCCCCGCTGCTCGATCATCTGACGGAGAATCCACAGGAGCGCCACCAGATCGACCCCCCGAGTCCAGCGGTGGGTAATCCCGCCGATCCCCGCGTGATCGCGCGCCGGATTGAAGTGCCGCACGAACCCGGCCGGCGACGGTCCCATCGCCGCGAGGAGCGCGTCGACGGACCGCAGAACGCTAGCGACCCTCCCGAAGGCCAGCGCCGCGGCGCAGAATCCGACCACCTCCTGGTCGGCGGGGTCCGCATATCCGCGCACGCGATGAACGGGATCGGCGACGTCACGACGCCGTTCAAATCGGTCGTAGAGATCGTTGAGCGCGGGCCTGGCCGCCGCGGGGAGCGCCGGTGTCACGGCACCGCCGCGAGGTCGCCAGCCCCCGGTACCGCGTCGTTGGTGTACACCGCGCGACCACCGACGAAGGTTGCCGCGACTGCGCCGCGGAGCCGCCATCCGTCGAACGGTGTGTTTCGCGCCTTCGACCGGAAGCGAGCGGCCGCGATCTCAACCGTCGCGTCAGGCGCCAGGATCGTAATATTCGCAGCCGAGCCTGGCGCCAGCGTGCCGCCGTCGACCCGCAGGATCCGCGCCGGGTTCGGCGCCAGCAGCTCGACAAGTCTGTTCAACGACACAACGTCACGATGCACGAGACGGTCCAGGGCGAGCGAAACGGCGGTTTCGAGACCGATAATACCAAAGGGCGCACGGTCGAACTCGACGGCCTTCTCGTCCGCATGATGCGGGGCGTGGTCGGTGGCGATCGCGTCGATGCTGCCATCGGCCAGGCCCTCCAGCATCGCGTCGCGATCGGCGACGGCGCGCAGCGGCGGGTTCATCTTGAAGTTGGTGTCGTAGGCGAGCTCCTCGTCGGTCAGTATCAAGTGATGGGGTGTCACCTCGCACGTAACCTGGACGCCGCGATCCTTCCCGGATCGGACGGCGCGCAACGACTCGCGCGCACTCATGTGCGCGATGTGCACCGCCCCTCCGGAGAGTTCGCTCAGGCTGACGTCACGCTCGACCATCACCGCTTCGGCGGCGCCAGGAATGCCTCGCAGGCCGAGCTCAGTGGCGCGATAGCCTTCATGCGCGACACCATTCCCCTTGAGCGACGGGTCCTCGCAGTGATTGATGACCGGCATATCGAACATCGACACGTATTCGAGCGCCCGCCGCATCATCAAGGCGTCGGCGACAGGATGGCCATCGTCGGACACGGCCACACAGCCAGCGGCGCGCAGTTCGCGAATTTCGGACAGGCGCTCGCCCCTCGACCCGGCGGTCACTGCTCCGATCGGGAAGACGTGCGCGAGTTTCGCTGCCGCCGCCTTGCGCACGATTTCCTCGGTCACGCCGGCATGGTCATTGACGGGATCGGTGTTGGGCATGCACGCCACAGCAACGAACCCGCCGGCAACCGCCGAGGCCACGCCGCTCGCGATAGTCTCCTTATGCTCCTGCCCGGGTTCCCGGAGATGCACGTGCATATCGAGGAATCCAGGACAGACCACCCAGCCGGCGGCCAGTTGGACGGTTGCGGCACCGTCCGCCGGCAAGTCTTTCCCGACGGCCGCGATCATTCCGTTCTCCACACGCACGTCGTGAAGACCGTCGACCCCCTGCACTGGGTCAATGACACGGCCGCCCGTCAAGAGAACCGCGCGATCGCTCACGGCGTCCTCTCGTCACCGTCGACGCCGGCCACCAGGTAAAGCACGGCCATCCGGACGGCGACCCCGTTCGCCACCTGTTCGAGGATGACCGAATCTGGCCCATCGGCAACGTCGGAGGCGATCTCAACCCCGCGGTTCATCGGACCCGGGTGCATGATGATGGCATCCGGCTTCGCGCGGCGCAGTCGCTCGGCCGTCATCCCGAACATCTTGAAGTACTCGCGCAACGATGGGACGAAATGCCCGTGCATCCGCTCGAGCTGCACCCGAAGCAGCATCACGACGTCGGCGTCGGCGACCGCCCGGTCGACGCGTGTCGTGGCGTGCACACCGAACCGCTCGATGCGGGGTGGCATGAGCGTGGCAGGACCACACACCCACACCTCGGCGCCGAGCGCGCGCAGGAGGATGATGTTCGACCGTAACACCCGGCTGTGCAACAGGTCGCCGACGATGGCGACCTTGAGGCCCTCGACGCTCACCTTGTGCTCGCGAATCGTGAAGGCGTCGAGCAGCGCCTGGGTCGGGTGCTCGTGCATGCCGTCGCCGGCATTGATCACGCGCGCGTTGCAGCTGTCAGCCAGCAGATGACAGGCGCCCGATGACGAGTGCCGGACCACGATCAGGTCCGGCGCCATCGCTTCGAGAGTGCGCGCCGTATCTGCGAGCGTCTCTCCCTTGGTGATGCTCGACGTCACCCCAGCGATACTCAACGTGTCGGCGCTGAGCCGTTTCTCGGCGATTTCGAACGACGTCCGCGTGCGCGTGCTCGGCTCGAAGAACAGGTTAACGACCGTTTGCCCTCGGAGGGTCGGTACTTTCTTGATGCGGCGGGTACCGATCTCTTTCATTGCCTCCGCCGTGTCGAGGATGAGCCCGACCTCATCACGGGTCAGGTCCGCCACACTCAGGAGGTGCTTCGATCGCACGCGCGGAGTCTCGGCCGTCGCGTCCCGCACCGCACCCGCCAAATCCGCCGCAACGCTCATGCGCGCTCCTCGCGAAGATCAGGCGGGGCCGTGGCCGCGAGGTCGCGATCGGAGATATCGTCCAGGATTACCTCGTCGACGCCGTCGATCTCCGCGAGACGCACCTGCACGCTCTGACCGAGCGAGGTCGGCAGGTTCTTGCCCACGTAGTCGGCTTTGATCGGCAGCTCCCGATGTCCGCGGTCGACGAGCACGACGAGCTGAATGCTCCGGGGACGGCCGAAGTCGATGAGCGCGTCGAGCGCGGCCCGGATCGTCCGCCCCGTATACAGCACGTCATCGACTAGTAGAATCCGACGGTCGTCGATCGAGAACGGGATCTCCGTCCGGCGCAACACCGGCTGCGGCCCGACCGGATGACGCATCAGGTCGTCGCGATAGAGGGTGATGTCGAGGTTGCCGGTGGGCACCACGTGCCCGGCGATGTCGACGAGGTTGCGGGCGAGTCGCTGGGCGATGGGGACGCCACGCGTGCGAATACCGACGAGCGCCACGTCGCCCACCCCGCGATTGCGCTCGACCACTTCGTGCGCGATCCGCAGGAGCGTGCGCGCGATGCGGTCGGCCTCCATCACGACCGGCATCGGACCCTCACATGACGAACTGATCGGCGCCGACGGGACAACGAGTCTGGGAACGCGCGGAATCGGGCTGGTATCGAGGACGGACTCACGAGGCACCTCTTCGCGACCTCACCGGGCCACTCTTAAAGAGTTGCAACGATCCTAGCGACGGCGGGCACGCAGGTCAATCCTAAATGGGGCGCGGGCGTTGACCCTCTACCGTTCGTACGACGGGACGAATGCGATCGGACGCTCCTCGGTGAACTCGGCGGTGAAGATGTCCGTACGGGCGAGACCGTCGACATCCCGGGCCACCGGCACGCCCAGGTAGTAGAGGATGGTCGGCGCCACGTCGACGACCGACCCACGAATGCGCCGACCGGCCTCGACGCGGGTTCCGTACGCCAGCATGAATCCGTCCGGAGCGTTCTCGTGGGTGCCGGCCTGTGCGGGGTCTCCGACGAGCCGGGCCAGCACCTGCTTGACCGGGCCCACTGGCTCCATGCCGAACCCGGACACGATGAGCAGCAGGTCATCCGCACCGAGCTCATCGAGCGCGGCTCCAACCTCGGTGTCCACGTGGCGATAAAACTGGTCCAGGCGCTCTGCCTCATCGGTCTCACCATCCGCACGGACACTGAACGGATCGGTGGCGCCAGGTGAGAGGAAATTGTGCCCAGCGACGTCCAGCCCGCGGTAACGCACAGCGAGCAGACGCACGTCCGCGAAGCGCGCGTGCAGGGCGCCTGCGAGATCGCCGTACACCTGATCCCGCCAGATCGGCGCAAGCGCTGGTGGCGTCACGACGGCTTCGTCGCTGAGAAACGCACTTGCCCGACGCGGTGTCTCGGTCTGCTCCATCGCCCACGCGCCGACGGAAACGACCTCCGCGGGGAACGCCGCGTCGCGGGCGTCGGGGTCCACGGTGGGATAGGCCATCAAGTGAAACCGGTCACTCACGAGGAATCCCAATACAGGCTGGACCGGGTGGGTCATCGGCCACCCAACAATGCCGACAGGCACCCCTTGACCGCTGAGAATGCTCCACAGGGGGCGCGCGCGGAGCGACGCGGACGACCCGGGCGCCTCACGAAGAAACCCCAGAAAGACCAGCGCCTGGGCGAAACAATGGTCAGGCAGTAGCTCGACCGCCGGCAGGGCCGTCCCCACCTGGTAGGTCGATGCAGAGATGACGCCGTGCTTGGGCGGGTACTTGCCGGTCGCGACCGCTGTCCAGACGGGACCGGGCTGGGTCGGGCGTAACGTCGCCAGGTGCATCGCGGCGCCCCCGTCGAGCACGCGCCCGAGATTCGGCAGGCGGCCCTCACTGGTCGCGAGGGAGATGTAGTCGAGCGATGCGCCGTCGAGCGAGATCAGGCGGACCCGCGACGTGGCGGTGTTCGGGACCATCCAGCTACCGACGTCGAGTGGGTAACTGCCGAGCGGCCGCGGGTAAGAAAGTCCACGCGCGGCGAGTGGCAGCGTCACCGAGGCGATTACCGCGAGCGCGCACAGCGACGCACCAACGACACTACCGCGCCTACCGAACGAGTAGTGAATGACGGCAATCGCGAACAACGCCAGCGCACACAGGCTCATGGCCGCCGCTCCGAGCGCCAGTCGGCGCGCGGTCTCCTCGGCCAGCGCCGTCCGCAGGCCGAAAAGGTTGAGCCACATGAGGGTCGCTGCGCCGCCTGCCGCAGCCGTACTCAGCCACGACAACAGGCGCAGGCTGAGCCAGCCGGGCGACAGCAACTCGCGCGACACCAACTGCCGCAGCACGATGAGCGCGTAGAAGGCCGCGGCGGCGTGCAGCGCGTAGAAGCCCACGACGACCGCCAGCAACGGCCACAACCGGATCGGATCAAGGGGGAGGTGCGGGTTCAGCTGCAGAAACAGGATCGCCACGTACACCGCGGCCAACAGGCCGGCAAGCACCGCGTTGGTCAGCATGCGGAAGTAGCGCATCGGGAGAGCCTGATGCATCATAGCGCCACGGAGAGGACGCGGTGAACGCTCGGGTATACTCCGCTCGTGGCTCGTCCGGTCGACGTCGACGCGCTCGTCCTAGCGAACCATCGACTGTCGGACACTTACAATATCGTCGAGCTCTCGGCTCCCCAGATCGGGGCCGCAATCAGTCCGGGCCAATTCGTTATGGTGAAGCGCGCGCTCGGTCACGAGCCGCTGCTTCGCCGACCGTTCTCCGTTTTCGAGGTGCTGCGCGACGACCGGGCGAGGGTGATCGGCGTGTCGCTCCTCAGTAAGCAGGTCGGCGCGGTGACGCGTGATCTGTATGCCTTGGAGATCGGCGACCGTCTCCGGTGCCTCGGTCCGCTGGGCCGGGCGTTCTCGGTGGTCAACCCGCCGACCGCTGCGTGGATGGTCGCCGGGGGTGTGGGACTCGCGCCGTTCCCATCGCTGGCCGAGGCGTTGCGCGCGCGGGGCACCGACACCACGCTGTTCTACGGGGGACGGTCCGCCGCCGACGTCTATCATCTGCCGTTCTTCGAACGCCTCGGGGTGCATGTCGTCGTAACCACGGAAGATGGCAGTCGCGGGGAGCAGGGTCGGGTCACCGGCCCGCTCGAGCGCGCGCTGGAAGCCGCCGCGACAACGGGCGTGATGATCTACGCGTGCGGACCAACGCCGATGATGCGCACCGTGGCCGCGTTGGGCGCACGAAACGGACGTCGCATCGAGGTCGCGCTCGAACCGGTCATGGGATGCGGGTTGGGTGGTTGCTACAGCTGCGTCGTACCGATCCGCGCCAACGGAGCGACGTCACCGCCACGACTCGTCCGATCGTGCGTGGAGGGTCCCGTGTTCGCCGGTAGTGAGGTCGCGTGGCCGAACCTGACCTGAGGGTTGAGATCGGCGGCCTGCGTCTCGACAACCCACTCATCGCCGCAAGCGGCTGCTTCGGCTACGGCGTGGAGTACGCGGAGGTCGTCGACCTCGAGACGTTGGGCGCCATCGCTGTCAAGGGACTATTTCTTGAGGAGCGCGACGGGCACCCGCCACCGCGCATCGTCGAGACCCCGAGTGGCATGCTCAACGCGATCGGGCTGCAGGGCATCGGCGCGCGGCGGTTCGTCGATGAGAAGCTCCCGCTGCTCCGCGACCACGGTGCGGTCGTCATCGTCAACATCTGCGGCACGACGGTCGACGAATACGCAGATCTTGCCCGCTTGTTGTCCGACGCCGAGGGCGTGGCCGCACTGGAGCTGAATATCTCCTGTCCGAACATCAAGGAAGGCGGGATCACGTTCGGGTGCAGCGTGCAGGGAACGCATGACGTGGTGCACGCGGTGCGCCGCGTCACCCGCCTGCCGGTGTTTCCCAAGCTCACGCCCAACGTGACCAACATCGCGGCGTTCGCCAAGGCCGCCGAGGATGCCGGCGCCGACGCGGTATCGTTGGTCAACACGTTTCTCGCCATGGCGATTGACGTGGAGACGCGCCGCCCATTGCTCTCCAATGTAGTCGGGGGGCTGAGTGGACCGGCCATCCGGCCGATCGCGGTGCGAATGGTCTACGAATGTCGCGCGGCGGTCGGGATCCCGATCATCGGGATGGGCGGAATCGCCACCCCGCGCGATGTCGTCGAGTTCCTCATCGCCGGTGCCACGGCGGTGCAGGTGGGCACCGCCAACTTCGAGGACCCAGGGATCTGGACCAAGCTTCGAGACGGCCTCGACGCGTACCTCAAGCGTCATGGCCACACCACCGTCACCGACATCATCGGTACCGTCCAGCTCGCAGGACATGACGCCGCATGGATCAACTCCTGATCGCCCTCGATGTCGACTCGTCTGCCCGCGCCATGGAACTGGCCGACGAGTTGCGGGATGTCGTCGGCGGCTTCAAAATCGGGAGCCGGCTGTTCACCGCCGAAGGCCCGACGCTGGTCAACCGACTGGTGGATCGTGGAGATCGCGTGTTCCTCGACTTGAAGTACCACGACATCCCCAGCACGGTCGCAAGCGCCATCCGTGCCGCCTCCGCGCTCGGCGTCTGGATGGTGACCGTGCACGCGTCTGGGGGGGTCGCCATGATGCGCGCTGCACGGGAAGCGGCTGAGGAGACACGCGACAGCACCCGTGTGGTTGGGGTCACCGTGCTCACGAGCTTCGACGAGGCGGCATGCGGCGAGGTGGGGATCACGCGTCCGGTCGCCGACCAAGTCGATGCGCTCGCGGGTCTGGCGCTGCGGGCCGGCATCGACGGCATCGTGGCGTCGCCGCTGGAACTTGGCCGCCTCCGCGCGCTGTGCGGTCCAGATTTCCTAATCGTCACGCCGGGGATTCGCCAGCGCGCGGCCGACGACGACCAGTCCCGAACCCTCGGCCCCAAGGCCGCGGTGCGTGCTGGCGCCAGCTACTTGGTGGTAGGGCGCCCGATCATCGCGGCCGACGCGCCGCGTGCCGCGGCAGAGGAAATCTGCGCGGAGATGTCCTCCGCGTGATTCGCCTGACGCTGCTCACCAGACCCGGCTGTCATCTATGTGACGACATGAAGGCGCTCGTCCAGCGGACTGGCGAACGTCACGATATTATGCTCGAGCAGGTGGATATCTCGTCGCACGACGAGCTCGTGGGACAGTTCGGCACCCAGATCCCGATCCTGGTGCACGGTGACCGTGTCGTCGCGCGTACCCGCACGACGGAGGAAGATCTCCGCGCATTCCTACGAACACTGGATACCGAGTAATCCCGCCGAGAGAGGCATCGGCGAACGCGCGCCGCGGCGAACGCCTCCTGCGCCGCGGGCTCCTCGCTACTTGGCGGTGACCACGAACTGGCCGCGCCGATTCCGTGACCAGCACCCTTCGTGGCTGTCGGCGCAAAACGGTGACTCCTCGCCGCGGCTCACGGTGACGATGCGGTTGGCGGGAATCCCCAGACTAATCAGGTAGTCCCGAGCGGCGCTCGATCTCGAATCCCCGAGCGCCAGGTTGTATTCGTTGGTTCCTCGCTCGTCACAGTGACCTTCGATGCGAACCCGCGTCGAGGGCCAATCCCGCATCCACTCTGCGTTGCGCTGAAGGATGGACTGCGCCTCGGGAAGGATCTCTGCCTCGTCGTAGTTGAAGAAGACGGGGTCCAGTGGCGAGGTGCTGTTGAGTTCCTCGAGCGACATCCGAGAGAATAACTCCTCCGGGGTGAGCGGCGCAGGCGGCGGCGGCGGCGGTGGTGGCGGTGGTGGTGGTGGTGGCGGTGGCGGTGGCGGTGCTTCGGGCGGCGGCGGCGGCGGCGGCGGTGGTTCCGGTGGCGGATTGTCCGCACAGGCCGCGGCTCCGAGGCCCATTACCACGGTCAAGCCGATGGCCATGAGAATTCGCCAAGCAGATTTCATGATGCGGCTCTCCTGCTACAGACTCGCTGCGCCTCCGGTAGCCCCGGAGGAGACGGAGGCGACTCGAACACGGCGATCTGGCATTAAGTGCTGAGCTTACAGAGTTTGCCCAAACCGTGTCAATTGGGAGGGCTCGCGCTTCGCGCGTCATCTACGAGGGACGCGTCGGGATCACTCGTCCCACTCGCTATCCCTGTCATCGGCGTCGCGGTCATCGCTTGTCTCGGCTTGGTCGTCGTCCTGGCCTTCGTCTTCATCATCATCGTCTGAAGCGGCCTGCAACTCCACTGGCGCCACGGCCACGACCTCCAGATTCGACCCACATTCGGCGCAACTCAGCTCGTCGCCACGGTCAACATCAAATTCGTCGACATCGATCTCGGCATCACAATCCGGACAGGCAGCCATGGACAGGAGGGACGGGATTATAGTCAGAAGTTGGCCCTCCTCGCAATTCTAGCGGCCCGAACCGGGACCACGGGCTGCTAACAGCCCGAGCCGGCGCGCCCAGCGGATCACTCTATCCTAGCGGCGCCGGCTAGCCGATACTGCAGGGAGATGGGTCCCGCCGCCATGACTCCGAAAACCGTCATCGTCGCGGATGACACGGAGTACGTCTGCGACCGGTTTTCGGCGGCCCTGCACGGCGCCGGACACCGAGCCATCGGCGTCAAGAGCGCACCCGAGCTACTCGCCCGCCTTGAGACCGACCGTGCCGACATCGACCTTGTGATCCTGGACATTCAGCTGCTGGAATCGACCGGCGTCGACCTGGTGCGCTCGATCCGCGAGCTCGACGGGGCCGCTGTCCCGATCTTGGTCTTCAGTGGCTCGATTTCATCGGCGGACGAGGTGCGTGAACTCGCCGGTCTGGGCGTAGCCGGCTACGTGAACGAATACAGCGCCGTTCAGCACATCCTGCCGTCGCTCGCGCCGCATCTGTTTCCCGACAGCTTCAACCGGCGCACCAGCATGCGTGTTGTCCTCGGCATCCCCATCGCCTACCGCTTCGAGGACACGATCGCCGCGGCGCTGACTCTCAATCTGAGCAAGGGTGGATTGGGTATGCGCACGATGAGCCCGTTGGACCCCCGTACCAAGGTACACGTACGGTTCCGTCTTCCGGGCTCCGATCGGGATATCGAGGCAGCATCGCGTGTCGCCTGGAGCGACCGCCGCGTCGGGGTAGGCCTGCAGTTCGAGCAGGTCGAGTCCATCGACCAGTCAGCGGTGGACGAGTTCGTCGATCAGCATTTCTTCACAAAGAGCGCCGAGCGCGGGTGACGGGTTGACCAGATCGCGGTTGACACCGTTCCGGCGTCCTGTTTACCATTTTTCGTTTGGCGCTCCCCGACAGACCTTCCACGGTGCGTGGCGTCGGTCATACTAAATCAGTAAACCCAAGGTCGGGGTGGCCTGTGGAGCGGTGCAGTGATTGAGGTCCAGAACATCACCAAGTGCTACGGTCCGACCGTCGCGGTGGACAACGTCTCGTTCCGCGTCGAGCCGGGTCAAATTCTCGGCTTGCTCGGCCCGAACGGCGCCGGGAAGACGACGACGATGCGAGTGTTGACTGGCTACATGCCGCCGACCCAGGGCAAGGCGATCGTCGCCGGCTTCGATGTCTTCGTCGATCCGCTCGAGGCCAAGCGACGGACCGGGTATCTGCCGGAGTCGCCGCCCCTGTACCCCGACATGACGGTGCGGGAATATCTGACGTTCGTCGCCCGCATCAAGGGCGTCGGGACGTCCGACCGCCGCAGCCGTGTCGACAGCGCCATGGGACGGACCAGCGTCGACGACGTGGCCGACCGCCACTGCGGCAAGCTCTCAAAGGGGTATCGCCAGCGCGTCGGGCTCGCCCAGGCGATTCTCCACAGTCCCGACGTCCTCATCCTAGACGAGCCGACCGCAGGGCTCGACCCGAAGCAGATCATTGAGACGCGCCGCCTCATCACGGATCTCGCCGGCGACCACACGATTGTCCTGAGTACGCACATCCTGCCCGAGGTGTCGCAGACGTGCGATCGTGTGGTCATCATCAATAGGGGGCGCGTCGTGGCAGAGGACACGCCCGACAATCTGACGGGCCGGCTACGCGGCTCGGAGACGATTCGCCTGGAGATCGACACGGCGGGCGCCGACCCGGCCGCGGTCCTCACGGCCGTGGCCGGCGTCACCCAGGTGTCAGCGGCGGATGGCGGCAAGCCGACCCAGTCGGTCGACGTCCAGAGCGCCGAAGGCATCGACCTGCGACGTGACCTGGCGCGGACGGTCGTGACGAGCGGCTGGGGCCTCCTCGAGATGCGCCGCGTCAGGCTGAGCCTGGAAGAGATTTTTCTGCAGCTGACGACCGAGGAGAGCGCGAGCGAAGCGGGTCCGCCCGCGACGTCCGCCGACCAGCCGGCGGCGGGCGAGGACAGCACCCCTGCGGAGTCCACCGATGAGTAACGTCCTGGCTATCGCCCACAAAGAGTTGCGATCGTATTTCGTCTCGCCCATCGCCTACGTTGTCGTCGGCTTCTTCGCGATTTTGTTCGGGTACTTCTACGTCGCGAGCCTGAGCATTTTGGTGCGCTTCAGCATGCAGGCCGGCATGTTCGGCATGGGCGGGCCGCAGAGCATCAACATTAACGAATTCATGGTGCGGCCGCTGCTGTCGAACACCGCCATTGTTCTGCTCTTCTTCCTGCCGTTCCTGACCGCGCGCGCCTATGCGGAGGAAAAGAAGTCGGGAACGATCGAGTTGCTCCTCACGTCGCCGCTCAGCGACCTGCAGATTATCTTCGGCAAGTTCCTTGGCGCCCTCACGCTCTTCGTCCTGATGCTCGCGGTCACCGCCATCCACATGGGGATCCTCTTCTGGTACGGGGAGCCGGAGCTCGGTCCGATGCTGAGCGGGTACCTCGGGCTGCTGTTGATGGGGGCATCGTTCATCTCGCTGGGGCTGCTGGTTTCGAGCACGACGCAGAACCAGATCGTGGCCGGCGTCATCACGTTCGCGCTCTTGCTGCTGTTCTGGGTGCTGAGCTGGATGGCCGACTCGGTCGGGCCCGTGACGCAGGGGGTGCTGTCGTATCTGTCGATCCTCGAACACTTCGATGACTTCTCAAAGGGCGTCATCGACACGAAGCACGTCGCGTACTACGTCAGCTTCATCGCGTTCGGGCTGTTCCTCACCGCGAAATCGGTCGACAGTGAGCGGTGGCGAGGATAGACGCGATGGCAAAGGTGCTCCAGGTAGTCGGCTGGGTCGGCGTGGCGCTCGTGGGCGCGGCAGTCGTGGCCCGCTTCGTGGTCCCCGAGCAGCAATCGGTCTCGTGGTGGCTTGCCGTCGTCGGCATCGTGCTCGTGGTGGCGCATACGCTCGGCCAGTGGCGGGATGTCCTCACATTCGCCGGTCGGCGCCAGACTCGGTATGGCGCGCTGGCCACCTCCGGCATCCTGCTCGCGCTCGGCATCTTGGTGGCGGCGAACTACGTGCTGGCGCGCCAGAACAAGCGGTGGGACCTGACGGCGGCCCGCCAGTACTCGCTGTCCGACCAGACGCGCCGCGTCCTCGAGTCGCTCGACTCGCCGATCCGAGTGCTCGTCTTCGCGCGCGAGGAGGAGTTCCCACGCTATCGTGACCGACTCGGCGAGTACGAGTACACGTCGACCGAAGTATCGGTGGAGTACGTCGACGTCGACCGGAACCCCGTGCGCGCGAGGCAATACGAGGTGCAGTCCTACGGCACGGTGGTCTTTGAGTACCAAGACCGGATCGAACGCGTCGTGTCGGATAGCGAGCAGGAGCTGACCAACGCGCTCATCAAGGCGGTGGAAGGCGAGGAGCGGTCAGTCTACTTCGTGCAAGGGCACGGCGAGCGGGACCCCACGAGCGACGACCGCGACGGGTACGGCGCCGTCACCGAGGCGCTCCGGCGTGACAATCTGGCCGTTGAGACCATCGTGCTCGCGCAGAGGGGCGAGGTCCCGGCCGATGCGACCGTCCTCGTCATCGCCGGGCCCGCGACTGATGTGCTTCCGACCGAAGCCGACCTGGTGCGCGGGCATCTCGAGCGGGGTGGGAAGCTGCTGCTCATGCTCGACCCGCCAGAGACCGCCGAGGACGAGGACTATCCCAACCTGGTCGCGCTCGCGGCGGAATGGGGGATGGAGGTTGGCGCCGATGTCGTGGTCGACGCGAGCGGCGTCGGTCAGTTGCTCGGAACCGACGCCTCCGTGCCGGTGGCGTCCAGCTATCCGCCGCACGCCATCACGGATCGGTTCAACCTGTTGACGGCCTTCCCGCTTGCGCGGTCCGTCCGGCCGATCCCGGGCGGCGTCGGGGGGCGGATCGCGGAGACCTTTGTCGAGACGAGCCCCCGGAGCTGGGCCGAGAGCGACCTTAGCGAGCTAGCCACCGGCCAGGTGGAGCTCGACGAGGCGGCCGGCGATGTGGCGGGACCGATTCCGATCGCGTCCGCAGTGTCCGTCGTGATCGACGAGGACGAGTCTGGCGCGGGAGACGCGAACCCGACAGGCGAGGCAGCCAATGACACCGACGCCGGCGACGCCCCCGCGCTCGAGGCGCGCTTCGCCATATTCGGCGACTCCGATTTCGCCACCAACGGCGCGGTAGGCATCCAGGGAAACCAGGATCTCGCCTTGAATGCCATCAACTGGCTCGCCCAGCAAGACAACCTCATCGCCATCAGACCCCGTGAGCCGGAAGACCGACGGATCACCCTCACTGCCGACGAGGTGTCGCGGATCCAGTTGCTCTCGCTACTGATGATCCCCGGCCTGGTCTTCGGCTTGGGTGTGTTCACCTGGTGGAGCCGGCGTAAGCACTGACTGAGATCCGATGATGCGGGGCGTGCGATCGACGCTCGTGATGTTCGGCCTCTTCCTGGCCCTCGGCGGCTACGCCTATTTCATCGAATCCGAGCGTCCTCCAGCGTCGGAGGCCGAAGCCAACGCACAGGCCTTTGGGTTCGAGGAGGACGACATTACCGAATTGCAGGTCATTGCCGACAACGGCGATGTGACCACCCTCGAGCGGACCGCCGGAGAGGACGGCTCATGGTCGATCAGCTCGCCCGTCGAGGTCGACGCCGACGACACCACCGCATCGTCGATCGCGGGCGGGCTGGCGTCGCTCGAGATCCAGCGGGTGGTCGAGGCGGAGTCGGCTGATCTGACGGCGTTCGGGCTGTCGGACCCCACCATCGATGTCGGGTTCCGCACCGCCGATGACACTGTACTCCGGCACCTGCTGATTGGCGATGCCACACCGACCGGGGGCGACCGCTACGCCAAAACCGATGACGGCGGTCGGGTCTTCCTCGTCGCGAGCCATCTCGAGTCGACGTTCAACCGGACCACCTTCGATCTCCGCGACAAGACCGTGCTCGACTTCGAGCGACTGGACGTCGACGGGCTCGTGCTCGCCACTGCGGACGGCACGATTCGGCTCGACAAGGCCGACGGCAGCTGGCGGATGGCGGAGCCATGGGACGCGCGCGCGGATTTCGGCGTAGTTGAGGGGATCGTTGGCCGCATCGGCTCGGCCGAGATGACGTCCATCGAGCGCGAAGCGACGAACGAGGCTGACGCCGACTCCGAGCCGAACGGTCTCGACGCGGCGCGTGTCACCGTCACGGTCGACCTGGGGAGCGCGAGTGCGTCCCTCCTGGTGGGCGGCGAGGCGCCCGATGGGGCCGTGTATGCGCGTGACGCGTCGAGGGATGGACTCGTGTTCACCATCGAGGCCGGCCTCGTTGCCGACCTCGAACGTCCCGCCGACACGTATCGTGACAAGGACCTGTTCACCTTCCGTCCGTTCAACGCGACGCGGCTTGAGGTCAACCGCGATGGCGACACCGCCACGTTCGAGAAGGCCGACACGGACGAGGGCAGCACGGCTTGGCGCCGCGTGCCTCCCGGAGCCGACGTCGATCAAAGCGCCATAGGCGACCTCCTCGCCCAGCTTTCCGCTTTGCGCGCCGAGTCTTTCATGGACTCGCGTGCCGGTACCGGGGTCGACACACCGATAGCCGCGTTTTTTGTGGATTTCGACGATGGCGAGGATGTCGTTACCATCGGTCGCACAGGCGACGATACGTACGGCGTTCACGGCGATGAACCGGGCGCTGCCCTGCTCGACACGCGCGCGGTGGACGACGCGCTCGACGCGCTCGACGCGCTCGACCCAGAATCCTGATGCGCCCCTACGACTCGCCGCTGACAACGGAGCCGGAAACAACTGCGAGCACAGCCGTTGTCGTAGCGGTCGATACCGCGGCCGCGATGCCCAGGATCGCCGCGACTCGAAGCGCCGTATTTGAGAGTACAATGAACGTCGTCACCGTCTCGCCGGCGATGGCGGTCAGCACCTCGCCGACTGCCTGCACGCGGTCGCCCAGGTCGACCAACTCGACGAGACATGTAACGGCGCCGACCTCGTCGAAGACGAACTCGCCGTCCACGTCGCCGCGCGCCGCGGACGCCACACGTCCGGAGACCATGTCACGCAGGCGCACCTTCGGAATCGGCTCGTGGTCCGACATCCAGGCAACGCCAACGACGTTGACGCACTGAACAGCGGTCGGGACCGGGGTTACAACGCGCTTGGCGCGCGCCGCAAGTAGCGCCGCCAGACGGCGGGCGACGAGGGACCTCCCTGGATCAGCGCGACTGGTGCAAAGCCCGCGACGAGCCCGACGGTGGCGATCATCCCGGCCAATCTATGTGCGACCAACTGGCTTTGTCTCGACATCTATCCCCCCCGAAAGGACCCGATGACCCAAAGGCTCCGTGTCGTTCGGTCCTACACATCGCCAAAGTCTGTGCCAATCGCCTCATGAACAACTAACCATTTAAGAATCAGTTGTTTGAGTAAACACTTGCAATCACGCTCGCTGAGCGAGGTGTCTCAGGTCAAGACACCTCAGTCGGTTATGAGGGTGAACCGACGAATCTCGGTCAGGAGAGGCCAGGGGTCAGCACCCGATCACGGGATCGACGAGCCCGGCATCGGCAAACCCGCTCGCCCGGAGACCGCAGCTGCCACAGCGTCCGTAGGGCCGGCCGTCTGGCGAGACGTCGTAGCAGCTGCGGGTCAGCCAGGCGTCGACACCGAGTGCGGTGCCGCGCCGCACGACGTCGGTCTTCGACAAGTTGACGAGTGGGGCAAAGATCCGAAAATCCACCCCGTCGCCGCCCACCTTGGTGCCGAACGCGACCAAGCGTTCAAACGCATCGAGCAACTCCGGGCGACAGTCAGGACACCGCGAGTAGTCGAGGGCTTTGACCCGATGACGAAGTCGCGGGCGCCGCGCGCCTCCGCACATGCCAAGGCGAGCGAGAGCAGCACGGTGTTGCGGGCGGGCACGTAGGTGATCGGGATGCTCGTATCGTTCAGGGCGCGGTCCTTGGGCACCGCGCCGTCACCCCTCAGCGGCGACCCGCCGAACGCGGCGACGTCGACTTCCACGACGACGTGTTCAACCACGTCCAGCGCACGCGCCACGCGACGGGCCGCGTCCACCTCTGCCGCACGCAGCTGGCCGTATCGCACGGTGAGAGCAGAGAGTTGGAAGCCCTCGCGGCGGGCGATGGCGCCCAGCCCTGTAGGAATCGAGCCCACCGCTGAGCAAGAGCACGGCCTCCCTGGCCTCGCGCATCGGTCACACCCCTCGCGTGTCGGCACCCCACAGATACTTGTGCAGCTGGACTTGCACTCGGGCAGGCACCCGGCCGTCAAGTACCCAGGCCGACAGCGTCGCGGGGTTGAGCACGGCGTGCACCGGCGAGAACAGCACGGCCTCGCAGCGGCGTGCGAGCTCGTACCGACCGACCACCGACCGCGCGAACTCGAAATCGACCCGGTCCCGGATCACGAACTTCACCTGGTCGTGAGGCGCCAGGCGATCGAGATTGCCCCAATCGTTCCGCGCATCCTCGCCACTACCCGGACACTTGACGTCGACAATCTTGACGACCTCCGGCGGCACCCGAGAGATGTCGAGGTGGCCTCCGGTCTCGAGCAGCACCGTCTTTCGGGCACCAAGCAGACGGTGCATCAGGCGATAGACGTCGGCCTGAAGAAGCGGCTCGCCTCCCGTGATCTCTACGAGCGGGCATCTGTACGCGTCAACGCGCGTCAGAATCTCATCGACAGACACCGGCGCGCCTTCGTCGAAGGCATACGGAGTGTCGCACCAGGCACACCGGAGGTCACAGGCCGTCAACCGCACGAAGACACACGGCCGGCCGGCGTACGTCGACTCCCCCTGGATGGAGTAGAAGATCTCGTTGAGTGTCAGCATGCTGCTCGCGGACATTCTACGGTCTGCCTTCCTCGGGTGCAGCGAAGATTCTCGTCGCGCGCCACATGACGTGCGACAATCCGGATCTGTGAGTGGCCAGGACATCCGGATCGGCACGTGCGGGTGAAGCTATCCGTCGGGAACCGGCTCGTGGACCGGTCTGTTCTATCCACCGAAAGGGCGCGGTCGACGCTCGGCTGGCTTCAACGAGTCGGCGTACTACGGTGAGCGGTTCGACACAGTCGAGATCAACACGAGGTGCTACGGGACACCTCGACCTGAGGTGACGGAGGCCTGGGCAAACGGACGCCGGCGGACTTCGAGTTCTCACTCAAGCTCTTCTAGAAGTTCACGCACCCGGAGATGTTCAAGGCGGAGGCGCGCGCGGGAAAGCTCGGCGCGCTCCTGGCCAATTTTCCCTCGAGTTTCAAGAACGAGCCGCGGTCACATGACCACCGCGCGTGGCTCCTCGACAGCCTGATCGAGCATCCGGTGGCTGTCGAGCTCCGCCACCGCAGCTGGAGCGACGACGTCCAGTCGACTGTCACGCGGCTGAACCGGATGGGCGCGGCGTGGGTCAAGATCGACGAACCGAAGTTCCGGTTCTCGATCGCGCGGAACTACCTGCCCAACGTGACTAGCTTCTACTTCATGCGGTGCATGGTCGAAACGCGGCAAAGTGGTGGCGACATGAGCGAGCGGAGGAACGCTACGACCACCTCTACTCGGGGGCCGAGCTGAAACCGTTCGCCGAAACCGCCAGCGCCGCCAGCCGCATCGTCAGGAAGCTCTACTTGTACCTCAACAACCACGTTTCGGCGAAGGCGGTCGCCAACGTCGTGGTGCTCAAGCATCAACTCGGCATGGAGGTCCCAGGCGCGTATCGACCCGAACTGGTGGCGCGCTATCCAGAGCTGAAGGACATCGTCGAGGCCACCAAGGCCACCGGCACGGTGCTGCCCCTTGAGCACCCATGAGGGGTCGCTTGTGTGCAGCCCACACACATCCGGGAAGACACCGTTTGCCTTTGGCGAGGACAGCCTCCCCGTCACTGAAAGCGGCACCGCTCTTCCTCAAGGCGAGCCCGTTTCTGAAGAATTGTGCGCGGACCTCGCGCGGAGGCGCGGCACACAGCGCCCCTTACCGCCCGACGCGCGTCACGCCGAGCTGCGGACACTGGTCGCGCACCACGCACGCACCACACCGCGGGTACACCGGACGACAGACGTTCTGGCCCCACGTCACCAGATACCGGTTGATCGACGACCACCACCGCCGAGGTGCGACTGCGTAGAGCGCCTGTTCGGTTTTGTCTGGCGTTCGCGTGCCCACCCAGCCCAGCCGGTTTGCAATACGGTGCACGTGGGTATCGACGCAGATATTGGCCTCGCTGCGATGCGCGACGATCAGGACGAGATTGGCCGTCTTGCGTCCGACCCCCGGCAGCGTCAGCAGCGCATCCATGGTCGTGGGCACGCGGCCACAAAATTGGGCTAGCAGTTGCCGGCACGTCTCTTTAACGTGTCTCGCCTTATGGCGATAAAAGCTCACCGGATAGATCAGCCGCTCAAGCGTGCGCACCGGCAACCTAGCCATGCTTCGCGCGGTGCGGGCCTTCCGAAAGAGGCGGGTGGAGGCATCGAGGGTAACGGCATCCTTGGTCTGCGCCGACAGCATGGTCGCCACTAGCACCTGGAACGGATCGGCCGCCTGCGCATCGGCGATCTTCTCGATAGCCGGCTCTTCCATCCGGTCGATCGCGCGACCGAGGCGCCCCATGACGCGACCGACGTTCCTGCGAGGAGAATTCGACCTTCGCATTCGAGTCCGGCAATGTGTCCTGGGCTTAGGGCTTGCAACCTTGGGCTGCGAGTCCACCATCCCTGAGCCGTGGGCCCGAAGCCCTGAGCCAGATCGTCCGTTCCGGCGAGTGGCTTGTATCGGGGGAATCAATAGCACTCACCGGGCGGGACATCCCGCAAAGGACGGCACCGGACCACTCCTCAGCGGGGTCACACACGATGTGTACGCTCCCTCGTCGCGCCTTGTCAGCCGGGCGCCGGTGACCACTACCGATTCACCCGATACAGACCCTAGTGACCACGCGACCGGCAATGACCGGACTGCACGCAGGTTACCGCCGGCTCGATCACACAGGCGCCGCCCTTCGCCTCACCGTCCGTCACGGGGAACTGGGCGTGGCTGGCGTGCATCTGGACCGGAGCGATGCGCGCCAGCCGCGCCGGTTCGGCTGCCGCGGCACGCACCTTGTCCGAGGCGCGGCGCGAGGCGAGGTGACGCTGGATTGCGGCATCGATGACGGCCCGCAGGTCGTCGTCGCTCACGGCACGGTCCCACGACGGCGACCGCGAGCGGACTGATCCAGATGGACATGATCGACAACGCCAACAATGGCGGCATCGACCGGTGCCGCTCGGCGACGGAGGGCGGTAACCGCTGCGCGCCCCTCCAGCACCACGAGCACCCGGTCGCCGACCCCGGCCTGGGCGGCATCGATGGCCAGGAGCGGCGCGCCCTGAACGCCACCGTGCCCGTCGATGGGCGTCACCAATAGCAGTTTGGCGCCCTCGAGCTTCTCGTTCTTCCGGGTCGCGACCACCGTCCCTGTCACCTCGGCAATTTGCACGCGGGTTCCTCGCGCTATGCGCTTGGGTCGAACGACGTGTGGTCGACGATCCCGATGATGCTGACGTCGGTGGGCACCTGCTCCGGCAAGAACGGGAACGACGCTTCACGACCCCGGGCGAAGAACACCGTTTCGCCGGGCCCGGCGCCGACCGAGTCGACCGCGACGATGGGACGTCCGCTAACCTGACCGTCTGGCGCGAGCAGCAACAGCGTGTGCCCGGCAAGTCGAGGGTCCTTGCGCGTCGCGACGACGGTGCCGATGACTTGCGCGAGTTGCATTCGAGTCAGCGCTCCGTGACTTCGACGTTGTCGACGATGCCGACGATAGCGGCATCCACCGGCAGGTCCTTAAGATCGGCGGCCATTCGCGCGGAGCTCCCACTGACGATGAGCACCGTGTCGCCGCCACCGGCGTCAACGGTGTCGACCGCCACGAGATGGTTGCCCTTGGACCTGCCGTCCGGGTCGATTGGCTGGGCCAAGAGGAGCTTCTGGCTCACCAACCGCTCGTCCTTGCGCGTCGCGACAACGGTCCCGACGACCTTGGCCAGGATCACAGACTACTTGCCGGCCTTGCCGATCGGGAGGGAGTCCTCAAGATTGCTGTGCGGGCGTGGAATGACGTGAACCGACACTAGCTCACCGACGCGCCGAGCCGCAGCGGCACCGGCATCGGTCGCCGCCTTGACCGCCGCCACGTCGCCACGAACGATGGCCGTCACGTATCCCGCGCCGATCTTTTCCCAACCGACGAGCGTGACCTTCGCTGCCTTCACCATCGCATCCGCGGCCTCGATCATCGCAACGAGCCCCTTGGTCTCGACCATGCCAAGCGCCTCACCCATGTGCTGTCCCCCCCCGCCTCCGAAGTCTGGCAGCCCTAGTGGAGTGTGAATCGTCCACTAGCGCAGGTGCTTCACGGCATCCTCGATGAGGGCCGAAAGCTCGCGGTATGTTAAACGAATTTCGCCGTCCTCGCCTACGGCGGGCGTCGCGTCAGCTTCCGAGGTGGCGGGCGCCGGGGTACTGGCCACGAGTTGTTCACCCGGCGCCGACGGCGCCTCGATGGTCTGACATACCGTGTCGTCGTCAGTGACGAGGCCGTCTGCGCCGTCCGGGCAGAACGGGGCCGGCGCGGCGATGCCGTACATGCCACGCAAATCCTGCAGCCGTATGACCTCTTCTCTCGACAGCAACCGCTCCCGCCCGAGCAGCCGCGCCACCACGCTGATTCGCGCGAAGTGCTCAAGGGTCTCCATCTTGTAATAGGCGCTGAGCACATCACCGGACACCGTCAGCGCGCCGTGGTTGGCCAGCAGGAGTCCGTCGTGCGTCTTGATGTGCTGCTCCACCGCGTCGGCTAATTCGCGAGTCGATGGCGTCCCGTAATCAGCGATCGGAATGCTCCCAAGCGTGGTTACGACCTCGGCCAGCACCGCGCGATCGAGTGGAATTCCCGCGACCGCGAATCCCGTGGCCACCGGCGGGTGCGCGTGGACGACCGCGGCAATCTCTGGACGATGTCGATACACTGCCACGTGCATCTGGATTTCAGACGACGGGTCGCGCTCGCCGTCCTGCTTGCGGCCCTCGAGGTCGGTGACCACCAGCATGTCGGGCGTCATGAAGCCCTTGGAGACGCCTTTCGGAGTGGTCAGTAGACGGTCGTCGCCGAGGCGTACGCTGATGTTGCCGTCGTTCGACGCTACGTAGGCCCGTTCGTGGAGGCGGCGGCCGATTTCGATGATGTCAGACCGACACCGCTCCTCATTCGTCATCGGTTCGCGCGCTCACGCGGTTCGGCGGAAACGGGCTCGGCAGCTCTCCGAACAGAAGTAATGCATGGTGGAACCGACGCGCGCCTCGATGGCGCGTGCCGGCTCGATGAACGTACCACACACCGGGTCGCGCACCAGCGCGACAGAGCGCCCGCCGGATCGCCGGCGAGGCTCCGTCGCCCCGCGGAGGAGCCCCGCGACGAAACCCCACATGAGCCGAACGAGCAAGACGCCGATCAGGAGACGGAGCAGCCACCCGAGCACCATGACGTCTCGATGATACTACCGCGCGCCTTCGAGGGGCCGACGCTACGGGTTCAGGAGGTGTCGCATCTCGCGCACTGCGCGCCCCAGGCCGACGAGCACTGCCCGAGCGATGATACTGTGGCCGATGTTAGCCTCGACAATCTCCTCGATCGCAGCGATCGGACGCGTGTTGACATACGTCAGACCGTGCCCCGCGAGCACCTCGAGCCGCTGGCGCTCGCCGAGCCTCGCCACGGCCGCCACACGCTCGAGCTGCTTCGATTGCGCCTCCGGGGCCGAACCGGCGTAGGGACCCGTGTTGATCTCGATCGCTTGCGCTCCGACCGTCCGCGCCTTTCGAACCTGAGCCACGTCTGCATCGATGAAGAGGCTGACGCAAATGCCAGCGTCGCGCAGCCGACCGACTGTCGTCTTGACCGACGCCGCGTGCCGGACCACGTCGAGACCACCTGTGGTCGTCAACTCGTCCCTTCGCTCGGGTACGAGGGTCACCCGATCCGGCTTGATTCGGGTGGCGATCCTGACCATTGCTCGTGTCGCCGCCATCTCGACGTTGAGCCGGGTCGAGATGACCTCGCGCAGCAACTCGAGATCACGCTCCTGGATGTGACGCCGGTCCCCACGCAGATGGACGGTGATGCCCTCGGCGCCGGCGAGCTCAGCGAGCATCGCGGCGGCGATCGGCTCGGGCTCTCGGGCCTTCCGCGCCTGCCGAATCGTCGCGACGTGATCTATGTTTACGCCGAGCCGCATGCGCCCCCTCAGTTTAAGTGCTCGCGTGCGAGCGCCTCGATGGACCTCGCCAGCTCCCCGACGATTCCTAGCTCCGGGCCTTCGATCATGATCCGCAGGAGCGGCTCGGTGCCCGAGTAGCGTACCAGGACGCGGCCTTGGTCACCGAGGCGTGCCTCGGCGTCTCGGATGATGTCGCGGAGGGCTGGAACGCCCGCGATCTCACATTTCTCGGTGACCTGGACGTTCACGAGCACCTGGGGGAACGTCGCCAGGCCGGCGGTCAACTCAGCCAGATCGCAGCCTGTCTCAGCGACGATCCGGAGCACCTCGAGCGCCGTGGCCACTCCATCGCCGGTCGGTAGCCGCTCCGAGAAGATCACGTGGCCCGATTGCTCGCCCCCTAGACCCACGCCGCGGCGTTGCATCTCTTCGCGTACGTGCCAATCCCCAACCGGGCACCGGTGCACCGTAATGCCGGTCTTCTCAAGCGCGCGCTCGAGCCCGATGTTGCTCATGATGGTCGCCACGATGGCGTCGCCCGTGAGGCGCTCGGTCAATTGGCGGTGGCGCGCGCAGACGTAGAGCACTCCGTCCCCATCGACGATCGCGCCTCGGTGATCCACTAGGATCACCCGATCGCCGTCGCCATCGAAGGCGAACCCGAGACGACAGCGGTGTTCGATCACGGCCCGCTGCAGCGCGTCGGGATGGGTGGAGCCGCAGCCCGCGTTTATGTTTCGGCCGTCGGGGCGGGTGCACAGCTCGACAAAGGGCACGCCCAACCTCCGAAGGACGCGTGGCGCCACGGCGCTGGTCGCGCCGTTCGCGCAATCGATAGCGATGGGACCAGCGGTGAGCGGAGATACGTTTGCGACAACCTCCGTCAGATGCGTGACATACAATTCGGCCGCATCCGCCTCGCGCGGCGGCGAGGGCACCTCCGCGGGGGGCTCCCACGCGTCAGCGGCGATCCGGGATGCGAGACGGGATTCCACGAGGCGCGACACTTTTTCACCAGTCGCCGTGAGGATCTTGACGCCGTTGTCGGGCGACGGGTTGTGCGACGCCGATACGACAACTCCCGCGTCGAAGCCGCGCGACGTCAGATACGCAACGCCTGGTGTCGGCAGCACGCCGACGCTAACCGGACTGCCGCCAGCCGCCGAAACGCCCGCAGCCACGTGGCGCTCGATCCAGTCGCCCGAGGCCCGGGTATCCCGTCCGATCAGCACGCGGGGCGCATCTCCGAGGTCGCGTGCGAGCGCCGCGCCGAGACACGCGATAGTCTTCGCGTCGAGCGGATAGCTGCCAGGCGTGCCACGCACGCCGTCTGTTCCGAATAAGGTGTTCGACATAAAACACAGTGGGCAGCGCGAGGACGTGGGACTAGCGAACGTCAATGCGTACGGACGGCGGGTCAATATGCGTGACACCGACGTCCTGCCGCGATTCGACCGTAACCGGTAGATTGTACTGACCCGGTGTAAGCCCCACAAGATCGACATACGCCTCGACCTCCGAGCGATCGAGTCGCTCGATTGTCTCGCGCGGGCCGCTGACGCTCACCGTGACATGCTGGGGCTCAGCGCGCACGACAGCCTGGCGCTCGGTGCCGCGCGTCGCGACGGGCACCTCTTGCAGCATCCGCTCTACGGGAGCCGGCAGGATGTCGACCGTCACTTCCGCTGACCTCGGCGTTACAGGGCGAAGCGTTGGGTCGGCTACCCCGACGGTGACGATGGACTGGACGCTTTCGGACACGCCGGCCACTGAGACCGGTGCGGTGAGCGCCTCGGACAGCTCGGCGAGACGGCTCTCGGAGCCGACCACGTCGACGGTCGCCGGCGCCGTCGAGATGCGTCCGACCACGAACCCCTCGGCCGGCTCGCCCTCGATGTCCGGAACGATGGGCACCGTACGGGGCACCCCGGCGCGTCCCAGCGAGACGGTGATGGTCGAGGGTACGACCTGGACAATGTCGACTCCGAAGGGCGCGCGCACACGCCCTGCGAACATGTCGAATAGCCGGCGGCGGCCGGCGTCTTCACCGGCGAGGTCCAACACCGCGACGACATCACCCGGCTCAAGACGACTGACGATGCTCGACGCGCCGCTGACCCGGACGCGGACCGTATCAGGGGGTGTGCCAGCAATCTCCAACGCCTCTGGGACGTTCTCGAACCCCAGCGGCACCTCGAGCCCACGCTCGACGACCGGCTCGCCGGCCACGCTCAGCCAGAGCGCGACGGCGAGACCGAGCGCGAGCAGCTTCAGCCGGAAATCCCGCAGCACACGGCGACCCATCAGGACTCGTAGGCCGGTCGTGGCCGCCGTCCCAGGCGACGCCGCTCGGCATGCTGCATGAGCGCCTCGAGCCGGAAACGCAGTTGCTCGGCATCAAGGTCGCGTTCGAGCTGCCCGTCCAGCGCAAGCGACACGGTGCCCGTCTCCTCGGAAACGACGAGCGCCACGGCGTCTGACTCCTCCGTTAGACCGATCGCGGCCCGATGCCGCGTGCCGAACTCCGTCGTCAAGCGTGGGTTCACCGTCAACGGCAAGAAGCAGGCGGCGGCGGCAAGGCGGTTCTCCTGCAAGATCACGGCGCCGTCGTGAAGCGGCGACTCGGTCTGGAAGACGCTCACCAACAAGTCATAGCTGACCGCGGAGTCGACCGGAATGCCGCTTTCGATCACGTTGCGAAGGCCGATCTCCCGCTCGATCGCAATGATGGCGCCGACCCGCCGGCTGGCGAGCATGCTTGCCGCGGTGACCACCTCCTCGATCGTTTCATCGGTCGTGGTCGCACGCGCAAGATGCCGAAAGAACGGCGCCCGGCCCAGGTTGGAGAGGGCTCGGCGAATGTCGGCCTGGAACAGCACGACGGCGGCAAACACCACATAGCTGAACATGTCTCGGACGATCCAGTTGACCGTCCGAAGGTTAGCGAACTCGGATGCATAGTACAGACCCACGACGATCGCGCCGCCGAGCACAATCTGCACGGCACGCGTTTGCCGAATGAGCTTCAGGAATTCGTAGATGAGGAAGGCGACAACCACGATGTCGAGCGCGTCACGCCATTCGAGCCGCACACCACCAAGCAGGCCGGTCAGGTCGTCGATCATCCGCGGCCCTCGCCTCTGCCCATGGTGCGACGCGGCCACGTCACGCGGGGACCTCCGCCGAGGCGTGCGCGCGAATGGCGTCGGCAACCCGAACGACGTCGAGGTGTGGGGCCACGGCGTGCACACGCACGATGTGCGCCCCAAACAGCACGGCAGCCGTGACCGCCGCGGCCGTCCCCCACTCGCGGTCGGACGGCGACCGGTCACCGAGCGCGCTGGTCAGGAACGATTTCCGTGACGGTCCAACGAGCACGGGCCGATCGAGCGTGGCGAGGGCGCGGAGATCCGCCAAGGCACGAAACGTCTGATCGGCGCACTTCGCGAAGCCGAGGCCGGGGTCGACAATGATCTGGCTCCGCGCGACACCGGACGACGTCGCGACGTCGAGCGCCGAGGCGATCTCCCGGGCCACCGCGGCGCCGACATCGTCGTAGTGCGCCTCCCGGTACATGTCGTTCGAGCGCCCACGGCTGTGCATGAGCACGAGCGGTGCGCCGGCGGTCGCCGCCACCCGTCCGATGGCCGGATCATAGCGCAGAGATGAAACGTCGTTGATCACCGACGCGCCGGCATCCAGCGCCCGGTGGGCCACCTCGGCCTTGTACGTATCAATCGACACAGGCACACGGACGCGTCTCGCGAGACGCTCAAGCACCGGCAGCACTCGCCGGCACTCGTCCGCCACGGGCAGCGACTGAGCGCCGGGGCGCGTCGACTCGCCACCCACATCTAACAGGTCGGCGCCGGCCTCCTCAAGCTCGAGCGCCGCATCAAGCGCCTGTCCCGGATCGAGACAAACCCCACCGTCGGCGAACGAGTCTGGCGTCACGTTAATGACTCCCATCAGCAACGTGCGCTCACCCAGCATAAGCGTTCGACCGTCCGGGAGAGAAAGGGCGTAGCGACTACGCGGGACGATCATCTGCTGTGCAACCCCCGGCTTAGGGCATAGACCTCAGAGTCCAGGGGACCTTGAGCCAACGCCGTCGTTGGGACACGGACGGCAACCGGGAGGTTGTGAGCCGGATACCCGTGCGACGCGAAACTACTCCTGGGGGACGGCCTTGTCGAGCGACGGCACGGGAGGCACGATGGGCGTCGCGTCGTCTTCCGGCTGGGCGACCTTACCCCCGGGGGGAATCTGCGAGTCGGCGACTGGCACCGGTTCCTCGAGGGGCAGGCCTTTCGCAATCCGCTGGACCTGCTCGGCGTCAAGCACTTCGCGAATGAGCAACTCTTCGGCGATGTGCGTGAGCTCATCTTTGTGCGTCTCGAGCGCCTGGCGCGCGCGATCGTAGTTGCCGGTGACGATCCGCTTGATCTCCTGATCGATTCGGAGCGCGGTGTCTTCGCTGTAGTCCTGGTGCTGCGTTAAGTCACGGCCGAGGAAAATCTGCTCTTCCTTCTTCCCGAACGTAAGCGGCCCGATGGCGTCGCTCATCCCCCACTCGCACACCATCTTTCGCGCCATCTCGGTGGCCCGATCGAGATCGTTACCGGCCCCGGTCGTGATGTTCCCCTTCGTCAGCTCTTCGGCGATGCGGCCGCCGAGCAACATCGCGATCTGGTCGTCGAGGTAGTCGCGTGAGTAGTTGTGCTTGTCGTCGACCGGCAACTGCAGGGTTACCCCCAGCGCCATCCCGCGCGGAATGATCGTGACCTTGTGAATCGGATCCGCGTTCGGAAGCAGCACCGTCAGGAGGGCGTGTCCCGCTTCGTGGACGGCGGTGACCTGCTTCTCCTCGTCGTTGATAATCATCGAGCGGCGCTCCGAGCCCATGAGGACCTTGTCCTTGGCGAACTCGAAGTGCGGCATCCCGACGACTTTCTGATTGTACCGGGCAGCGTTGAGCGCCGCCTCGTTGACCAGGTTGGCGAGATCCGCGCCGGAGAAGCCCGAGGTCCCGCGGGCCAGCACGTGCACGTCGACGTCATCCGACAGCGGGATCTTGCGGGTGTGAACGCCGAGGATGCCTTCGCGCCCCTTGACGTCCGGCCGATTCACGACGATGCGTCGGTCGAAGCGGCCTGGCCGCAAGAGCGCCGGGTCAAGCACATCAGGTCGGTTCGTCGCCGAGACCAGGATGACGCCCTCATTCGACTCGAAGCCGTCCATCTCGACGAGCAACTGGTTGAGGGTCTGCTCCCGCTCGTCGTGACCGCCGCCCAGCCCGGCGCCGCGATGGCGACCGACAGCGTCGATCTCGTCGATGAAGACGATGCACGGCGCGTTCTTCTTACCCTGCTCGAACAGGTCGCGCACCCGCGACGCCCCGACGCCGACGAACATCTCCACGAAATCGGACCCGCTAATCGAGAAGAAGGGAACGCTCGCCTCACCGGCAACGGCGCGGGCGAGCAATGTCTTGCCGGTCCCCGGCGGCCCCATCAACAGCACGCCCTTCGGGATACGCCCCCCCAGCTTCTGGAATTTCTGCGGCTCCCTGAGGAACTCGATGATCTCCTGCAGCTCCTCCTTAGGCTCGTCGACACCCGCCACGTCCTTGAACGTGACCTTCTTCTGGGAGCTCGTCGACAGTTTGGCGCGGCTCTTGCCGAACGAGAGCGCCTTGTTCCCGCCGTTCTGGACCTGCCGCATAAAGAAGACCCAGAAACCAATAATCAGGAGGATGGGCGCCCAGGTGTAGAGCAGCGTCGCCCACGGACTGCCGGTCGCTTGCTTGGCCGTCACGGCGACGTCCCGCTCGACCAACTTGTTGACGAGCCCCTCGTACTGGGGCGGCGCGTACGTCCGGAAAGTTTCGCCGTTAGCCAGCGCCCCGGTAACTTCACTGCCGGTCAGCGTGACGCTGTCGACCTGGCCGGCGTCAACCATGCGAACGAATTCGCTGAACGTCACCGAGTTGTCGCCGGTCTGGAACTGGGTCGAAAAGTTCCAGATCAGGACGACGACGACGACGAGCACCATCCAGAAGATGAAGCTTCGCAGGTTCGTGTTCACCCGAGGTCTCCCAACTTCCTCGCCTTCAAGATTAGCACGCCTGCGGTTGGGTCGGTGACCCGAAAATCCTCGGCTACGGCTTGCCCGACCACCCAGACGATGCCGCGCTGCGCGTCTGCCACGATGGGGATCGACGCCCGCTCCGCCTGCGCGATCTTGCGATCCACGAAAAGGTCCTGCAGCTTCTTCCGGCCTCCCAGCCCAAGCGGGCGAAACACGTCGCCGGGGCGCCAACTGCGGACCGTGAGCGGCGGCGTGAGAGCGGCGGCGGAGACCGCCACCGTTCGGCCGCGGGCTCTGAGGCGCGGCGGGGTCGGCGACCGCTCGGCCGACACGGCCAGCCCGGCCTCCACGATGGCGATCTCGCCAGGGACGTTCAGGCGGTATTCGAACCCGCTCACCCCCGCGCCGTGGCGGCGCGCCTGCGGCCGAAGCAGCACCAGATGCGTCCCTCGGCGCTCCACCCGGCACCGAGGGAAATCCGCCTCGGGCACCCGCGTGGACGGCGTTGCGGCCAGGTCGAGGAGCCGCTCGACGTGATCGAATCCGATCCCCCGGCCCGATGCTCGTTCGAGCGCCACCTTCGCGATGCGGCGGGCCAATGCGGCCGGCTGCGCGTGGAGACGGTCCGCGTCGAGTCGGACACAACCCTTTTCGTAGGTAACGATCGACGCCGCGGCTTCGTTCGACATAGCGTCGAGCCACTCGGCGTCCGCGCGCGCGATGGCAGCGTCGCGCGCGAGCACGTCGACAATCGCCGGCGAGAACTCCTCCGCGAGAAACGGCAGCAGCCGGTGACGCACGCGGTTGCGGGTCATGCGAATGTCGCGATTCGTCTCGTCCTCGCGAAACGACAGGTCCCGGGCCGACAGATAGTCACGCAGCTCCTGGCGTGATACGTCGAGCAACGGCCGTACCACGCGGCCGGCGCGCGGACGGACCCCCGCCAGGCCTCCCGGACCAGCGCCGCGCACGAGCCGCAGCAGCACGGTTTCGGCCAGGTCGTCCCGGGTATGGCCTGTGGCGATCGCATCGGCGCCCTGCGCGGTGACCACACGGTCGAAGATGGCGTATCGGGCGCGATGACCGGCATCCTCGATCGAGACACGTTCGGCTCTGGCCAGCGCCGCCACCGCCACGCTTTCCACGGTGATCGGCACGCCAAGCGCCAGCGCCACTTCGCGACAGAACCGCTCGTCCGCGTCCGCGGCGCCCCCCCGGAGCTGGTGGTTGATGTGAACGAGCCCGACCACGGCGAAGGCTCCGTCGTTGGCGGCGTCTACGAGTATCGCCGCGAGGGCCATGGAGTCAGGCCCGCTCGAGAGCGCGACGAGCAGGCGGCCTCCCGGCGGCACGAGAGCGCCTCGTTCGATGGCACGCAGGACACGTTCTCGCAGGGGGCGCATGATGCGATCTGGCTGGTGAGGATACGTCAGGCTTGGGATCGTGAAGTACTAACGTGCTGACAGCGAAGAAGATAAATGGTGCCGGTGCAGGGACTTGAACCCCGGACCTAGCGGATATGAGCCGCTTGCTCTAACCAGCTGAGCTACACCGGCATCGAGTCGCCAATTATGACAGGGATCAGCTAGAGGACGAGCATCGTGTCGCCGTAGCTGTAAAAGCGATACCGTTCCCGAATCGCTTCCGCGTACGCCGTCATGATCTCGTGACGACCGGCGAAGGCCGTGACCAGCAGCAGGAGCGACGACCTCGGGAGGTGGAAGTTGGTCAAGAGACCATCGATAATCCGGAATTCGAAACCTGGATAGATAGACAGGTTGGTCACCCCATTCCCCGGCGTCAGTCGGTCGCCCCCTGTGCGGACGACGGTCTCGAGCGCACGCGTGACCGTCGTGCCGACGGCGATGATTCGCCGCCTCGCCTCGCGCGCACGATTGATCGCGTCCGCCGTCTCAGCCGAGAGCGCGTAGCGTTCCGGTGCCACCTCGTGCGCGGTGATATCGTCGGCGCGGACCGGCGCAAAGGTGCCGTACCCGACATGCAGGGTGATCGTGCGATGTTCGATACCGCGCGCTGTTAACTCCTGGAGGAGGCGCGGCGTGAAATGCAGACCCGCAGTCGGCGCGGCCACCGATCCGCGCACCGCTGCAAAGATGGTCTGATAGCGCTCCAAGTCGACGGGCCGGACCGCGCGTTTGATATACGGCGGCAGCGGCACGTGCCCAACGGCATCGATCGCCTCCGCAACGTCGAATCCGCCCTCGACCGTCAGCCGGACGGTGCGCCGCCCGCGAAAGTTGCGAGCGAGCACCTCCATCCGTATCCGGTGCCCGGCGCGGTCGAAGACGGCGCGCGCGCCCGGTTTGAGCTTCTGACCCGGATGGACCAGCGCGTCCCAGCGGTCCTCGCCGAGCGGTGCGATCAGGAGACACTCGACGGCGCCCCCGCTCGGGTCACGATGTCCGAGCAGACGCGCCGGGAACACCCGCGTGTCGTTGACAACGACGAGATCGCCTGGGGCCAAGAGAACCGGGAGGTCAGCGACCCGATGATGCGCGCGGGCACCAGTGCGACGGTCGAGCCGCATCAGCCTCGCCGCGTCTCGCTGCCGCGCCGGCTCCTGCGCGATGCGATCGTCCGGCAGGACGTAGTCGAAATCGGAGAGGCGCATGGAACTGGCGTTGCCAACGACAGCTCGAACCTGTCAAACCCCGGAGCTGTGTGAGTACGCGTTAATACGCCCAGCGCAGCAGAACAGCGCCGACCGTGAACCCGGCACCCACCGACGTCAGGAGGACGCGCGACCCCTTGACGAGCCGGCCGTCCGCACGCGCGTCAGCCAGCGCAAGCGGAATGGTGGCCGCGGTGGTGTTCCCGAACCGCTCGATGTTGATCACGATCCTGTCACGGTCGAGACCCAGGTGCTCCGCCGCGCTCTGGATGATGCGCCGGTTCGCCTGATGCGAGACGAACAGGTCGAGATCCTGCGCCTTGAGCTCGTTCTGCTTAAGCACTTGCCGGCATATTTCGACGGTCTTACGTACCGCGAACTTGAAGACTGCCGGTCCGTCCTGCTTCACGTAGTGGAGACGCTGGTCGATCGTGTCGTGGCTGGCGGGGCGAAGACTCCCACCCGCCGGCATGCACAGCGCGGCGCCGCCGCTACCATCGATCTCGTGAGCGAAGTCGAGCACCCCCAGTCCGTCATCCCCGGCCGACGAGACGACGGCCGCGCCGGCGCCATCACCGAAGATCACGCACGTTGCGCGGTCTTGGTAGTCGATGATCGACGACATCACGTCGGCCCCGATGACGAGGGCGTGTTCGTGCGCCCCGGAGGCGACCATCTGGACGCCGGTGGTCAGCGCATAGGTAAATCCTGAGCAGGCAGCGCCGAGATCGAACCCCCACGCGTTTGACGCGCCGATCTTCATCTGCACGAGACAGGCCGTGCTCGGAAAGAACATGTCGGGGGTCGTCGTCGCAACGACGATGAATCCGATGTCCGCGGGTGTCAGGCCGGCCTGGCTGATCGCGCGACGCGCCGCCTCCGCGCCGAGGTCGGACGCGGCGACCCCCTCGTCGACGATGTGCCTCTCGCGAATGCCCGTCCGCTTGAGAATCCACGCGTCGGTCGTGTCGACCAGATTCTCAAGATCGGCGTTGGTCAGGATCCGGGGCGGGACGTAGGTGGCTAGCGACGCAACCTTCACCCGACGGGCGGTCTGTCCGCCTGCAAGCTGGCCACCTCGCCGTTGCTTCACGCCGTCGTCCTTTCAGGGCCGCTTGCGCCCGATTGTCAGATCAGCCGTGGGTTGCGTGCCGGCGCTGTCAACCCCAAATAGTCGTACGCGCGCGCCGTGGCAACCCGGCCACGCGGGGTTCGATCGAGGAACCCGGACTGAATGAGGAACGGCTCGTAAATGTCCTCGACAGCTTCTTTCTCTTCGCTGATCGCCGCGGCGATGCTGTTGAGTCCGACGGGGCCGCCGCCGAACTTGTCGATGATCGTAAGCAGTAGACGCCGGTCCGCTTCATCGAACCCGTTGGCGTCCACCTCGAGCAATTCGAGCGCCCGGATGGCCACGTCGAGCGTAATTGCGCCGTCCGCGCGCACCTGCGCATAGTCGCGCACGCGCCGTAGCAGGCGATTAGCGACACGCGGCGTCCCGCGCGCGCGGCGGGCGATCTCGGCCGTCGCGTCGTCGTCGATCGGCACGCCGAGGATGCGCGCCGAGCGGCCGACGATCTCCAAGAGGTCGCGCTCCGTGTAGAAATCGAGCCGGTGCACGATGCCGAAGCGAGCCCTGAGCGGCGACGTGAGGAGTCCCGCGCGCGTGGTGGCGCCGACGAGAGTGAACCGCTGCAACGGCACCTTGACCGACCGTGCGCTCGGTCCCTGACCGATCATGATGTCGAGCTCATAGTCTTCCATCGCCGGATAGAGGATCTCCTCGACGGCAGGACTCATGCGATGAATCTCGTCGATAAAGAGCACCTCGCGCTCTTTGAGGTTCGTCAAGATCGCGGCCAGGTCACCCGGCTTCTCCAGGATCGGACCAGCGGTGGCCCGCACTTGCACACTGAGCTCAGTGCCGATCACGTAGGCGAGTGTCGTCTTGCCAAGTCCCGGGGGCCCGTAGAGTAGCACGTGGTCCAGCGCCTCGGCGCGCTGGCGCGTCGCCGTGATGGCCACCGTGAGGTTCTCTCGGACCCGGTCTTGGCCAACGTAGTCGTCGAGGGTGCGCGGCCGAAGTCCGACTTCGTACTGGACGTCCTCATCGACCTGCGCGGAGCTGAGGACGCGCTCGGTGGTCATGACCGCGCAAGCTCGCGGAGCGCTTGGCGCAACGTCTGCTCGAAGGACCCGTCGCCGTGTTTGAGGGCCGCCGCGGCCGCCCGCTCGGCGGGCGGGCGATGATACCCCAGATTGAACAGGGCGGAGAGCACATCGCCCCGAAGATCCCCGTCCGATGGCGCGCCATCCTCTTGGGGTTCGTCGACCTCGACCACAGCCGGCAGCTTATCCCGAAGCTCAAGCCCGATCCGCTCGGCGGTTTTCTTACCGACGCCGGGAATTGCGGTTAGCCGAGCCACGTCGCCGTTGCGAATTGCCCGTACAAGATGCGGCGGCTCGATGCCGGACAGGACCGCGAGAGCCAGACGGGGACCGACGCCGCTGATCGCGATCAACCGCTCGAAGAGATCGAGCTCCAGCGTGCTTGCAAACCCGAAGAGCGACAGCGTTTCTTGGCGGACGTGCGTGTGGATGCGCAGCGACACGTCGGTGCTGACGTCGCCGAGGCCGTAGAAGGTGGACACGGGCACATGGACGTCATAGCCGACGCCGTTGACATCGACAACCAGTCGATTCGGCTGTTTGCTCACGAGCCGGCCGCGCAGATGGGCGATCATGGGGCGACCCGATCAGCTATTGATGCGCGGCCGGTAGCGCCGCCAGTCTCTACGCCCCGGCCGATCCTCGCTTCGCGCGGTGCGACCGGCAATCGGGCCAGCGGCGTGCGCGTGACAGACGGCCACGGCGAGCGCGTCCGAGACGTCGAGCGGCGTCGGCGCCTCGCGCAGGTCGAGCAGCAACATAACCATCCGCTGGACCTGGTGCTTTTCGGCCCGACCATAGCCGACGACGGCGCGCTTGACCTCCGTCGGCGCGTATTCGGCCACGGGCACTCCGGCCTGCGCTGCCGCGAGCATCACGACCCCGCGCACGTGACCGAGCTTCAGCGCGCTGCGGGCGTTCCGCGCGTGAAACAGATCTTCGATCGCCACGATGTCCGGAGAATGCCGCGCGACTAGCTCCGCGAGGCCGTCGTGAATCGCGAGCAGTTTCTCCGGGAAGGATGCCCGCGCCGGTGGCGCGAACGCCCCGTGCACTAGCACGAGATGCCGGCTGCCGTCGGACTCGATGCACCCGTACCCTGTGCGGGCGGAGCCGGGGTCGACGCCGAGGATTTTCACGCCAGCGAGGCCTCGATCTCCTTCGCTTCGATGTCGAAGTTCGACCAGACGTGTTGCACGTCGTCGTGGTCTTCTAGCACGTCCATCAGCTTGATCATCTGCTGGGCTGCACGCCCCTCGAGCTTGACGAACGTCTGCGGAAGCATGGCAATCTGGGCCGAGATCGGTTGCACACCGGCCGCGGCCACGGCCTCACGCACCGTATCGAACACGTCGGGGTCGCTCACGATCTCCCAGCAATCACCGTCCTCCCGAAAATCGTCGGCGCCGGCGTCGATCGCCGCACTCATCAGCGTCTCTTCGTCCGCCTGAACCTGGTCCACAATGATGAGCCCCTGTTTGTGGAACATCCAGGCGACCGAATTGGTAGTGCCCAAGTGACCGGCGTGCTTCGACAGCAGATGCCGGATCTCGCCCACCGCGCGGTTCGTGTTATCGGTCAAGCACTGAATCAACAGCGCCGCGCCACCCGGGCCGTAGGCCTCGTAGGTCACCTCTTCGTACGAGACGCCAGGCTCCTCGCCGGTCCCACGCCGGATGGCGCGCTTGATGTTCTCGGCCGGCATGTTCGCAGCCTTGGCGTCGCCGATAACCGTGCGCAGGCGAGGGTTCGTGTCGGGGTCACCGCCGCCGTCACGGGCAGCGACCGTCAACTCCTTGATGATATGGGTGAAGAGACGGCCGCGCTTCGCGTCTGCCGCCCCCTTCTTGTGTTTGATGGATGCCCACTTGGAATGACCTGACATGACACCTGCTCCAGGCTTAGGGTGTTACGGGAGTCATTATCGCAAAAACCAACGCCGGGCCGCACCCCTGGAGGCGATTTGGTCACCTCGCGGGGCGTGATCTGCACGATGACCTCGCCGTCGCATGCCACAACTCGCCCGCTCACTGTTTCCGGGCCAGGATCACCCAGACGGCGGCGTCGGCCGACCACGCCTGCCCGCGGTAGTCACCCAGCACGGCGTCGATGCGAAACCCGGCGCGCTCGAGCCGTCGCGCCACCTGCGGCACGGCCAGCGTGCGAAACACCAATGAGAAACGATGTACGCCACGGCGGCCGCCGTGGTGTTCGACGAACTCCTGGTCGAAGATCGTCAGCCGCCGTGCGCGGTCCTGCCGGACCGATTCGACGAGGGTGACGTGCCGGCCACCGCTCATCCAACCCTGCAAGCTCACCTGCCGCCGATATTCGTCCCACCGTGGCAGATCCGGCACAAGGTCGACCCCGAGCATCGCGCCGCGGGGCAACACCGCCGCCGCCGCGCGAAGCGTGGCGGTGAGATCAGTGTCACTCACCAACGACTGGAGCATCCCATAAGGCGCCATCACGAGCCGGAAGCGGCACCGCTTTCGAAACGGCAGCGCACGGATATCGCCGCGCACTGCCATCGCACGGTCCCCGAGTCGCGCGCGGCGAAGGCGCACGCGAAGCCGGTCGAGCATGGGCGCCGACCGATCGATGCCGACGAATCGTGGAGCGACACGCGCGACCGGCAGCGAGAGCCGGCCGGTGCCGCACCCCAACTCCAGCACTGGGCCGCCGGCCCGACGCGCAAGATCCACCCAGAACCGGACGTCGCGCCGGCCGAGGGTGCGTGCGTTCTCCCAGTCATAGAACGGCGCGTACTCGTCCCAGCCGTGCCAGCCTTGCGTCGGGGTCTTATCTGCCACCATGTTCCAGGGGGCCGCTATTATAGGAGTGCAACGCAAGGGAACACGAGATTCATGTCGCTCACACCCGCGTGGCTCCCCAACCTCCATCCGCTCGCCGTACATCTGCCGATCGCCCTGTTGACCGCTGCAGCCGCCGTCGACCTCGCGAGCCTGTTCATGCCCGCGCGTCCAGCCCTCCGCGACACCGCCACGTGGCTCTATGTCGGCGGTGCCGCGACGGCGATCATTGCCTACTTCACGGGGGACAACGCGGCTAAGGCGATGTCGCTCCCCTCGGATGTCGCGCTTCTGGTCGACACGCACGAGGATTGGGCTTTTCGCACGACGTGGCTCTTCGCCTTCTTCGCGTCGGCACGCCTGGCGATCTCGTACATCCTGCCTCCCACGCTCCCCGTACTGGTCGGCGCATTCCTTCTCGCGCTGCTCGGCATCGGCACACTCGTCGAGACAGTCGCGCATGGGAGTCAGCTGGTGTTCCAGCGCGGGATCGGTGTGCACGCCGTAGCGCGGGACAGTGGCGGCCAAACGGTTCACGCGGACCGCGGGGCGGCGCCATGATAACGTTTGCCGCCGCCACACGTGCGGTGCCAGAAGCAGACACTCAGCCTGTGCAGCGATAGACGGTGTCACGCACCGCGATCAGGCTCCAGCCGCGTGCCCGGACATGCGACACGAGCGAGCCGCAGCGACGAAGCGTCGTTGTAGGCAGCCACACGACCGTGAGCCTAGGGGCATCACGCGTCATGGTGACGGGGCTCGACCATCCCCGTCAGTCGTCCAACTGCTTGGCCATCGGGATGAAGCGAATGCCCTTGACCTCGCGTTCAGGACCGGTTTGACGAAACCCCAGCTTCTCGTACGCCGGCAAACCGTAGCGGGACGAGTTGACGGTCACACGCGCGAGGTCGGTGTTGTGGGTTCGCGCCTCGGCCAGCGCTCGGCCGAGCAGCGCTTTTCCGATGCCCTGACGCTGGTATCGCTTGTCGACGAAGAGCAGCGCCACGTGGTTGTTCTGACGTATTTCGATCATGCCCACCGGCGTGTCGCCGGCCACGGCAACAAGTGCGAAGTGATCGGCCTTCGTGCGCTGCTCGATCGCGGCCGGCTCGACATACTTCTGGAACTCGTCGATCCCCAGTTGGGTGTATTCGGGCCGGATGAACTCGTCGAACAAGGCAAGGATGAGAGCCGACACGCGCACCATGTCATCTCGATTCAAGACCCGGCAACTGACAGCGTCTAACATGGGGACGGGGGCGGCGTGGATGCTATCACACGAGTTCGTAGCCCGCGGTCACCCTTGGTCGCGCGCAGCGTTCCCACTTATGGCCACAAGGTCTCGAACCTGCCCGTGCCGTCCCCGTGTACGAGATCACCGTACGCGTCCCATCGCGCACACGCGCGCGCCGTCGGGACACGACCGCGCAACACCTCCACGTTAGCTCTCACGTGGGCAAGGCTCGTTGGCGCGGTCAACACGATCTCGACCGCCGGCTCCGCCAGACAGTAGCGGTAGCACTCGGTCGCCGTCGGCACCGGTCCATCCCACTCAGGGTGGCCGTCGAGCAAGGTCCCCCACCGGGTCGCCGTGTAGGCCACAACGGGGAGCCGCGCGCGGTGCGCCGCCGGAAACACCGCGCTGCCGACGCGCCGGTGCGCCATGTTGAACCGAAGCATCAGTACGTCGATGCGCCAGTCGCGCACGAACCGAAGGCCGAGATCCGGGTCATGCGTCGAGGCGCCGACGTAGCGAATCGCGCCCGCGTCTCGCCACCCGCGCAGCACGTCGAGCACGCCGCCCACGCCGAACACGGCCGTTGGATCGTCGGCGGGTGATACATACTCGGCGACAAAGAGATCAATCACGTCCGTGCCGAGCCGCCGACAGAGGGCGCGACGCGCGCGCTCGAGCCCGCGCGTCGAACGCGACCCGCAACCAGTCGCGACGATGACACGCTCACGTGACCGTTCCAGGAGCGCTGCGAGGTCGGCGAACGCCTTCAGGTGGGACGGCCCGTAGAAGAAGAAGACGTTGACCCCGGCATCATGCGCCACCCGCACGCACGTTCGCGGCTGGTGCGGGTAGGCCGCCAATCCGAGCGGCTGCGCCGGCGCGCCGTCGATCGTAGTGATCATTGCTAGACGGGGCCTGCGCCCCCGAACCCCGCCGCGGGCGCTACGTGGGGACCCCGAGAGCGCCACTCCGCGCCCGCGAGGCGCACCGTGCGCAGTCAAGCCATCTAGTGGACTAGGAACCCAGGCTCTTGATGTAGTTGACGAGGTTCCAGAGGTCATCGTCCGAGAGACGATTCGCGTAGCCCTGCATGTCGGCGGTCACGCCGTTCTTGATAACCATGAAGATCTCGCCGTCGCTCTCGCCGTGCTGCCAGACCGCGTCGGTGAAATCCGACGGCACGCCGCCGGCGTGCGACATGTCGCCGTCGCCCTTCCCCCTGTTGCCGTGACATTGCCGGCACATGAAGACGTAGCTCTGCCGGCCGGCCCCGATCGATTCACGGGTCGGCTCGATCAGGTTCTCGATTACCTGCGCCTCGGGATGCCTGTGCGGCTCCGCGGGATGGTCCTGGGCGGCGGCCGCCACGGCCGCGCAGAGGATGCCCCCTGCAGCCAGCGTCATCGCTAGTCCTGCGGCGCGTCGAAGTGCTTCCACATGTACTCCGGTTGATAGGTCTGCAGATACACGAACACCTCGTGCACCAAGTTCACCGCCCGGTTCACCGCGTAGCCATGGTGACGCCTCCGCGCGACGACCTCCAACGACATCGAGCCGCGCCTGGTCGAGCATCCCACCGTCGCCCTGAGAGGATCAACCCGCCGGTGCTCCGGCAGGCCGCGCGCCGCGCGTCCGTCGATGAACCGCTTCAATTCCGCGTACAACGAGGAGCGGGCCGCGACGCCGGGCAACAGTTGGTGAAAGGTGAGCACGCCGGTCGACGGTGCGTAACGAAGCGTAAAGGGCCAGCGCGCGAGCCATTGGAACTCGAAGCGATGGCACCCTGCGCGTGCCGGGCGCTCTGCGAGGCCGCGGAACACCCCGCGATCGGCGTATACCCGCAACTGCTTCCGGACTACAGCGAGCCCATCCTCTGGCGGCGTCCGGATGCGCGGTGTTGACGCGTGACGACCGCCCACGGACTTCTAGTGGTAATACGACATCACGCCCGGCTCCACCTTGCCGAGGAACCCGGGCGGATACTGATCCCGAAGCCAGAATTCCTTCTTGGCCTGCACGTTGATGATCGTCGGCCTGCTCTCATCGAGCGCCGTCTGATACGCCCGCTCAAGGGCGGGCCGCATCTCGGCCGGCGCGGTCACGTATTCGCCGTTGGTGCCGAGCGCCTCGCCGAGCTTGTCATAGCGCAGGTTTTCCTGGAAGAGGTGCACCGGCAGACTGACCGTGTTGTTCCGCTGGCCCGACCAGGTGCCCCACGCATTGTTGTTGTAGACCACCAAGACAGCCGGGAAGCGATACTTCGACAGCGTTTCGAGTTCCATCGCGGTGTATCCGAAGCCAGCATCCCCGGTGATGCCGATGACCGGGTGACCCTGGAAGTCCGCCTGCGCGCCTGCGCCGTGTCGGACCGCCGCGGCCACGCCGACCAGATACCCGACATCCGGCCCGATGGCGCCGTACTGATACGCACCGTTGACGATCTGGCCCGGGCGATACGCGCGGAGATAGCGCCGCGTGTAACGGGCGATGCCGAACCCGCCCTGCAGGATCGTCGTCCGGTCCTTCGGAATCTCGCCGTCTTGGAGGAAGTCGGCGAGCGCGCGCCCGATGACCGCTGGGTGGACGGCGTCAGCGTAGCTTAACCCGGTCTGGTAGTAGGCCTCGTTCTCGGCCTCGAACGCCTGCCGTGCCGCGGCGACCTCGGCGACCCATGCGTCGTGCCGCTGGCGCGGCATCGCATCGGCGAGCGCCTCGAGGCCGGCTCGCTCGTCGCTCACGATCCCGACATCGATCGGCAGATTTCGCCCGATATCCTCGGCGCCCGGATCGATCCGGATATACCGCGCATCCGGCCCGAACGCGAACTCGCCAAGCGTCGGCATGCAGTACTGGCCGACCAGCAGAACCACGTCCGCGCTCATCAGCGCCATCGGTGCCGCGTCAGCCGACAACACATGGTCAGCCGGGAACTGGCCCTTCATCGCGCCCGACTCCACCACGGGGATCTGCGCCCGCTCGGCCAAGCGGCGGATCGCGTCCCATGCCTGGCGGTAGAAGACGCCGTTGCTCGATACGATGATCGGGCGCTCGGCATTCCGCAACAACTGGACGGCGGCGTCGATCGCACGTGGGTCGGGGAACGGCTTGGTGTCGGTGCGATACTTGGTCTTGTCGTAGAAGTACTCGACCTCGGTGGCGTCGGCGAACCGCGCGCGAGCGATCTCGGCGGGGAAGTCGATATGGACCGGCTTCGGTACACCGCTCTTGAGCTGCCGGAACGCATACCCGGCGTACTCCCAGGTGCGCGATGGCGTAATGAGTCGCTTCCCGTATTTCTTGATGCCCTCTGTCAGCGGCTGCTGCTGCTGATCCTGGATGCCCTGTTCGGTGTCCTCGGCAAAGACCGTCTTGTTGCTGGCGAGGACGAGAATCGGCGAGCGCGCGGAGTTTGCGGTCGAGATGGCGCAAATCATGTTGGTGAAACCGGGCCCCTCGGTACCCGATGTCGCCGCGATCTCACCCGTCGCGCGGCAGAATGCGTCGGCCGCGTGGCACAGGGCGCCCTCGTGGCGGCCCGAGTAGGTCGGGATGCCCGTGTCGGCGATCGCATGGACCACGTCGTAGTTCCCCGGGCAGGTAAAGAGCGCCTTGACGCCCTCCTCCTTGCATGCGCGGGCGAACACCTGCGCGCCCGTCATCGGAAAATCGACGGCTGGCAGCGGGGCGTTCTTGGCTGATTCAAATTCGTTCGGAATCGTGATCGGCTTCGCGTCCTCCTCGGCCGCGCGGGCGACTCCTCCCGCGCCCAGAGCGGCCGCCGTGGCGCCGGCGCCACCCAGCGCGGCCTGTTTCATGAAGCTGCGACGTGACTCGATCGTCGCGCTGGTGGCCGGCTGTCTCTTCGGGCTCGGCGTTCTCGTCTTTCGCGTCCTGCTCATACTCATAGGAGCCCTCCCGGACCGATGTCATCCGGCCACCCGAACGACGCATGCTATCCCGGGTCATAAAAGGTGTCAACTCTTTGTAGCGAAGGGCTTTACGTCTGTGGTTTAATGGCACACGACTTTCAAGGAGCAGCCGATGAACTTCCCAACGCACTCCCGGATCGCCGTCGCCCTTACCGCCCTCGTCGCCGTTGCGAGCCTGGTCACCGTGACGCCCGCACAGGAGGATCGATGGGCCGAGGCGATGGCCGCGTTCGCGGATGCGGACCGCACGTCACCCCCACCGCAGCACGGTGTCGTCTTCGTCGGCAGCTCGAGCATCCGGTTCTGGGACCTCGAGAAGTCGTTTCCGGGTCGGGGCTATCTCAATCGGGGCTTTGGAGGATCCGAGATCTCGGACTCCATCAAGCACATCGAGTTGCTCGTGCTGAAGCACAGGCCACAAACCGTGGTGATGTACGCCGGCGACAACGACATCGCACGGGGCAAGAGCGCGCAGGAGGTCGTGGGCGACTTCAAGAGCTTCGCCGCCAAGGTGCATGCGGAGCTGCCGGGCACCCGCATCGCCTTTATCGCCATCAAACCGAGCACGCTGCGGTGGGAGATGGTCGACGAGATGCGGAAGGCCAATGTGATGATTCGGGAGTTCGTTGACGGCGACGACCGCCTCGGCTTCGTCGACGTCGACGGGCCGAGTCTCGGCTATGACGGTAAGCCGCGTCCGGAGCTGCTGCTCGACGACGGTCTGCATTTGACGCCCGAAGGCTACGCGCTGTGGGACATGCTGCTCGATCCGTTTCTCATGTCGGCCACCGCGACGCTCGCCGCTCCCGCGTCCCCTCGGCGCTTCCACAACGTGGGACGTGTCCCCGGCTTCTGACGAGACGGGGGCTGTGCCCCGTGACCCCGCCGAGCGGCTACTCCGCGGCGACCACACCGGTCGCATCGCGGGCGCAACGGGCTCCAACGTTGCTCGTCTTGCCGTCCCCGGAGAACGGCAGGCGGACCGACAGGCGCAGCACCCCGGGAACGTTGAGCCATGATCCGCCGCGCATCACCCGGAGGTACCCTGACACGGCAGGCTGCGGGTCGGTGACTTGGTCATCGGCATAGCGATCAATCCACCCATCGACCCATTCCCAGACGTTGCCGGTCATGTCGTGAAGGTCGAAGTCGTTCGCCGGGAACGACCCGACCGGGGCGGTGTTGATCCAGGCGTCGGCGCCGCCCGTCGCGCCACGGCAGCATTCCACGTCGCCGAAGTTGGCGTAGTCACGGGTGAGGTCGTCCCCCCACCAGTAGACTTGACCCTCGTGCCCGGCCCGTGCGGCGTACTCCCATTCGGCCTCGGTCGGCAGCCGTCCCTCGGCCCAGTCACAGAAGGCCGCCGCGTCGCTCCAGGTGAGGAAGACGACCGGATGGTCGCTAGCCTGGTCGTAGTCGGGCGGCTGAGGTGGTCGGTGACCCGTACCGGTCAGGAAGGCGGCATACTGCTCGACCGTCACTTCGGTTGCCATGAGATCGAAGGCGGATAGCTCCACCTCGTGACGCGGCTGTTCCATGTCGAGGCACGCAGGGTCGGCGGGCACACAGCCCATGAGGAAGGTGCCAGCCGGGAGGTGAACCCAGGGCAACTCGGTCTCCTGCGCCCTCACCGGCCCCAACGCCGCACCGAGCGCGACCAGCGGCGCCAGCGCGAGACCGACCGTACGCACAACGACCGAACCCGGAACCTGGCCCCCCCGAGCCTGAAGCCCGTATTTGGCACCCGCGGTTCGAGCTTCACCAACCCACGGCATACCCCATCCTCCGCGGATCGGCGCCCGCCGTCATCGTCCCGGTTGCCGCGTTCATGAGGATCCCCTGCATGTTCCCGAACGCGTACTCGCGCGCGAGCTCGACCGCATGGCCCATTGCCTCGAGGTCGGCCACCACTTGCGGGGCGATCCGGCCTTCGAGGCGGACGGTGATGTCGGCGCCGGGCCGGTAGAAATTTGGTTCGGCGTCGAGCGCGATACGCGGCGCCTCGATTGCCTCCTGGATGCCCATGCCGAAGTCGAGGACGTTCACGAGGACCTGGAACTGGGTCTGCCCGATCGTCTCACCGCCCGGTGTACCGAGCGCCAGGACAAAAGCCCCGTCCTTCATGACGAGCGTCGGCGAGTTGTTCAGGATCGGGATCTGTCCACCGCGCGCGTAGTTCACATGATCCGGATAGGGTGCGGTCGAGCCGTGCCGCGTCCCGTTGTTGAAGATGAGTCCCGTGTCGCCGACAACGACCCCGGTACCCCACAAGCTCCCGAGCGTCGGTGTACCGACGACGACAGTGCCCGCGCGGTCGACCACTGAAAAGCTGGTCGTGCTACCGACGTAGCTTCCCTCCGACGGCGGACTGGTGTTCGTGGAAACAGCCGACCGCCCGTCGCCCGACATCGGCGCCCCTTTGGGCGCGCCATGCTCGGGGTAGACCATCGCCTGGCTCGGCTGCACTGCGATGAGGGCGCGGCGCGCGGTCGCAAACTCCTTCGCCAGTAGGCCGTCGGTCGGGACGTCGGCCGCCTTCGGATCGGCGACGTAGTGATAGACGTCCGCCTTGGCCACCTTGATCGCCTCGGCAATTACGTGGAGCGTGTCGGCCGAGTTATGCCCCATCATTGGCAGATCATAGCCTTCGACGAGGTTGAGCTGCATCGCGACTTCGAGACCGCCGCGCGACGTCGCCGGGCTCGAGAAGACATCGTAGCCGCGATAGGTGGTATGCACGGGTTCCACCCACATCGGCTCGTAGGCGGCGAAGTCGGCGCGGGTGAAGAGACCGCCGGCGCGCTGGTAGTAGCGCGCCATCTGGCGTGCGATGTCTCCCTTGTAGAACCGATCGAAGGCCGCCTGGAGCCGTCGCGAGCGCGAGGCTCGCACAGCGCGCGCCGTGTCCTCCGCTTCGATCAGCTTGTGGAAGGTCCGCGCCAGGTGCGGGTAGCGGACGATCTGTCCCGCGGCGGGCGGGTCGCCGTCCGGGAGGAAGACGGCACGCGTGGTGTCGACGAGCTCGAACAGCTCTTGGGAGATCCCGATCGAACTTGCTACGAACGGTGCTACTGGATGCCCGCGTTCGGCGTATCGAACCGCCGGGTCGAGCACCTCGCGGAGGCTCATCGTCCCAAACCGATCGAGCAGCGCGATCCATCCGCCAAGGAGCCCAGGGACCACGCCCGCCTTCATGCCTCGGTGGAGCTCCTCCGCGGTCACCTCACTCGCATCGAGCGCGCGCGGCGCCGCGCCGGTAGCGTTGAGCGAGTAAACCTCGCCGGTCTCGGCGTCATAGATCGTGAAGAAGCCATTGCCACCGGCGCCCGACATCATCGGCTCGACCAGGTTGAGGGTGGCGAGCACCGCGACGGCGGCATCGGCCGCCGTGCCGCCCTGCATCAGGATCTGCATACCGGCCATCGAGGCCAGCGGATGACCGGACGTGATCAGGCCGTTGCCGCCCGTCACGGCTGGGCGATGGGCGAGAAGTCCGTCAGTGAGCGTTTCTGTCGAGAGCGCAGACGGATTGTCGCCGACGTGGGGCGTCGAGGCACCACCGCCGGAACACGCCATCCCAGTCAACGTGAGCGCCAAGCAAAACGCAACGCGCGTCATCCTACTATCCCCCGACCGCGACACCCGTGACCTCGAAACGTGCGCCAAACAGGAGAGTCCCGGAGCCGAGGAACGCGCGCGCGGGCGGCGCGTCGCTGAAGTACTCTCGATAGACCGAGTTGAACGCACCGTAGAGCCCGATGTCGGAGCAGAAGACCTGGACGATGACGAGGTCGTCCATCGTCATGTCGGCCTCCGCGAGCACCGCTTGAATCCCGTTGAGCACGTTGTGTGCTTCCTGCTCAGCCGTGGCGGGCGGGCGACCCGTCTCCGGGTCCAGCCCGAGGCGTCCGGCGACATAGAGCGTATCGCCCGCGAGCATCGCGTCGCTGAAGGGCGCGACGGTGGTGCGACCCGGTAGGTTGATCGCCCGCGGCTGGGATGACCCCTGCGCCGCGCCGAGCGCCACGACCGCGCCGACGACGAGCCCAGCGACGAATCCGAGACGCAGGTTCTTCATAGCGTCCTCCATTGGCGTCGGCCGACGACGAGCGTGACTTCGCACGCAACGTGTCGCCGATCTGTTGCGGCCAAACCAAGACCGCAGGGTTGTGTTCGTGACGGTCGCATCTGCAGCCTGACGCCTACGCGCCGGTCAACAAGACGGTCGAGCCCGTCGTCTTACGTGCCTCAAGATCACGGTGCGCCTGCGCCGCATGTTCGAGCGCATACGACTGATTGATTTCTATCTTCACCGCGCCCGTGGCGACAACATCAAACAGCTCCGCGGTCGTCGATTCGAGCTCCTCGCGGGTGGCCGTGTAGGTGGCCAGCGTCGGTCGTGTCAAGAAGAGCGACCCCTTTATGGCGAGCTTGACCGGCGGCACCGGTTCGACGGCACCCGACGCGTTGCCGAAGCTCACCATTAAACCGCGCGGCTGTAGGCAATCGAGCGAGTCATCGAACGTGTCCTTGCCCACCGAGTCGAAGACGACCGGAACCCCCTTACCGTCGGTCAGCTTCTTCACCCGGTCGACGAAGCTCTCCTCGGTGTAGACCACCGGATGGTCACACCCATGCGCCTTCGCGAGTTCGGCCTTCTCGGGCGTGCCGACCGTACCGATGACCGTCACCCCGAGGTGCTTGAGCCACTGGCAGGCGATCAGACCGCAGCCGCCCGCCGCGGCATGATAGAGGACCGTGTCACCCGCCTTGACGGGATACGTGCGCCGGATGAGGTACTGCACGGTGCAACCCTTGAGCATCACCGCCGCGGCCTGCTCGTCGCTGATCCCGTCGGGGAGCTTCACCAGCAGGCGCGCGGCGATGCATCGCCGCTGCGTGTAGCTGCCGAGGCTCATGCAGTACGCCACGCGGTCGCCAACCGCAACCTCGGTGACCCCGTCGCCGACGGCCTCCACGACCCCGGCACCCTCGTTCCCAATGATGCCGGGCATCGAGGGCATCTTGTAGAGCCCGATCCGGTGATAGACATCGATGAAGTTGAGGCCGGCTGCCGTCTGCCGAACGACGGCCTCGCCGGGACCCGGGCCAGCAACGTCGATCGCTTCCCACCTCAAGACGTCCGGCCCGCCGAGCTCGTGAATCCGTATCGCCTGTGTCATCGCATCACTCCGGGAACGAGGTTGGGGGCGATCGTAGTCCCCCGTTTGCTCTTGCGGCAATTGTGCTACGTGCAGCGCAATGAGGCGTGCGCAAGGCTGGTATCCGTGAGGCGCGTAAAAACCTGTCCGTCCTGATCGACGAGGTCAAGAACGGCCAGGAAATCGTCATCGCGGACCGCGGCAAGCCGGTGGAGCACCTCGTCCCCATACGGCCGCAGCTTGCCGAGGGCTTTCCGTACCTCTCGGCATTCAGGTGCAAGATGCCGATCATCGACCCACCGGTCTCCCACGCCGTTCTCGACGAACGTGAGGAAGGCGACTACTAGCGCCGCGCACCCGACGGCCTGGCGCCGTGGGCGACGCCCGCGGCGGGCACCAGGTGGAGTGTCGTTCGCGAACGGGCAACATCGAGTCCGGTCTGCCTGGACGCGAGCGCGCTCGCGAAAATGTTCGTCGCGAACGTGGACAGCTACCTGCTGAACCGCGCGCTCAAAGGTCACCGCAACGTTCAAGTCTCTGACTTGACGGTCACCGAGACGATATCGGCCTTCGTACGTCGATACCGAGAGGGCGCCATGGCTCGTGAAGCCGTTGAGCGCATCCACCGGACCGTGCTGAAGTACGTCGACTCGGGGGCCGCTGGGCGCGTGACCCTGAGCCCGCGCGCGCACCGCCGCGCAGGGCGGTTGTTGATCCCCCACGAGACCGAGCCGTTACGAGCCCGAGACGCCCTAAATCTCGCGTTGGCGACAGACGCTGACGTCGAGGCATTGGTGACGTTCGACGGGCGGCGCGGGGTGTCGGCGTGCGCGCCCGCCCCTGGCGGCTCACGGATACCCCCGGGCTTGCGCTACGATTGCGAAACGATGCCCGCCGCCACCGGCAGCTTCGACGCCCACCACCCCCCGTCAGCCGACGCGCTTGCCGACTGCGTGCACTGCGGCTTCTGTTTGCCCGCCTGCCCGACCTACACGCTCTGGAACAAGGAAATGGACTCGCCGCGCGGGCGCATCCACCTCATGAAGGTGGCGCTCGAAGGGAAGGCCAGGTTGACGGCGGAGTTTGCGCGGCACATCGATAGCTGTCTCGGCTGCATGGCGTGTGCAACCGCCTGCCCGTCCGGTGTGCAGTACGAACGCCTGATCGAGGCCACCCGCCCGCAGATCGAACGAAACACGCAGCGATCGCTTGGCGACCGGCTCTTCCGCCGATTCGTGTTCTCGCTGTTTCCCTATCCCACGCGACTCCGCTGGGTCGCCTTGCAGCTGTGGCTCTACCAGCGACTCGGCCTACAGTGGCTGACACGGGCCAGCGGACTGCTACGGCTGCTCCCGGCTCGGCTGCAAGCAATGGAAGCCGTCGCGCCGTCCATCTCGATCGCCAGTGCGTGGTCGTCGGTCCCCGCGTTGATCCCCGCCGCCGGCGAGCGGCGCCTGCGTGTGGGGCTCCTCCTCGGCTGCGTGCAGCGGGTGTTCTTTGGCGACGTCAACGCCGCCACGGCGCGCGTCTTGGCCGCCGAGGGGTGCGACGTGGTCGTTCCACCCGACCAGGGATGCTGCGGCGCGCTAATGTTGCACGCCGGACGGGACGCGGAGGCGGCGCAGATGGCGCGGCGCTTCATCGATGTCTTCGAGGCGGCTGCGGCCGACGTCGACGCGATCGTGATCAACGCGGCGGGGTGCGGATCGTCGCTGAAGACCTACGGGCACCTGCTGCGGGACGATCCCGCCTACGCCGAGCGAGCCGAGGCGCTAGCCGATAAGTGCAGGGACATCTCGGAAGTGCTCGCGGGACTCGAGCCGCGGGCGCCGCGTCATCCTGTGCCGATGAGGGTCGCCTATCACGACGCCTGCCATCTGCAACATGCGCAGCGCATCACCGCGGAGCCGCGGCGGGTGCTCGCGACCATTCCCGAGGTGGACGTCCAGGAAATCCCCGAGGGCGGGCTCTGCTGCGGCTCGGCTGGCATCTACAACCTCGTCGAGCCGGAGGCCGCGCGTCAGCTGGGCGCGCGGAAAGCGCACAACGTCCTCTCAACGGGTGCGGAGGCGATCGTGTCATCCAATCCGGGCTGTCTGCTGCAGCTGCAGAGCGGACTGGCTGGCGCCGGGAAGCCGCTACCGACGCTTCATCTCGTCGAGTTGCTCGATGCCTCGATCCGTGGCACAGGAATCGGCGGCGCGCTTCGGCACGGCTGACGTCCTGCCCGCCGACACGGGTCGCATCCGGCGTTAGAGCCCGCCGGGGCCACGGCTGGCGTTCAAGAGACCCGCCGGATCGAAGCGCCGCTTGACGGCTTGCATCACGCGAAGGGAGTCACCGATCGGCCCCCACGCATCGACTCGCTGGCGCAGGGCCGGTACGGCGCGCCTGATGACCGCCGAGCCACGGCCGATTGCGAGACGCGCGCGCAGATCGGTGACGAGTCGCGCCTGCGTCTCGAGCGGCCCCTCGAGCCGGAGGTCGACGACGCCAAGCCCGCCGCGACCGGCGAACGCCAACTCGAGCCCGGCGCGTGCGGTGGCCTGCTCCACCCACCCGAGTGTCGGTACGATTTCGGCGGGCACCGTGCTCAGCTTGATCAGCGTGCCGTCCGCCTCCCAGATCCGCGCGTGATCGCGCCACGCCGCCGTTTCATCATCGCCGGCGATCAGCTGGGCTGATCCGTATTGGCCGGTGAGACGAAGCGCCGCCTCGGCCTGGTCGACCGACGCCTCCTCCACCGACTCAAAACGCAGTAGGAGACGTGCGGGCGGCGAGGTGACCTCGATCGCAGTCGGTGTCAGCGGCGACGCCAGCACCTCCCGGATGGCCGGCCCCGCGGCGTCGAGCGTCGCGACCTCGACCGCGACGGTGCGTGAGGCGGGCGGACGGGGCGCCAGCTTGAACGTGGCTGTCACGATGACGGCGAGACAGCCGAACGAACCGGTCAGCAGGCGGGAGAGATCGTAACCAGCGACGTTCTTCACGACGATGCCGCCCGCGTTCGCGAGCGCCCCATCGGCGCGCGCCATGGTGACCCCGATGATCGAATCGCGCGGCGAGCCGCTCGCGTGACGACGCGGCCCGCTGTCGTTGGTCGCGACGATGCCGCCGATCGTCGCCCGCTGGGACCAGGGCGGATCCCAGGGTATCCACTGGCCCATCGCACCCAGCGATGCGTTGACCGAGGCCAACGTCGCCCCAGCCTCGACGGTGGCGGTCAGGTCGCCGTGCCGGTGCTCGACAACCGCGTGCATGCGGGCCGTCGAGAGCAGGAGATCGATGGGACCCATTGGCGCGCCCCAGGCGAGCTTGGTGCGTCCGCCAGCAATCAGCACCCTCAACCGCTCGGACGCGGCCCAGGCGAGCGTCGCAGCCATGGCATCACCGTCGACCGGCTCCGCCACCAGCCGTGGGATGACGCCATCGACGGCGTCCGCACCGGTCGCTGCGCGCGCGGCGTCCCCCGACCGCGATGACGCCTCCTCGAGCAACGCGGCGATCGACGCGACGGCCATCAGACGCGCTCCGCCAGCCCCGCGACTTCGGCGGGATGGGCGCGGTACGGCCCGGGCACCTCACCGCACAAACGCGGCGTCGGAAACACCTTGCCCGGGTTGCAGATGTGGTCGGGATCGAACGCGCAGCGGACGAGCTGCATCGTATCGAGGTCGGTCTCGGTGAACATCTTTGGCATCTGGTCGGCTTTGTCCGCACCGACCCCATGCTCGCCGGTGATCGATCCACCAGCATCAAGACAGAACGTCAGGATGTCCGATGCGACCCGCTGCGCCAGGTCGGCCTGTCCAGCGATGCGCTCGTCGTAGCAGACTAGCGGATGCAGGTTGCCGTCGCCGGCATGGAACACGTTACCGATCTTCAGGCCCGACTCGTCGGCCAGCTTCCGGATCCGACCGAGCACCTCTGGCAACTTCGTGCGCGGGATCACGCCGTCCTGCACGTAGTAGCTCGGTGAAACCCTCCCCATGGCGGCGAACGCCGCCTTGCGACCCATCCAGAATCGTGCGCGTTGTTCGTCGCTGCGCGCGATCTGGATCTCCAGGGCACCGGCCTCGGTGCACACCTGCTCGACCCGGGTGAAGAGCGTGGTGACGTCTGCCTCGGCCCCGTCGAGCTCGACGATGAGGATCGCCTCGGCCTTCGGAAAGTTCGGGTGGACCGCCGCCTCGGCCGCGTCGATCGTCACCCGATCCATCATCTCGACCGCCGCCGGAATGATGCCGGCGGCGATAATACCGGAGACCGCATTGCCGGCCGCCTCGGTGGAGTCGAACGCCGCGAGCAGCGTCTTCACCGCCGCCGGCTTACGCAGCAGCCGCAAGGTCACGTTCGTGACCACGGCGAGCGTGCCCTCCGAACCGACAAGCACGCCCAGCAAGTCGAGCCCGGGCGGATCGAGCGCCGGACCACCGAGATGGATCAGCTCTCCGTCGGGAAGGACCGCCTCGACCCCGAGGACGTGATGCACGGTGAAGCCGTACTTCAGGCAATGCGCCCCACCGGAGTTCTCGGCCAGATTGCCGCCGATCGAGCAGATGACCTGGCTCGATGGATCGGGCGCGTAGTAGTACCCCTCGGGCGCCACCGCCTTCGTGACGTCGAGGTTCATGACACCCGGCTCAACGGTGATCCTCTGATTAGGCAGATCGATGTCGAGGATCCGGTTCATCCGGGTCATGACGATCAGCACGCCGTCGGGGTGTGGCATCGCCCCACCTGAGAGACCGGTGCCCTGGCCACGCGCCACGAACGGCACACCTGCCGTGTGACACTGCCGCACGATCCCTTGAACCTGGTCGGCGCTAGTCGGCAGCACGGCGACTGCCGGCTTCGAGCGCAGCTTGGTCAGTCCGTCGGTCTCGTAGGTCAGGAGCTCGCCATCATCGGACACGATGCCGTCGGGCCCGACGACTCGCTGCAGTTGGGCGACGAACGCTCTATCCATGATCAGTTTAGACGGGGCTTCGCCCCAAGCCGCTGCGTCCGCTCCGCGGGAACCCCGAGGGCCCCACTTCGCGGTTTCGAGGCGCGCCGTGCGCGCGCGCTGGCTGCGTCACCAGATGACCCACCTACACAAGCTCCCACCCGTGCGAGACAGCTACGGCCGCGCGTACTGGTCGATCACGCGGCCGATAGCCCGCCGGCACACCTGGCAGAACCCCACCGGGTTGCGCGTGAACATGACGCAATCGATCTCCGGACGATACAGCCCCACGGGCTCATACGACGCGCCCTCGAACGCCCCGATCTGATCGGCGTACGGCATCTCCCCGAGGAGCGCTGTCTCGCGCTCCATCTGCTCCGTGAACAGCCGATCCAGCTCCGCCTCCGGGGCGCCCGCGGCCCGCAGTTGGCCCCGTTCAGCCTGCGCTACGTTGCTCCCTGACTCGAACGTCGTCTTGTCCCACGGCGTCGGCAGCGGTGTGTCGACGGAAACGAGGTCGGCCCACTTGAGCGTGTCGGTGTCGTGCAACGCCGTCACGTTCGGCTCCCACGGCTCCGGATGCTCACTGGCGCCGGTCTCGTAGGCCACGTCGGAGGTGTAGTACTCGTCGGCGAGGCCGGCAAAGTGGTGGCCGAACTCGTGGACGAACACATACTCGGCGAACCCGGTATCGGCCGCCGCCGTCGCCTGGAAGTTGAAGATGCCGCCGCCCCCGTACTGCGCCTCGTTCACGAGAATCTCAAGAAACTCGTATGGCGCGGCCGATGCCGCGTCACGCAGCGCCCGGTTGTCGTACGTCAGCAGATAGCGCTCGGAATCAAAAATATTGAATTCCACCGACAGCGGCGTGCGGCGGAACTCGCCAGCGCGCGGCCGGCTGACACCCGACACCGCGGACGGCAGGTCGAGCCCCCAGACATTGAAATCGGTGCGACGGCTCTTGAACGGCTCCTCAGCAAACAACGCGCCCACCAGGCGGGTCGCGTCGCCGTGGAACTTGCCCATTTCAGCCTCGGTATAGCCCTCGCTGATGACCAGCAGGTCGACCTTGTCGGACGGCGGTCCGTGCGTAAACAGCGGCCACACCTCACCCATCGGCTCGCGGTCGGCTGGGTTAACGAAACGGGAGGCCGGGTCGATAAGCGTCGACCAGATCTGCTGGAAGCCGTTGTTAGCGTCGCGCACCTTCAACACGACCTGTACGGGATGCTTCGGCCATGGGAAGCGCAGCGACTCGTGGAAGGCGCGGTAGACCTCGCGGTACTCGGGCGTGGTCTCCCATTCGCCATAGATCGACGCAAATCCTCGCGAGTAGATCACACGGTTCGAGCGCCGATCGATGACATCGAACAGATACTTGCCGAGGTTGAGATCGTCGACAAACCGCGTCCGGCTCCCGGCCCACAACCCGTCCGAGACGATTCGATCGAGCCCGATGCTCTCGCTGCCGAGGCCTCCAGCGTGGAAATAGTCGACGCGCATCGTCTTGTTGAGGAACAACTCGTCGAAGAGACCTGTGCCCCCTGTCTGCTGCGCCACCGCCGCCGAGCCGCCACCGCCGCGGAGGCCGCTGACAAGCAACAGCGCCGCCGCCAAGACGATCGTTGCGCGGCCTCGTGCTGACATAGGCTCATTGTAACGCTCCTCGCGTCGAGCTTCGCGCCGGGCGACAGCCCGCGTCGCGTAAGGCTTGCTCCCCACGGCGATGCCTGGGAAAGCGACTCGTACGAGCGGGCGCCCGGCGGCGACTGGCAGATGCGGCGCACCTCACATGACTGGACGAAATCGGCCGCGTTGGCCTCGCGCGTCGACCTGCCGGTCGAGGCCGGTGGGAAGACCGTGCTGCGCTACCGCGCTCGTGTTCGATGGTAGGAGCTCTAATCGCTGACCGCGAGCTCGCCTGGCACGATCGGGCGGGTTCGTGGCAGCTTCCCGCGATACGACAGCCAGCCGACGAGCGCAAGCACGGCCACGAACACCGCGAGCTTCAGGACATCTCCCCCACGTCCGGCCGGCGTGACACCCCACAGCAGCCACAGTGTCGGCTGGGCAAGGCAAACCGCCCAGACCGACCCGTAGAAGTAGCGGCGCTCGTGCCCTTCGCCCTTGGTCGAGGACTTGACCCGAGGCAGCCATCCCACCACGCCGAGCGTCCAGATCACCAACGCCATCGGCAGGTAGGCGGTACGGTAGAGCTGGCTGAGCGTCCATTCGCCGGCCACAACCGCCCAGACGAGGCCGGCCATGTTGAGCAGCGCGAACGTCAGCACGGCGCTCCAGGCGAACGTGTAACAGACGCGCCTGTAGAGGGGGTTCGGCTTGTCCTCGGTGAACCGGATGATATACGGGCGCGGCTCGACGCCGGGCAGGCGCCCCCGGAGGCCTGCGGTGCCGGTGCCGACCAGAACGACCGTCAACCAGACCGCCATCCGCTGATCGAATCCTTGCTCGAACAGGTCGGCCGTCAGGGGGGCGGGGACGAGGAAGAAGACCCAGATCCAGATCGGCCAATGTGCAAGCCGGTAGCTGATCTTGTTCCGCGCCCGGATCTTCCGTTCGCCCGCGAACTCGACGGGGATAGGGGTGTACGAGACGCTCATGGACCCATGCGCTCTGGGTTCAACGTTCACCGTACGAAGTTCAAGGCCCAGGGTGACGATTTTCGTACTCCGGAACCAGCACCTGGAACCCGGCCCCCTGAACCCCAAGGAGCAGGAACTCTCCTAACGATCCTCAGTACCGATCCAGCGTGCCAGTTTACTTCGCGCGGTGCACCGCTTGTCCTCCGCGACTGTGCTTTCCCAGCACCCGCACGTGGATAGCATCTTCGTCTGTTTTGTCTGGTTTAAAGATGAAATCAGGGCAATTGAAATAAATCCTCGGCAGAGCATTTGAGTGTTTTAGCAATCTTTAGTGCGAGAACAGTGGAGGGCACATAGATCCCGTTTTCAATAGCATTAATACTTTTCCTTGATACTTCTGCACTCTCAGAAAGTTCTTGTTGAGTTAAGCCAGCAGATTTCCTAACTTCCTCAAGATTATTCAAGAGCTTTTTGTGATTCTTGCCCAAAACTATTTCTTTTCAAATTCTTCGACAGCATTTGTTAGTTCTTCACTAGTATTTGGGTATAGATATCCAGCAATCATAGTGCCTACCCCTATGACACCAACTAAAAGCCCAATGCCTTCAAAGAGAGATCCTAGAGCAACAACTCCAAGAAGATAGATACCAATGCCTACAAAAATGGTGATTACTCCTCCTCTACGATAATCAATTGGCTCCTTTTTTCTTTCGTCAAAAATACCTAACAATGTTTCAACTTTAGAAGGATCATCCAAGTGTTTAGCTATCTCCAGCGCAGTTTCTCTCTTGCCTTTACCTTCATAATATTGCCAGATAAATACTGATACTGGGATGATGATTCCCGTTAGGATTCCTAAAATTGGAACTAAATCAGTCATAACTTTCTCTTAATTTAGATATGTAACGTAAACTTATCATGTAAATAAAGAGAAGTAAAGGTTGCACTGATGGAAAAGTAGAATCTTATTCGAGGGTAGTTTTGTCCACTTTTGTCCAGTCAGCAAGCGGGGGTATTCGACCAGAACGGTCGAACACATCGTGACTGTAAAATGTTTATTCTAAAAGGAAAAACCCGCTGACTCGTTTGAATCAGCGGGTTAGTAGAAATAATCCCGGCAGTGACCTACTCTCCCACGAAGTTACCCCCGCAGTACCATCGGCGGTAGAAGGCTTAACTGCCGTGTTCGGCATGGGAACGGGTGTTTCCCCTCTCCTATGACCACCGGGAAACCCTCACAAAACGAAAAAACCGAACCTCGAACATCCGTCGAGTGTCCGGCCCCGCCGTATGCGTATGCCGCATCACAGCAGGAATCTTGTCAAAGATCGCAACTAAATACCCAACAAACGGTAGCTTCCCCAACGCAGTAAAAAATATGGTCAAGCCTCACGGCTGATTAGTACCAGTAAGCTCAAGGCGTCACCGCCCTTACACATCTGGCCTATATACCTGGTGGTCTTCCAGGAGCCTTCAGGAGCCGAAGCTCAGGGAGATCTCATCTTGGGGAGGGTTTCACGCTTAGATGCTTTCAGCATTTCTCCCTTCCGAACGTAGCTACCCAGCACTGCCGCTGGCGCGACAACTGGTACACTAGAGGTTCGTCCATCCCGGTCCTCTCGTACTAAGGACAGCCCCCCTCAAAT
>CAZYFH010000008.1:0-129626 GCA_964646815.1 uncultured Vicinamibacteraceae bacterium | reverse complement strand
GCGTTCCGGTTCGCGCTCGTCGGGTTCACCTTGCCGTACATGTTCGTGTATCGCCCGGAGCTCCTGATGCTGACAGCGACCGGTGAGCCGGCCAGCTGGCTGTCGATGCTGGCGCCCGTGACCATTGCCACGCTTGGGGTGACCTGTTTCGCCGCCGGCATTGCCGGCCAGCTCAGGAATCCATTGGGGCTCGGTTTGCGTCTGGCTGTCTTCGTCGCCGCCGCCCTCCTCCTCGCGCCTGGCCCGGCAGCCGGCCTGGCGGGCTTGACGGTGCCCCTCTTCGATGTGGCCGGCGTCGTGTTGTTCGGGTCGATTCTCGCCCTCAACGGGCCACGCGCCTGATCCCCATGGGCGGTCGCACAAGACTACGGGTTCACCGACGGGGATGGCCAGCAGCCACAGCCGCTCACACTGGCCGACGTGTGATGCGGTAGGCTCGTCACGGAGGAAGTAGATATGGACGTGCGCGGCAACCAGCCAGCACGCCTGTGGCTGACCGGGCTCGGGGCACTCGTGGGGGCGCTCGTCGCCAACGTGGCACTCTGGTGGGTGTCGACCGCCGCTCTCGCGATTCCGCCGGAGTTTCCACCCCTGGTGGGCCCGGCGCCCACGATCTTCTTCACGGCCATCGGGGTCGGCGGCGGCGTGGTCGCGTTCGCGATCATTTGCCGCTTCTTCGATCATCCGGTTCGTCTGTTTCGACGGGTGGCCGCCGCGGCGCTCGTGCTGTCGCTCGTACCCGACATCTGGCTCTGGAGTGACGGGGCGGGAGCGCAGTTTCCCGGTGCCAGCATCGCGGCAGTGAGCGTGTTGATGCTGATGCACATCCTGGCAGCCGGCATCGTCGTCTGGGTTATGACCGGTGTAGGGCGATACCCGCAGGCCGGCTAGACGAAAGGACTCGTGGACACACCGCTCAGGCTGCCGAGCCTTGTCTGCGCCATCTGTGTCGCGGTGATGCTGGGGGCACAGGCGTCCGGATCGGCGCAGCCTTCGCCACCGCCCGCACAGACACTACCATCGACCATTCCGATCTTCCCGCTTCCCGACGTGATGCTGTTCCCCTCCATGGCGCGGCCGCTCCACATCTTCGAACCGCGCTACCGCGCCTTGGTGGCCGACGCGCTGAACGGCGACCGTCTGATTGGCATGGTGATGCTGCTACCGGGATACGAGCAGGACTACGAGGGACGGCCACCGATCTATGCGATCGGGTGCGCGGGGCGCATCGCAAACGTTGAAGCCCTGCCCGACGGTAGCTACAACATCCTCCTGCACGGCCTAGTGAAGTTCCGTGTGACGAGCGAGGATCACAGTCGGCCCTACCGGCTGGCCCATGTCGAGGCGCTCCACGAGAGCACCGCCGACGCCGACCGCGCGGCGCTGGCCGAGCAGCGCGCGGAGCTCACTACGCTGCTGATGGCCATCGTGCCCAGCTCGAATCGCCCGCCGCAGGCACTGCCCGACGAGAACCTCGTCAACGGCATCGCGCAATACGCCGACATCGACCCGCTCGATCGCCAGGATCTTCTGGAGCTGGACGGACCGCTTGCACGCGCGCAGCTGTTGATCGATCTGCTCGACACCCAGGTATCGTCCCCGCGCTGAGAGGCGATGGCTGATTCGTCCGAACTGGACCGGCTGGCCGGCGCGCTCGGAAGCTGGCCGAAAGCGGCGTCGTCGAGCGAGCCAGCACGGCTGACTCGAGATGCTCACCGAGCGTAGAGGAAGCAACCTGTTCCTCGGCACCGGTCGGCCGCTGGCGCTTCGCCTCGACGACACCATCGAGCCGCTCGGCACCGCACCGCTCGATGAACACGACATCGAGGCGGCCGTGCTCCCTGCGCTGCCCGACCATGTCGCGCAGCGATATCGCGCGCACGGGATCGCGGACACGTCATTGACACGGGGCAGACTCGGTCGATTCCGGCTGAACATCCATCGCGAGCGGGGACGCGCTGCCGTGACCATCGGCGTACTCCCGACGGAACCGCCGCGTCTCCCAGCACTCAACCTCCCGGACGGTATTGCACGGCTGACACAGATCACCCGCGGCATGGTGCTCGTCGGCGGTCCGACTGGATCGGGCAAGACGACTACACTCGCGGCGCTCGTCGACGTCATCAGTCGGCGGGATGAGAAACACATCATCACGATCGAGCACCCAATCGAATACGAGCATCCGCATCGGTGATGCGTACTCGAACAGGTTGAGATCGGCATCGACGCCCCCGACTTCCCCACTGCGCTGCGAGCGGCGCTGCGCCAGTCGCCCGACGTCATCGTCGTTGGAGAGATGCATGACACGGAGACGATGCGCATCGCGCTGGCGGCTGGCGAGACGGGATGTCTCGTGTTCTCGACCGGGCACACCAGCGAGGTCGCGTCCACCGTCTCCCGGGTAGCCGATTCGTTTTCGACGGAACGACAGGCCACGGCACGGCAGGAGCTCTCCATGGCGCTGGCCGCGATCATGACCCAAACCATGCTCCCGCGCGTCGGCGCCGGTCGCGTGCCGGCCGCCGAACTACTGGTGGCCGGCTACCGCGCACGCCAGCACATCCGACGGAACGCCTTGCAGCACCTGCATCAGGAAATAACCATCACCCGCCCGAGCGGCACGTTCACGCTTGAGGAACCACTCGCCCGGCTCGTAGCCACCGGGGTCCTCACAGCGGACGAGGCCCGCACGTGCACAGTCCACGCGGACAACCTCGAGGGCTTGCTAGCCGGCCTCACGTCCCGAAGGCTGTGACCGACCGCATCATCGCAGCTCGTGCGCCACGGCCGTCTCGCCCGTGATAGCCTCTCAGGTCTTGCGACTCTCTCGCGCTACCCACGCGGTCGTCCTGGCCGTGCTTCCGCTCGCACCGCTTGTCGGCCACGCCCAAGGCTCCAATATTCAGGTTCGCATCTTCAGCCCGGACACGAATGACGTTCGCCTCCCGATGACGCTCGACGCGATCAAGTTCTGGAACGAAACAACTATAGATCTCGGACTCGACGTGCGGCTCGTGAAGGAGATCGTCATCGGGGCGCCGGAAACTCGCACGCTGGAGAACTACGCACGATCGATTTCCCAGCGCGCCGGCCGCCTCCGGGGCGGACCATCTGAGCCCGCCCCCCCGGGGGAGATCACCGACCTCGATGCCGATGTGGTGCTGCTGCTCTCGCGTCAGAATCTGATGTCGTTCGCGTGGCCCCTCCCGCGACACGCAGGCCACTTCGTCGCGATCGAATCCGATCGCGAGGCAATGGCCAGAAACCCGAACATCGCGCGCAACGTGATCGCCCACGAGCTTGGTCACACGCTCGGGCTGACCCACAATCGCGACCCCACGTCGCTCATGTGCGGCCCCTGTCGGACTTCTGAGCTCGCGTCGGATACACCTGAGTACATGCGACTCACCGAGCGCGACCGACAGCGGCTGACCGACCGCTACCCTTCCCGATAAGCGCGGTCGGGACTATCATTGGCGGCAGATTATTCAGACCCTCGTCCGCCTCGTGTTCGAAGGAGACCTCATGTTGAAGCACAAACGGGTTCTGCTCGCCGGCGTCACGGTGTTCGCTATCGGTTTCGCGGCCGGCAACCTCGCGCAGTTCGGGAGCGTCGCCGAGGCGCAGTCGGGCCAGGTGTTCGAGTTGCGGACATACACCGCGCACCCGGGCCGCCTGGATGCCCTTAATGCCCGATTCCGCGAGCACACGACGCGGATCTTTGAGAAGCACGGCATGAAGAACGTCGGCTACTGGGTCCCGCAAGATTCACCGATGTCCGACAACACCCTGATCTACATCATCTCGCACCCAAGCCGGGAAGCGGCCGCTGCGAACTGGGATGCCTTCCGGGCGGATCCGGAGTGGTCGAAGGTGGCAGAGGAGTCCCAGCGCGACGGGCGGATCGTCTCCAATGTTGACGCCGTCTTTATGGACCCGACCGACTACTCGATGTTGAAGTAGGCTTCGCGCGGCGTACCGAGAGGCCGTCCGTGGAAGTCGCCTCCCGTTCGCTGCCGCGGCCAGAGGCGCCGGCGGCGCGGGAGCCGGCGAGTCGGCATGAGACACACGCGTGTCCGTTCGGTGCTCGGCTATCTTGCCGCGGTGTGGTCGGTGGCGACCGTGGCCGCTGGCCAGTCGCCAGCCGATGCGGTGGTCCACGCCGGACACATCTACGTCGACGCACCGTTTGCGTCCGCCCACGCCTCGACGATCGTCGAGACTGAACGGGGACTCGTGGCGGCGTGGTTTGGCGGGACTGCCGAGGGTCACGCCGACGTCGGGATCTGGCTGTCGCGTCACGACGGCGCAGGGTGGTCCGCTCCAGTGGAGGTCGCGAACGGCGTGGGGTCTAACGGCGCCCGCCATCCCTGCTGGAACCCGGTACTCGTCCAGCCGCCGTCCGGCCCGCTCCTGCTCTTCTACAAAGTGGGCCCGAGCCCGCGGCAATGGTGGGGGCTCATACGCACATCGAGCGACGCCGGCCACACTTGGTCGGGCGCGGTCCGACTGCCCGATGGCACCTTTGGGCCGATCCGAGCAAAGCCAATCCAGCTCGAGTCTGGGGTGCTGCTCGCGGGATCGAGTACCGAACACGACGGATGGGTCTCGCACATGGAACGGTTCGAGCCGTCGCGACCGGGCGACTGGAGCCTGGCAACCCTCACGTCCCCGGCGGCGTGGCAGCGGTCCGATCCGCTGAACGACACAAGCGAGTTCGGGGCGATCCAGCCGACCATCCTGGTCCACTCGCCTACGCGGATCCAGGTGCTGTGCCGGAGCCGCGAGCATGTCATCACCGAGGCGTGGTCAGAGGACGGCGGGCGCACGTGGTCACCGATGACCGCCACGACACTTCCAAACCCGAGCGCAGGCATCGACGCGTTGCGACTGGCCGACGGACGCTACTGGCTCGCCTATAACCCGACGACACGCGGGCGAGGGCGTCTTGCCCTCGCACAGTCGACCGATGGACGTATCTGGCGTCCGCTCCTGACACTCGAGGATGCCGAAGGTGAGTACTCCTACCCGGCGATGATCCAGACGCGGGATGGCCGCGTCCACGTGACCTACACCTGGAAGCGCGCGCGGATCGCGTACGTCGTCATCCAACCTTAGATGGGGCTTCGCCACAAGCCTCCGCGGGCGCGAGGCGCGCTGTCGCGCCTTACGAGTCGTGGCGCGAGTCAGAACCTCGAGGCTCGCAGCCACGTGTCCGACCGGGCCCAGCTCGCGTCGAGCGCCTCATCAACCTCACCCAACGACCGACCCTGGCCCGACAGCGCGGCCTGTAGCCCGAATAACGACCATCCATTGTGTGGATGGTCAGTCAGTTCATCACGATAGACGCGCTCGGCATCCGCGTGACGCCCAGCCTCGATCAGCGCCGCGCCCAGCCAGTGCCGTGCGGAGAACGGTAATGGCTCAGGCTCCGAGTACTCCAGGTCGTCCTCCATCTCGACCGCGCGCTCGAACGACGCGATGGCCGCCGTCAAATCGCCCGCGTCGCGATGGATCTCCCCTTCGAGGATCGCCCCGACGGTGCCAAGCAGGAGCTTGGCCGAATCGAACTGGAAGCGGGCCGTCGTGGTCTCGGCGGTCGCCAGCACGCGATCGAGATAGACACGCGCAAAATCGGCATCACCGCGCCGAAGGTGTGCGTACCCTTGCGCGAAATCCCACAGACCGCCGGAGGCCTCCTGCGCTGGTCGGTCAGTCACCTCGAGCACCTCGTCGAAACGACCGAACCGCGTCAGCGTCAACACTTGAAACACGCTGTCATCCGTGAGCGCCGCGTAGTCCTTGCCGGCCTGGATGGCAACCGCGCCCTGACCATCCATCGCGGCCGCAAAGAGCAGCATGTGCAGGTTGTGCGAGGGATAAATCGCAAGGCCCTCTCCGATGTCAGCCTTGAGATCAGAGTGCCACGCCTTCAAGTTCGCGCGCACGCCGTCGCCCCAGCGGCCGATCTCGTTCCACGTGTGTGACGGCATGTGGTTGATGTGGCTCGCGCCCGGGATCGCGCTACCGAGGTATTCGGCACACGCGGCAGCCTTGTCCGGCTGAGTCGTCGACTCCGTGGCGTGGATGTACAGGTGACAGGCGCCGGGATGTCGGATGTTCCGTGCGAGGACGCTCTCGAGCACGCCGTGCAGACGCTGGACGTTAGGATCGGCGAGGTCGCGCGTGCCGCGCCGCGGCTCCAGCAGAAACAGGGCGTCGGCGTACAAAGTCACCGCGTCGAGGTCATCGGGATACGCTTCCGCCAGCCCACGCATCGCGTCCGCGTACGCTGTGTCTTGGTCCCGGCGCGTGTCCGGGTCGAAGTCTTCGACGTAACGCACAGCCATCGCCTCGATGTAGGCGCGTTCGCTGTCGCTTGCGTGATCGAGCCGCGCTCGCGCCGCCTGGATCGCCGCATAGGCATGAGGCGCCTCGAACGGACGCATCGGGCCGTTGAGATACGACCCCCACGCCCACGCCTCGCCCCAGTAGCAGATGGCGCAGTCGGAATCGCGTTCCCACGCTTCCCGGAAAGATCGCGCCGCGTCCTCCTTGGCGAACGCATACATGAGCTGGAAACCTTGGTTGAAGTAGGCTTGGGCCTCCGCGTTCATGGAGGAGATGCGATGCGCGTGCTCGCCGAGTGCGGCCGGCAGCATCGGCATCGGCTCGCTGAAGCTCTCCGGCAACTCGGGTCCCTCGGCCTCCGCGTTTCCATGTTCGTGCTGCGCCGAAGCCATCCCCGCGGTCAAGCCGAACCCGACCACGAAGAGCAATGTCCGTCGATACAAGCATCCGTTCATCATGATTTCGTTCCGGCTAGTCCCCATTCGGCGCCCATCATACGCGATGACCGTCGGAGGGCGCATGGTAAGATACGACACAGGCGCCGCTCCATGACACGACGCATTGTGTCCTTCGCCGTCGCGTTCGTGCTGCTCGGCCTGCTCTCGGTGGGGCACGCTCAGTGGGGATGGGGTGTGGGAGAGGGCAACCTGCCTCCGCGGTTTCCGCCCCCATCGTTCCCCGACCGAGATTTCGCCTTCTGCAAGATCATGTACAACCAAGTCCGGTACGAGCGGCTGGGCATGGGCTGGTCGACCGACTACCCGTACGCCGGCATCAACCTGATGCTGCGTTTCGAGGATCTCACGACCGCGCGCATCAGTACCGACCAGCGTGGTGACCCCAACCACTGGGTCGTGCGGATGACCGACCATGCGCTCTTTAACTGCCCGTTCACAATGGCATCGGACGTCGGGACCATCGGGTTCAGCGTCGAAGAAGCGGCGCGCATGCGCGAGTACTTATTGAAGGGCGGATTCCTCTGGGTCGATGATTTCTGGGGCACGCGTGCCTGGCAGCACTGGGAGAGCGAGATCGCGCGCGTGCTGCCCCCATCGCAGTATCCCATCCGAGATGTACCGCTCGATCACCCGGTTTTTCGCGCGCTCACGCACGTCACCAAGGTCCCGCAGATCACCGCGATCCAGTTCTGGTACGGGAATCGCGGTCGGACGACGTCTGAGCGCGGCGCCGACAGCGAGGTCGCGCACATGCGCGCCATCAGCGACGAGCACGGCCGCTTCCTCGTCGTGATGACGCACAACACGGATGTGGCCGACGCGTGGGAGCGTGAGGCAGACGATCCTCGGTTCTTCGAACAGTTTTCCCCCGATGGGTACGGGCTGGGCATTAACGTCCTGCTCCACATGATGAGTCATTGACCCTCGGGCGTCGTCGTGCCGTCATCGCGCACCGGCAACGCCCCGAGCACACGTGACCGATGGGCTCACCCCAGAGCTGGCTGCCCACCAAAGGCAGTTCGATGCGAACCGCCACACGGCGGCGGACCTCTTGGCAGATGTGTCACCCGCGCAGTTCAACTGGCGGCCGGTCCTCGGGCGCTGGTCGATGGCGGAGTGTCTCGTGGACCTCAACGTCAGTGCGCGGCTCTTCAGTGCCGCGATCCTGGAGGCCACGCCGGCGGCCCACGCCGCCGGCGTCCGGGGTGACGGACCGTTCCGCTACGGCGTGTTGACTCGCGTCGTACACGCCGCGTCACAGAGGGCGCCACCCAGAGCCCTGGAGACTACACCCTGCGACCACCGAGCACGATGCCCAGGCCGTGCTCGACGAGTTCGGCGCCAGTCGCCGCTCGGATCTCTGCCCGCAGCGAGCGAACGGGCTCGACCTCGCGCGTGTGAAGGTGCCGTCCCCCGCGCTCGCGATCCTCAAGCTGCCGATCGGTGGCATGTTCGCCGTCCAAGCGATGCACGAGCAGCGCTACCTGTCGCAGGCGCGGCAGGTGACGGACAACGCGGCGTTTCCCGACTAACCCCAGAGTTCGCTCCGGTTGACAACGTCTTGCGTCGGGCTGGGCGGCGAGGGCCGGGAGCGACGAGGGAACATAGCAAACCGAGGCGCAGCGCAGCCGTCGTCGTCCAAAACCAGCGAGACGAGCGACTCACGTGAACTCTGGGGTTAGAGTTGCCACGCATCACATGGCAACACCCGCCGACTGCCCGCTGTGTCACGCACCGGGACCGACGCCGCACCATCACGGGCGCGCACGCGACTACTGGCGCTGCGAGAGGTGCGCGCTCGTCTTCGTCGCGCGCGAGGACTATCCGGATGCTGCGTCGGAGAGGGCTCGCTACGACCAGCACCGCAACGATACATCCGATCCCGGCTATCGGCGGTTTCTTTCCGCGCTGGCCGTGCCGTTGCTCAATCGGATCTCGCGCGGCGCGCATGGTCTGGACTTCGGGTGCGGCCCCGGGCCCGCGCTGGCGCATATGCTGCGCGAGGCCGGCATGATCGTCGACCTCTATGACGTGTTCTACGAACCAGACCCCACGGTGTGGCATCGCCGGTATGACTTCATCACCGCCAGCGAGGTGATTGAGCACCTCCACGATCCCGCCAGCGAGCTCGACCGGCTGTTCGGCGCGCTTGTGCCTGGCGGCTGGCTCGCCATCATGACCAGGTGGGTCAGCAACATCGCGTCGTTCGACCGGTCGCGCTATGCGCGCGACGTGACGCACGTCGGCTTCTACGATCCGGCGACGTTCGACTGGATTGCGACCCGCTGGGGAGTGACGCTCGCGCTCCCCGCCACCAATGTCGCGCTCCTGCGCACGCCGGTGCGGCGCTCGGTCACCGCACACGGCGAGGGAAGGTGAGACCGACGGAGCTGTCTGCCAGGGAAGCGCGGCGCATCTCGTTGGCCGCGCAGGGACTCGACCGACCTCCCCCGCACGGCCCGATTCATCACGGCCACGTTCGCCGCGCGCTTCGGCGTCTTGCGGTCTTCCAGCTCGACGACGTCAATGTGCTCCGCCCGTCGCATTACCAAGTGTTATTCCAGCGGCTTGCCCGTACCCACGCGAACTCCTCCACGATGTGACGTATCGCCGCCGCGGGTTCACGGAGCAGTGGGCGCACGCGGTGTCGATCGTTCCCGCCGACGTGTGGCCGCCGCTGCCCCAACGCAGAACGGTGCACCGCGTCCGCCCACCTGACACGATCTGGAGATGGTCACGGCGTCTCAGCGGGGCAACCTGGATCGCCCGCTGCGCGCAGCAGTGCACGACGCCGGCATACAATAGCTGTCTCGTCTTGCGACTACCCGTGAAGCCTGCTCCCTCGACTCGTCGCCACTTCCTCCGCGCGGCACCCGCGCTGGTCGGATTCCCGTGGTGGTCGTCGGAGGTCCTGGCAGCTGCCCCTGGGCTTCCGAGAGGCCAGGCCGAGCGGGCGCTCCGCATCAGTGGCATGGAGGTCATCGTCGTCCGCGCGACCGTCCGCACGAACTGGCTCTTCGTTCGATTGGTCACGAACACCGGCCTGACAGGGCTCGGCGAAGCCTCGATGGGACGGCTGACCGACCTTCCTGAGCTCGAGCGATTCTTCGATCTCGTCCGCGATGCCTCGCCGTTCGAGATCGAACGCTACCGCGCGCGCGGACTGAGGTCGGCCGGAACTGGTAACCGCAGGCTGGCAACCGCGTTCAGCGCCATCGAGCAGGCCCAGTGGGACCTCGTCGGCAAGGCGCTCGACGCGCCGCTCTACGATCTCTTCGGTGGCCAGCTCAGGCCCTCGCTGCCCGTCTACGCCAACATCAACCGGGCCACCACCGATCGGTCGCCGCGAGGGTTCGCCGCCACCGCGGGCCAGGCGGTCGAGGATGGCTTCCGCGCGGTCAAGGCGGCGCCGTTCGACGGGTTTCCGTCGCTCGATGAGCCGGCGGACGACGTGGCGCGCGCGACCGACCTCGGGGTCGCCTGCATCGAAGCGATGAGATCGGCGATCGGTCAGGACATCGCACTCAAGATCGATGTCCACAGTAACTTCGACGTCGACCTCGCGGTCGACGTCGCGCGCCGACTCGAGCCACAGCAGTTGTCGTGGTACGAAGAGCCGGTCCCTCCGACCGATCTCGACGGTACGAAAGCGATCCACGACGCCATTTCCCAGACGATGGCCGGCGGTGAATTCCTGTTCGGGACCGCGGGGTTCGCGCCGCTCTGCCGCGAACGCGCCGTCGACATCATCATGCCCGACGTCAAACACTGCGGCGGCATAACCGAGCTGCGAAAGATCGCGACCATCGCCGAGGGTCACGAGGTCCTCGTGTCGCCACACAACCCGAGCGGACCGGTGAGCACGGCGGCATCCGCCCAGCTGTGCGCGGGGATGCGAAATTTCGACATCCTCGAATACCAATGGAACGAAGTACCGTGGCGAAGCGAGCTCGTCGATCCGCCCGAGCAGTTCTCGGCCGGCGCCCTCCCGGTGCCGGACGGCCCGGGCATCGGCGTCACGCTCAATGACGCCGTCGTGCGAGCGCACAAATAGAAACGAAGCGAGGTTTCCTGAGCGGGCGCGCCGAAGCGCTGCGCTGCCTGCGCCTCGACTTCATCGCGATCGCGAGTAGGGGCAGCGGTCGTCAAGTCGTCGACAAGGTGACGCGCGACCAGCGCGACGTCGTCCACCGCCTGTCGCAGACCGCGTGGTTCGCCTGTGACAACTTGTTGAAGCCGCTCACCTTGCGGACGAACTGGAGCGCCACGGCGCGCACTTCCTCGTCTGTCGCTGGCAGATCGAACTTAAACAGGGTTTTGATGTCGCGGCGCATAGTGTCGTGACCATATCAAGGACCGAGTCCTTGAGACCCGAAGAATCGGGAGACAATAATGAGGGAGCGGTTCCAGCTGCACCTTCGGAGGACAACGATAGGATGCGAATCCTGGCAATTGACGCGTTGGAGGTGATCGACTCGCGGGGCAACCCGACCGTGGAGGCGCGCGTGCATCTGGACGATGGGACAACCGCGGAGGCACGGGTCCCGTCGGGCGCATCGACCGGTGAACGTGAAGCGACCGAGCTGCGTGATGGCGGCGAGCGGTACGGCGGCAAGGGCGTCCTGCAGGCCGTCGCCAACGTGAACACCGAACTCAACGCCGCCCTCGCCGGACACGATGCGACGGACCAGTCCGCTATCGACCAGCTCATGATCGACCTCGATGGCACGCCGGACAAGTCGCGCCTCGGCGCGAACGCGATTCTCGGCGTGTCGATGGCGGTGGCACGCGCGGCCGCGCGCGCCAAGGGGGTGCCGCTCTACCGGTATCTGGGTGGCGACGCCGCCGCAATCCTCCCGGTCCCCTGCCTGAATGTCATCAACGGCGGTCGTCACGCCGACAACACAGTCGATTTCCAGGAGTTCAAGATCGCGCCGCACAACGCCCCGACGTTCGCCGAGGCGCTGCGTATGGGAATCGAGACATTTCACGCGCTCAAAGCGCTGCTCAAGAGCCAGGGTAAGTCCACCGGCATCGGCGACGAGGGCGGGTTCGCGCCCGATCTCGAAGACAACCGCGATGCAATCGAGCTCATTCTCACCGCCATCGAGGATGCCGGCTATCGGCCAGGGGCCGACATCGTGCTCTGCCTCGACCCGGCGTCCAGCGAGATGTGGCAAGACGGGCGCTACGTCGCCTTCAAATCGGACCAGTCGGCCCGGTCGACGGAGCAGATGGTCGAGCTGTGGCGGGACTGGGTCGATCAGTATCCGATCGTGCTCATCGAGGACGCTCTCGCCGAGAACGATTGGGACGGCTGGGAGCTGTTGACGCGAGAATTGGGAGACCGCATCGAGCTCGTGGGCGACGATATTTTCTGCACCAACCCGACAATTCTGCAGCGGGCCATCGACCGCGCGGTCGGCAACTCCATTCTGGTGAAGCTCAACCAGATTGGCACGGTCTCGGAGACGCTCGAGACTGTGCGACTCGCCCAGGAGCACGGGTACGGGGCCTACGTGTCGCACCGGTCCGGCGAAACCGAGGATACGTTCATTGCCGACCTCACGGTCGCGACCGGGTGCGGTCACATCAAGACCGGGTCTGGATGTCGGGGCGAACGAACCGCCAAGTTCAACCGTCTCCTCAGGATTGAGCACGAGCTCGGCGACGCGGCACGATTCGCAGGACTCGGGGGGTTTCGACAGGCATCGGTGACAGTCACGCGCTAAGGAATGATCATGACCACACTGGCGGTAGCGCTTGATGTCCCCCGACCGTTACGCCGACCTTCGACGGCCCGCACAATCGGCCTCGGCGCCGTGCTCGCATCGGCCTTCGTGTTCCGGGTTCTCATCGCCGTCCCGTATCTGACGTTCAACGAGGCGTTTCTCGGTCGCTACGACCTACAGCGCGGCTGAGTCCTCGCGTACGTCGCCTTCGGCACGGTCGTACTCCGGACCGGACCGGGCCAGCTCTGGTTGGGGTTCGCGCGCCGGCGGATGGCGCTGGACCGAACAATTGGCATCGCGTACATGACCGCCGTCGCCCTCGGTTCGCTCGCGGCCTTCCGGCTGGCCGCGCTCACTGACTTCGGATGGGTGTTCGGGCTGGCGCTCGCGACGCTCGGTGTCATTTGGCTGCTGACCACGGAATGGCCTACGTGGCCATTCGGCGCCGGCAGATCGCGCAGCACCAGGAGTGGATGATCCGCAGTTACGTCACGACCTTCGCGTTCGTGCTGTTCCGTGTCTTCGTCTGCGCCACGCAGGTCGCTGGCGTCAGCACGCTGGACCAGCAGCTCACGGCATCTGCCTGGATCTGCTGGTCCGTGCCGCCCGTGATCACCGAGGTGGTGCTGCAGTCGCGGCGGATCCTGACGCCGCCCAGTCGCCTGCCCGCGCCTCGCCTGGCGGCCCGTACTGAAGAGCCAGTGGTCAACGTCGCGCTGTATTCGACCGACGATGTATCCGACCTGACGGTCTCGATGCGACGCCGGACTGGCACCACGGGCTCCATATGACGTATCTCTTCGTCGCGCTGGCTGTTATCGTCGTGGTCGTCGGCGTCATCGGGACCGTGCTGCCGGGGCTTCCTGGAGCGGCCTTCGTGCTGGGGGGCCTCGTCTGGCTGCTCTGGCTCGACGGCTTCGCCCACGCAGGCGCAGGCACGTTGGCCGTCCTCGTCTTGTTGACGGCCGGATGTTACCTGGTCGAGTTCGGCGCCACGGCCCTGGGGGCCCAGCGGTCGGGTGCCGGCCGCTGGGCGATCGCCGGCGCCGCCGCAGGCACCCTGCTCGGCGTCTTCCTGGGTCTGCCCGGGTTGGTCGTGGGCCCCTTCGTCGGCGCCGTCGGCGGAGAATACTTCAGCCGCGGCAACATGGAAGGCGCGACGCGTGCCGGCTTCGGCGCATGGATCGGCCTGGTCGTCGGGACGGCCGCGAAGCTCGCGCTGGTTGTCTCGATGGTGGCGATTGTCGCGGCGGCGTTCTTGCTGCGCTAGTAGACCGTGACCCACCGGCAATATCATTCAGAACACGCATCGTCCGCATGGGCAACACTCGGGTGATCCGGATCCCGAAGGAGTTGATAGAGCGAGCGAAGATCGATGACGACGGGGAGGTCGACGGAAAGTTCTAGGGGAGACGGATCGTCGTACAGCCGGCGTTCAAGTCCAGATTGCGTCAGGCGGCGCGCCGGATGCTCGACAGTGGCGGTGGCACACCATACTGACGGGACGATCCGCACCAGACGTCTGACGCTTCGGCCGGCAAGACCGGGCCACGTCGAGGCACTCCACGCGCTCTGGACGGAGCCGGACGTCCGTCGCTACCTCTGGGACCACCTGGTCATTCCCCGGAGTCGGGTGGCGGTGGCAGTCGAGCGCAGCACCGGTGATTGGGAGACGCGGCACTACGGGATCTGGACGGTGCATCAGGCTGCGGGAGAGCCGCTCGTTGGGTTCTGTGGTTACCGGCTCGCCGAGTGGCGCAACGCACCCGAGCTGCTGTTCGGGTTCACGCGTCGGGTGTGGGGGTTCGGCTACGCGCGGGAGGCGGCGCGCGCCGCGCTCGACTACATCTTCGGGACGCTGCGGCTCGCCGAGGTCGTCGCGGCGACCGACGAGACCAACAGCGCGTCGAGCAAGCTCCTCGACCACCTCATGATCTTCGAGCGCCGCGGCACACTCGACGGCCTCGACACCTGTTTCTACCGTGCCACACGTGATCCGGTGACGGGTCGTTGACGACCGAGGTGCTGGTACGTCGTTTCTATGATGAGCTGTGGAATCAGTTCGACAAGACGCTGATCCCGGCGCTGCTCACCGACGACGTCACGTTCCGGGGATCGCTGGGTCGCCACGCGGTCGGTCACGCGGGATTCGGCGACTACATGGACGTGGTGCACCGAGCATTTCCAGACTTTCACAACCACATTGACGAGCTGACCGTCGACGCTGTCGGTCAGGCCGCGTTTGCGCGTCTGAGCTACCGCGGCACGCATAACGGCGAACTCTTTAATGTCTCGGCCACGGGTCGCGCGATCGCGTACGAGGGTGCGGCCCGATTCGAGACGCGCGGCGGGCGGATTTCCGACATCTGGGTGCTCGGCGATCTCCATGACCTGATGCGGCAACTGCGCACCGAGGCGGGCTAGCAGACCCGTCTAGGATCGACAGCGCAGTCGAGACATCGATCCGATCAGCCGTGGAGACACGCCGACTCGCGATGTCGCCGAGAAACGCAACGGAGCGCCAGATCGGCGATCACCGTCTCTGTGATCCGGGTCCTCCAGTCAACCCGAGGCGCAGTTAGCAGCTGCATCCGTCTTTCCCCGACTAGCCGTTGATCGCCGCACGGGAAACCGGGGGCAAGCGAAGTGCGTTTGTCCGGCGGGCCGACCCCGCTGTCGGAGCGATACCTCGGATGCGATGTCGAGGTGTGATCTAGTGCGAGAAGTACCGCGCGAGGGTGGCTGCCCGCGGCTTTGGCGTCATCCACGACACCGCGATCATTAGGAGGGTCGAGCCGATCAACATGGGAAGCACCGGCATATAGCCCCACACATCCGTACCGCCCGGCGTGCGCGTGATGATGTCGACGCCACCGGCCGTCCAGATCGGCACCACCGTCCCTGGCGGCGGCGCCGGCACGATCGCCTGGAGCACGGCGATACCCGTCACGGTGGCCGCCGTCCAGACCACTACGGCGAGCGCGCCCCATTTCGTACTCCCCTTCCAAAACAACGCCGAGACCAACAGCGGCAGGAGCGTCGTGAAGCCCGAGAAGGCGTACTGGACGGCAATACCGAAGATTCCCGGCGGCGCGCGCAGCGCGATGACAAACGCCACGAGCGCGATCAGGACGACGAACAGCCGTCCAGTTTGCACCTGCACCTGCGGCCCGAAGCGGTTGCCACCGCCGTAGAACGCGAACACGTCCTCGGTGAACATCGTTGAAAGCGCCAGAATCTGCGAATCGCTGGCCATCACCGCCGCCATGATGCCGGCACCGAGGAGCCCGGCCAGCCACAAAGGTGCGTAGTGCTCGAGCATGAGGATAATGACGTCATCACCGGCCGCCGTACGCTGCAGTTCGGCAATCTCCTCCGCCGGAAGGGCGTCGCGCTCGGCGGCAAGCGTTGCGCGCGCCTCCAGCTTCGCGTCGATCCCGGGCACGTCGTGCATCGCGTTGGCCGCCACTCCGAGAAACGTGCACGGTAACCAGATGGCCAGGATGGCGAGCGGGTAGAAGACGATGGTCTTCTTGAACTGCCCCATCTTACGCGCCGTGAGACAGAAGATAGAGATGTGTGGAAACATGATCGTCGACAACGGGATCAGCATATAGCTGAAGAAGAACTTGGGCGGCACGCGTTCCCGCGTCAGCAACGATGCCGTCTCCGGTGAGTCCAGCAATCGCTCCATCGCCTGGGGGAAGCCGCCGATGCTCACGCTGATGAAGATCACCGCCGCGGCCCCGAACGTGAGAAACAGCACCGTCTGAAACGTGTTGACCCACGCTGTACCGCGCATGCCGCCGAAGAACACGTAGCTCATGACGACGAGTGCGACGATGAGGCCTCCAAACCAGTAGGGAACGATGCCGTCGCTCACAGCGTTGAGCGTCGTGCCACCGCCCATCACCGCAATGACGATGTACGGCACGAGGAGCGTGGCCTGCATCGTGAAGATGACCGTGCCGATGTGTCCACACTCCCAGCGGTCCCGATACATCTGCACCGGCGTCAGAAACCCGTGGCGTTTACCAAGCGACCACACGCGGGTACCAAACACGTAGAGCATCACCGGAATGAGAAATGCCGATGACGATCCCATGAGTCCGTAGGTCACGATGCCGTTCGCAAACGCGTGACCCGCCGACCCGAGAATGGTGAACGCGGTCATGTTCGTGCCGAACAGCGACAGCAGAAACACGTACTGGCCAAGCGATCGGTTGGCGAGGAAGTAGCCTTCGGCGCCATCTGGACCGGATGGACGCCGGAACGCGAAGATGCCGATGTAGAGCACGACACCCAGATACGCGAAGACGACCAGCGCGGGGATCACGAGTCGTGCTCGGGAGGAGCCAGCGTGTCGCCCGATTCCGCTTCCCGTTCGAGGTGCGCAGGCCAGGCGAACCGTATGAGCGCCCACATGAGCGCGGCGACCGCGAGGGAGTACACCGTGTGATAAAAGAGCCCGACCGGTAGGAAACCGAGGACGAGCGGACGCGCGCGGTCCCAGAACCAGATGTCCTGATGGAGAAGGTAGAGGGCGGCGACGGCCACGGCGAGGACCCAACCCGTCATGCGCCGTCCAGCATACACACCTTGCCAGCCAGGCGCCGCGCACCGGACAATACACACGCTTTTCACTAACTCAAGGAGATCAAACGAATGACGTGGGTTTTGTTTGTGCTCGGTGCGGTCCTGTCGTGGGGTGCATACGGCGCGTCGCTACATACCGGACAGGTGCAGCTCGGGAGCGGGCTGCGCGCGCTGCTGTGTGTCGGCGTCGCCTACTTTCTAATCGCGGTCGTGATCCCGGCCATTACACTTGGTGTACAGGGCCAGTTGACCGCCAGCAGCTTCAACGCGACCGGTACGACTTGGGCGACCGGCGCGGGTGCGCTCGGCGCGATCGGCGCCGCCTGCATCACGTTTTCGTTCATGACCGGCGGGCGCCCGTTCTACGTCATGCCGCTCGTCTTCGGGGGCGCGCCCTTGGTGAACGTCCTCGTGTCACTGGCGATCCACCCGCCAAAGGAAGCGCCCAATCCGATGATCTATCTCGGGTTCTTGATCACGGCGGTAGGCGCGGCGATGGTGCTGTATTTCCGGCCAGCCGCATGACGGCCGGACGCTGAATCGTGATGGCGGCGACGTTTCCGGATGACGTGGCGGTGTTGACGTTCGACCTCTACGGCACGATCGTCGACATGCAGCGCGGTCTCGTCGAGACCATCACGCCGTTTCTCAAGGCGAAGGGGTATACCGGCAGTGCGAACTCCATCGTGACCTGGTGGCGTCGCACGCATTATCAGGATTCGATGATCGACGCGCTGATCGATGGCACCCACACGCCGTATCGGGAGATCGGCCGCCGGGCGGTGTCGTATACGCTGACGCGGGCCGGCGTGCCGTTCACGGACAAAGACGCCCGCACCCTCGTGGCGGCCATTGAACGGCTGCCGCCCTTCCCCGATGTCTCCCCCGCGCTCGACCGGCTGCGCCGTCACTATCGGCTCGCGGTCCTTTCGAACGGCGACACCGACATGCTGCACAACGCGACGCGCCACCACGGCGTTGGCTTTGACGCCGTCGTGTCCGTCGACCAGGCCGGCGCATTCAAACCTCACCGCGTGACCTACGAAACGACCGCCGAGGTATTGACGACAGACATCGACGCCATCTGCCACGTCGCCGCGCATCCGTTCGACTGCATCGGCGCCAAGGCGAGCGGTATGCGAGCGGTGTACGTGAATCGCCGGCAACGCCCCTTCGGCTACTCGACGCACCAACCGGACATTGAGGTACGCGACTTCACCGACCTCGCGGAACGGCTCATCGCATGACTCCACTCGACGGGATTCGCGTCGTCGACCTCAGCCGCGTCGTGTCCGGACCGTTCGCCACGATGATGCTTGCGGACATGGGCGCCGACGTCGTCAAGCTCGAGGAGCCGACCCACGGTGACGAATCGAGAGCCTTTGGTCCGCCGTTCCTCGGCGGTGAGTCGCCGTATTTCCTGTCCGTCAACCGAAACAAGCGAAGCCTCACGGTCGACCTCAAAACGGACGACGGCCGAGCGATTCTGTGGCGGCTGCTCGACGGCGCTGACGTCCTGATCGAGAACTTCAGACCGGGGGTGATGGCGCGGCTCGGCTTCGAGTACGAGGCAGTCGCGACGCGCCACCCGCGTCTCGTGTACTGCTCGATCTCTGGTTTCGGTGATACGGGAGCAGATGCCCGCCGACCCGGATACGACCTCATCGTCCAGGGCGAGGCGGGACTGATGGACGTCACTGGCGAGGCGGACGGCCCCCCGACGCGGGTCGGCACGCCGATCGCGGACCTCACGTCCGGATCGATGGCAGCGCAAGGCATCGTGCTTGCGCTCTACGCGCGACAGACGACCGGTCGCGGTCAGCGGGTGCACATCGCCATGCTCGACGCCGTCGCTTCGCTGCTCACCTTCAACACCGGGAGCTACTTCGCGACGGGCGAGAGCCCCACTCGCCGCGGTAACGACCATCCGTCGGTTGCCCCTTATCAAACACTGCGGGCCAAGGACGGCTGGATCAACCTCGGGATCGCGAACGATTCACTGTGGGCACGGTACTGCGGGGCGATCGATCGTCACGACCTTCGCGACGATCCGCGTTTCGCCACGGCTCCGGCCCGTGTGGAGCACCGAGCGGAGCTGATCCCGATCGTCGTCGAGATCACCGCGCAGCGAACGATTCAGGAGTGGATGAACCTCTTGGGCGGCGCCGGTGTCCCCTGCGGGCGCATCCGCAACATCGCCGAGGTCTGCACCCATCCGCAGCTGATCGATCGCGGCAAGGTGGTCGAGTGCTCACATCCGACGGCCGACACCGTCCGGATGATCGGCTTGCCCATCGAGCTGAGCGACACGCCTGGCCGCGTCCAGATCGCGCCCCCTCTGCTGGGCGAGCATACGGATAGCATCCTGCGTGAGACCGGGTACACGGACGACGACATCCGGTCGTTCCGGGCGAGGGGGGTCGTGTAGTGGACCGCAACGGGAGCCGCCGATGCAGACTCACCGGACGTTGCTCGCGCTGACCCTCGCCATGGCATGCTCGGCACCCCTCGTCGCGGAGGACTGGCCGCAGTTCCGCGGGCTGCGCGGCGGCGTCGCCAAAGATCATCCCGCACTGCCCGAGACGTGGGGACCGAGCGAGAACGTCGTCTGGCGGATCGATGTGCCAGGCCGGGCGTGGAGTTCGCCAATCGTCTGGGGCGACCATGTCTTCGTCACGTCGGTCATCAATACCTCGGGGGTCGAGACCGAGATCAGGCCGCTGAACCAGTATCAGTCGCGTTCGTTCAACGGCCCGATGACCGGCGACGACCTCGAGACGCCGTCGGCGCCGCTCCGGTGGGTGCTTTTCGACATCGATGTCCAGACGGGCACGGTCCGCTGGGCGCGCACGCTTCGAACCGCGTCGCCGTCCGTCAAGCACGAGAAGAACAGCTATGCTTCCGAGACGCCGGTGACCGACGGTGAGCGGGTCTACGTGTATCTGGGGTACGTCGGGCTGTTCGCGTTCGATCTGGCCGGGACGCCGCTCTGGACCGTCCCGATCGAAGCGCGCAAGATGCGGCAGCGCTGGGGATCGGCCTTGTCGCCAGTCGTTCACGACGACCGCGTCTTTATCGTCAACGACAGCCTGGAGCAGTCGTTCGTGGCCGCGTTCGATGCGGCGACCGGCGAAGAAGTCTGGCGGGGCGACCGTGAAGAGGACTCCAATTGGTCGACACCGTTCATCTGGGAAAACGACGTCCGCACGGAGCTCATCACGACCGGGACGGGGGGTGTGCGCGCCTACGACCTCGACGGCGGCTACCTCTGGGGGTTAACCGGCATGTCGTCGATTCACGTCGCGACGCCCTTCGCGAGTCACGGGCTGCTGTACGTCAACTCCGGCTACACCGCCGATTCGAATCGACCCGTCTACGCGATCCGTCCGGGCGCCAGCGGCGACATCACGCTATCCGAGGGCTCGACGAGCAACGACTACATTGTCTGGTCGCATCCACAGCTCGGGTCCTACAACCCGTCGGCGCTCGTCTACGGCGACTATCACTACACGCTCCTCGACCGCGGCATCCTGATCTGCTATGACGCGCGAACGGGCGAAGAGGTGTATCCCCGGCAGCGCCTTGCCTGCGGCGGCAATCTCTTCACCGCATCACCGTGGGCGTACAACGGCCGGATCTTCGCGATCAGCGAAGAAGGTGACACCTACGTCGTCAAGGCGGGACCAGAGTTCGAACTCCTCGGCACAAACTCACTCAACGAATGGACGCTGGCGTCGCCAGCTGTCGCGAACGGCAGCCTGTTCGTCCGGACAGTGTCGGCGCTATATCGTATTTCCCGTGACTAGGACGAACAGTTTCGCTTTGGTGTTGGCAGTCTCGGTTGTCTGACACCCGAGACAGAACGAGGGCCACCTGGCCTATCCTTCCACGCAGTTTCTTCGGGCAAAGAGACGCGAAAGGGAGGGTCCCAATGACCCTCGACGGCAGCATACAAAGGTTCCGGCTGCGGGTTCTGCAGGTAGCGCAGCGCAGTGGCAACGTGAGCGCGACGTGTCTCGGACGGTGTGCTATCGGTGGCAGGCTCGGCTGACGCGCTACGGGGCCGACGGGCTGAATCCGAAACGGCGGACCACCAGGCGTGGGTGTGCGCCCGAGTTGACCGTGACCGACGAACGACGGGTGGTCGCGGATGCGCTGGCCTGGCCGACCTCACCCGGTGAGGCCGGCGCGCGCAGCGAGCGCGCGGATGGAACTGTCAACACCTTTGCCGAACTGGACAGGCTAGGAGCCCCTAGTCTGCGCCAGATCGGCGCTCTCCGATCGCGTAGAGATGGCTGGTCGTCCGAATGAAGATTTGCCCGTCGGAGATCGCCGGTGAGCTGAGACAGTAGTCATCGAGGACGTTCTCGGCGAGCACCTCGAACGTTGGACCCGCCGTGAACACGGTCGTCGTGCCGCGCTCGTTCGTGACGTAAATCTTTCCATCCGCCAGCACGGGCGAGGCGCTGTAGGTTCCCGTCTGCACGCGCTGCCGGCCGTAGACTTCCTCGCCGGTCTGTGCGTCGAACACAAACACGATACCGCGGTCGTTGACGATGTAGAAGTACTCGCCGTCCGTCACCGGCGTCGGCACGTCGGGACCGTCCTCGGTAGACCAGACGACGTGTGAGTCGAGCACATCGCCACGGCCGCCGGCCCGGAGCGCGAGCAACGGGCCGACGCGCGTCGGCGCGTAGATCATCTCGCCCTGGACGATGGGCGACGCGACGATCCGAAACGCGCCGTTCCGCGTCGGGTTGAGCCCGTCGGCACGCCAGAGCTCCCGGCCGCTGTCCGGATCGTGGCCAGTCACGGCGTCACCGCCGGTGATCACGATCTCAGTCGTGCCGTCATACTGGAGCAGCGCCGGTGTCGTATACGAGTCCGGCGACTCGCGCCGCGCCTCGGTCGGTCGCTCGACTCGCCAGACCGTCTCGCCGGTGTCTCGGTCGATCCGCAGCACATACGACGGGTCATCCGTCCGCATCCCGTGCAGCACCTGGACGTAGAGCGCGCTGTCGTGCAGCAACGGCGACGAGGCGTACCCCCAGTTCAGACCGAACGGGCCGTACAACGCTTGGATGTCACGCGTCCAAAGCTCTGTACCCTCGACGTCGAACGCCTTGATGATGCCTGTTCCAGTCATCACCCACACGCGCTCGCCGTCGGTGACCGGCGACGGCGACGACATGTTCTGCTTACGTGCGCGGCGGTTGCCGTCGCTCAGGTGACGCTGCCATATCAGCCGCCCCGTATCGCGGTCGAGGCACCAGAGCTCGATGTTCTCGTCGTCGACCGCGACATTGAGAAACACCCAGTCGTTCCAAACGATTGGGGTCGACCCCGACCACGCCGGCAGTTCGAGCGTCCAGGCGATGTTCGTCTCCGTGTCCCACTCGGTCGGTAGGTTTGTCTCGGTGCTCACGCCGTCGCGGGTCGGCCCGCGCCAATGAGGCCAGTTCTCGGCGAAGGCGTGGTCACCGACCAGCATTGTCACGCCGAGCGCCATCGCCGCAAATCGTCGATATCGCAACATTACCCTCCGCAGATCACGTTCATCGTATCTGGTCGGGGCTTCGCCCCGAACCCCACGCGGCCGCGGGACGCACACGTGCGCGCCGTGGCTGTCACCGACGGTCCAACCCATTACAGAATGCTCATTATCGGGCCGCATCACGGCCCAATCCACACGTCGATTGAGAGAGACGACCAACACATCTCAGGCGTTTCGCCGCGTCGGACCGCCGTGTCCCGAGGTCGTGTCGCTGAACGCCAGGAGCCCGTGGTGGGCACCGAAAGGTCAGAGCACAAGCGCCTCGGCGTCGAGCAACCGCAGCCGCCAGCGAACAAAGGTGCGGCCGGCGTCGTCACCCCCCACAGCGGGGCTGAGTGCAGCCTCCCTATCGCTCGGGCGGCGGGCCGTCGACGAGACCCGCCAGATCGAGCAAGAATGCGTATTGGAGCGCGGTCTCCCGGTATTGGCGGTCGCGGCCAGACGCGCCCCCGTGGCCGGCGTCCATGTTGGTCTTGAGCAGCAGGCGCCGGTTGTCGACCTTGAGCGCGCGAAGTTTCGCCACCCATTTCGCCGGCTCCCAGAACTGAACTTGCGAGTCATGAAGACCCGTCATCACGAGCAAATGCGGCCGGGGTACGGCAGTCACGTTGTCATAGGGCGAATACGACCGGATGTAGTCGTAGGCGCGCTTCTCGTTCGGGTCGCCCCACTCGTCGTACTCACCCGTGGTGAGCGGGATGCTCTTGTCGAGCATCGTCGTCACCACGTCGACGAACGGAACCTGTGCGACCGCGCCATGGAAGAGATCTGGCCGCATGTTAATGACGGCGCCCATCAGCAGGCCGCCTGCGCTACCGCCCATGGCGAAGAGGCGCTCCTCGGCCGCATACCGCTCGGCGATCAGATGGTCGGCGCATGCAATGAAATCGGTAAAGGTGTTCCGCTTGTGCCGGAGCCTGCCGTCCTCGTACCAGCGGCGTCCGAGCTCCTCCCCCCCGCGCACGTGCGCGATCGCGAACGTCACGCCGCGGTCGAGGAGGCTCAGGCGTGACGATCGAAACGCCGCCTCCATGCTGATCCCGTAGGACCCGTATCCATACAGCAGTAGTGGGGCCGTGCCGTCGCGCTTGGTGTCCTGCCGCGCGACCAAGGAGATTGGCACGCGATTGCCGTCGGCGGCAGTCGCGAACAGCCGCTCCGTCTGGTAGTGCTCGGGATCGAAGTCGCCTACCACCTCGTCGCGCTTCAGTAGGGTCCGCTCGCGCGTCGCCATGTCGTAGTCGTAGACCGAGACGGGTGTGGTCATCGACGTGTAACCGAAACGTAGCACGCTCGTTCCCGGTTCTCGGTTGGTATCGATATAGGCGTCGTACGCTGGCTCGTCAAATGCCACGTCGTGTCCACCTTCGTTGCCCCACGGACGGATATGCAGCCGCGTCAGACCCTGGTGCCGTTCCCCGATCACAAGGTGATCGCGAAACAGCTCGAAGCCCTCGAACAGGACGTCGTCTCGGTGTGCCACGAGCTCGCGCCAATGACGACGGGCGGGCTGGGTCTCGTTCGTCTCCATGAGCCGGAAGTTCCTCGCGTCGGCGTTGGTGCGAATGTAGAACCGACCCCGATAGTGGTCGACGTCGTACTCGTGACCCCGAGTTCGCGGGAGAAACACCACGAACCGACCGGTGGCATCGCTCGCATCCAGGTAGCGGAACTCGGTGGACATCGTCTGATACGACCCGATCAAGAGAAACCGCTTCGATCGGCTGCTCCCTATGGCGCAGCTGAAGGTCTCGTCCTGTTCTTCGTAGACCAGCACGTCAGCGGCGGCATCCGTTCCGAGCCGATGGCGGTAGATCTGAAACGGCCGCAATGTCGTCGGGTCTTGACGGGTGTAGAAGACCGTGGTGCTGTCGCTGGACCATGCCACATTGGCCGCGACATCGGGAATGACGTCGGCGAGGTCGACGCCGGACGCAATGTCTCGAAACCGGATCGTGTACTGGCGACGGCCGATGGTATCGACCGCATACGCCAGGAGGCGCTGGCTCGGGCTCACGCGCCGCGCGCCGATGTCGCAGAACTCGTGGCCGGCGGCGACCATGTTGACGTCGAGCAGAATCTCCTCGGCCTCGGAGCCAATCGATGCCCGGCAGTAGATCTTATAGTCCCGTCCATCCTCAACGCGCCGGTAGTACCGGTAGTCGCCCTCGCGATACGGCACCGACATGTCGGTCTGTTTGATGCGGCCCTTGATCTCCTCGAACAGCCGTGCCTCGAAATCCGCCGTCCCGGCCATCACGGCCTGTTGGTACGCGTTCTCGCCTTCGAGATAGGCGACAACCTCGGGGTCGTCCCGGTCACGCAGCCAATAGTAGTCATCGATGCGCACGTCACCATGCTTCTCGAGGCGATGCGGGCGCTTCGGCGCGACGGGAGGCACCATACCCACGGGCAAGGGCACTTATGGGGTCTTCACGGGGGCCGCGGGCCGCTCCGGGAGATGCCTCGGGTTGTCCCGGATCATCCGTAAGATCTCCTCGACAGCCCGTTCGAGCTGTGGATCCCGACCGGCGATGACTGACCGTGGATCGTTGTCGACCTCGATGTCTGGCTCGACACCAACGTTTTCAACCACCCAGCTCCCATCGGCCGCGTTCGTTCCGAATTGCGGTACGTTGACCGCGCCGCCGTCGATCAACGGGCCGTGGTTCGTGATGCCGATGACACCCCCCCACGACCGCTTTCCGATGAGCGGGCCGAGCCCCGCTTCACGGAACCGATACGGGAAGATGTCCCCATCCGACGCGGAGTCCTCGTCGAGGATGCAGACGAGGTGGCCGTTGAACGTGGTGGACGGATACGTGTCCGGAGTGTCGTAGGTCCGCGCGAAACGCGTGCCGAGCACCGTCCGGCGCAGTCGCTCGATCAGCATCTCCGATACGTTGCCACCACCGTTTCCGCGAACGTCAATGACGATGCCCTCCTTGCGGATCTGCCCGTAGTACCACTTGATGAACTCCTGGATCCCGGCGGCCCCCATATCGGGGACGTGGAGATAGCCCACGCGACCATCAGTGAGCTCGGCGACCTTGCGGCGGTTGGCTTCGACCTCGGTGAGATACCGCAGGCTGCGTTCCGCCGTGAGCGGTCTGAAGGTGACCTCGCGCGCCCCGTCGAATGTCGCCGAAACATTCACGGTCAACCTCACGGGTCGGTCGGCGCGGTGACGAAGCAGCCTATAGGGATTGTCCGAACCGAGCAGCTCCTCGCCGTCGATTGCTAGCACGTAGTCCCCTACCCGCGCGTCGACGCCGATCTCGGTGAGCGGTGAGCGATACCTCGGCTCTTCGTTGTGTCCGGCGAAGATCTCGGTGAGCTGATACCGCCCGACCTGACGGTCGAACTCGAAGACCGCGCCGGGCAACGCCACGGCCGGTCGCTCCGGCGTCTCCCAATCCCCACCCGAGATGTAGGCGTGCGAGACGCTGAGTTCGGCGACCATTTCACCGATGACGTAGTTTAGGTCCGACCGGTGCGCGACATGTGCGAGGAGCGGTTCGTACTGGTGCCTCAGCTCCTCCCAGTCGTAGCCGTGCATGTTCTCGACATAGAAAAAATCTCGAAAACGCCGCCAGACCTCGTCGAAGATCTGCGCCCACTCTTCAGCAGGCACCCGGTCGACCATCAGGCCGCCCGTCGACACGGTCTTCGCGTCCCCCCCCGCCGCCGGGTACACTTTCCACGTACCGCCCTCACGTACCAGCACGTGCTCGTCGTCCGCCGACACCGCGTACCCGCCGATACCCTCGGCGAGCGTCTTGGTTTCCCGGTCGGCAAGCACGAAACTCAGGAGCGCCGGCTGCACGTTGGCCCCGCGCCCGTAGTACTGCGCCCCACCTCGGATGACGAACACGCGTCCATCACCCGCACTCAACCCGGAGTAGTTGTCGAAGGCGACCGGCAGGCGCACGACACGTTTCGCGAGCCCGTCGAAATCGATCTCGATCGGATCCATGGCATCGGCATCATCACCTTCGTCGTCGTCGCCCGCGCCCTCCGCCTCGTCCTCAGGAGCCTCGTCGCTCTCATCGTCGTCCGCCTCGACCTCCACCTCATCGCTCTCGGGTGGCAGGGGGTGCGCCACGTCCGTGCGCAAGGCCAGCGCGTAGATCCCGGTCTCGCGGTCGACGAGATAGTTCCACTCGAACGATCCGAGCTGCGGTGCGAACTGCCGGTCGGAGAGGTAGTAGAGGTAGTCGCCATCCGGATCCCAGACCGGATTCCACTCGTGGAAGTAATCGCTCGTGATCTTGCGGAGCTCCTGGTCCGCCCGGCTCCAGATGTAGATCGAGTTGAAGTCGGTAGGGTCGGTCATCGAGAACGCCAGATGGCCGCCGTGTGGCGACCAGGTGTAGTCGCGCAGTTGCCCGCGCGCCTCGTCTGCCACCTCCGTCACGGCCTTCGTGGCCACCTCGAGCAGGAACAGCCGCCCGTCCTTGTCGCTGAAGGCGAGATGGTCCCCGGTCGGCGACCATTCGGGCGCGTAGCGCATCGCCCTCCCTCCGTTGGTCAGCTGTTGGAGCGGCTCTGAACCATCCTGCGCAACGATGTAGATCTCGTCCTCGCCGGTTGCGTCCGAGACGAACGCGATCCAGCGCCCGTCCGGCGACCAGCGGGCCCACTTGTCGTGGGCATAGGAGCTCCGGGTGAGGTTGCGCGTCGGACCATGCTCAATCGGCGCGGTGAAGATGTCACCGCGCGCGACGAAGAGCGCGCGCTCCCCCTTCGGACTCAGCTCGGCATCCTCAATGAGGCTGGCCGCCGAGATCCGCGAGGGGCGCGTGGCGAGCCCGTCGTCAGGGACACGAATGGCAATCCGTCGTGTCCGCCCGGTGTCGATGGCATAGATCTCGAGCTCGCCGTTCAGCTCGTAGATGATTTGGTTCGCGCCGTCGTCACCCGGCCAACGGACGTCCCACGTGCCGCTTTCGGTCAGCTGCGTCGTCTCTCGCGTGGCGATGTCGTAGCTGTAGAGATTCAGCGTGCCGCTTCGGTCCGAGGTGAAATAGATGGCGTTGCCGATCCACATCGGATCTCGATCGGCGCGCCGGTGGTTGGTGACCCGTTCGACGATGTGCGTCTCACGGTCGAAGATGTAGAGTTCCTGCGCCCATCCCCCTTCGTAGCGCTTCCAGGTGCGGAAGTCCCGAAACAGCGGCGAGTAGACGACGCGGGCACCGTCCGGCGACAGGTCACCGGCACCCGACTCGGGCATCGCAAGCGGCACCGGCAACCCACCGTCGACCGACGCGAGATAGAGACGGCTATCCGACAGATCGGTGCTATACCGCAGCGACCGGAACAGCACGGAGCGACCATCCGGACTCCAGTCGTACACCTGATTGTCGTAGCCCCAACGCGGCGCCAACGGCCCGCGCGCCGGATAGTAGGTGAGCTGCTCCGGCACCCCGCCCGCCGCGGGGATCACGTAGACCTGCTCGTCACCGTCGTATTGGCCAGTGAACGCAATTTTCGAACCGTCCGGTGAAAACGCTGGAAACAGCTCAACTCCCGGATGAGCCGTCAGGCGGCGGGCGTCGCCACCGTCGACCGAGGCTAACCAGAGGTCACCGGCGTAGCTGAACACGACGCGCTCACCGTGTACGTCGGGAAAGCGCAACAGCTTGGTCTGCGCGGACGCCGACGCACCGCTGCACAGGACGATCATCGTATACGCGGCTACGACGACTCCTACCCGCGTCCGTCCCACCATCGGATCCTCCCTACTTCTTTAGTGTGCGGTCGACATACGCACCGACCGCGTCCAGCACCGGCGGCGACATCCACGCCGCGAGGACGTCCTCGTCGATGGAGCGCTGGAAGCGCGCGAGGCGGTCCTGCCCGGGCTGGCGGATGAGCCGCTTCGTCAACGCGAACGAGGCCGCTGGCACGCGACCAAGCCGGGACGCGATCTCGACCGCGCGGTCGATGAGACGCTCCGCCGGCGCGAGCTCGTCGATGAGACCCTCGCCGAGGGCCTCGGAAGGCGTGTACATCTTGCCCTGGTAGATCACCGCCTGCAACCGGTTGGCGGGCACCGTGAGACGCAGGATTTCCATGGCGACGTTGGGGAACGGCACCCCGACCGAGAGCTCGGGGGTCCCGATGCGCCCGGACCCCTCAGTCATCACGCGGTAGTCACAGGCGCAGGCCAGGATGCAGCCGCCCGCGACCGCATGGCCGTTCACGGCCGCGATGAGCGGCTTGGGAAACGTCAGTGTCTCGTGGAAGGCCTCGGCCATCAGCGGGAGGAACTCGCGCACGTAGTCGCGCCCGCCGGCCGTCAGCCGACGGAGATCCACCCCCGCGGAGAACACGCTGCCGGTGCCGGTGACGACGGCAGCGGGGGTCTCGACGCTCGCCAGTGACTTGAGCTCGTCCATCCACCCGGTCAAGAACTCCACGTCGAGCGCGTTCACCTTGCCGTGCGCGAACCGAGCGATCGCGACACCATCACGTATCTCTGTCTCGAACATCTGCACCACCGCCTGTGGAGGCCTATTCCGAGCGGAGGGCCGCCAGGAGCGGGGACCGCACCGCGGCAACGGTCGCCGCCAGCGACGCCATCAAGCCGGTGGCGACGACCACCAGGAGCAGTCCACCCAGCGATAGCACCGGCACGCCGCCACCCCGTTCGAGCCATGCGGGCGCGATGGCCACGATGGCGCACGTCGTGCCCGCAGCAAGTCCGGCGCCGAGCAGGAACGCGTTCTCCGCAAGCACCATCAACGAGAGATGGCCCGCGTTGTAGCCGACCGCGCGCAGGAGGGCGAGCTCCCGGCGCCGCTCCAGGACGTTGCGGAGCAGCACCGCGCCCAACCCGAGCGTCCCCAGGACGAGCCCCAACCCGCCGAGGGTCTGAAACGTCGCCAGATAGGTGTTCTCCACGCGATGGAACGCCGCCAGCCGCTCACCCGCAGAGACGACGTCGAATCCGAAGTCCGCCATGCGGTCTTCGAACGCCGCGCTGACGTCAGCAACACGGTCGGGCGCCGCGTCGATGAGGAAGAAGCGATAGCCGTCGTAGTCGGGAAAGACCCGCTCAAACTGCTGCTCGCCGATCAGCAGCTCCCGCTGGAAGATGCTGTCCGACAGCGCGGCGACAATCCGGAGCCGGATCGGCCGGTCGGTGTCCTTGTTCAGCACGAAGTCGTCACCCACTGCCAGGTGCAGGGCATAGTTCAGCGACGTCTGGTCCGCAATGGCCGGAATGGCGCCGTCGTCGAACACGCGATCGAGCAGCAGCCACGGGTTCGCGGTCTCCTCGGTCGTGTCGGCCAGGCTCTGACTGAATGCAAAGCGCCCCTCCTCGACAAATGCCGTCGTCGGCGCCAGAACGCGTGGGTCCTTGGCCTGATAGAGATTCAAGCAGCTGGCGTCCTCGCCAGGTCGTAGGCGGAAACGCTGCAACGTGACGCCCACAAGCGGCCCCTCTGCTTCATAGAGGTCGCCGATGTTGAGTGCATCCCGGCCGACGTCGGTCGATGGATCGTGCACGATCGGCAGTAGCGTGTCGGCGAGCAACGTGAAACCGCCGGTCCCTGACTGCGGATCGAGCTCGACGCCCCCGCCTTCACGGCGGAACGCATCGACGGCGACGATGATGAACGCCGCCGACGCAATCAGGGCGATGCAGAGCACGCTCCGGCCGGGACGATACGACGCGTTACGGAAACCGACCTGCGAAAGCGACCACCGACCAGCGGCGTCCCGCTTGGGCCGATCGTTGAGCCAGGCCGACACAAACGCCAGCATCGCGCACAGCAGCACGAGCCCGCCGCCGAAGAAGCCAGCCGTCGAGGCAAGAACCCCGGTGGACGCGAGACCGACCAGCGCGAGACCGAGCACGGTCAGCGCGAGGGCGACCGCCCGCATGCGCGACTGGTTCGGCCGCGCACCGGCAGCCGCGTCGGCCGCACCGGTCACCTCCGCCACTGCACCCGCCAGCAGACTTCGCGGCGAGGCGGGCGCCAACGCCCTGAGCGTCCAGGCGATGGATGCGAACGCCGAGACAACGCCGCCGGCCACCCCGGCCGTGAGCATCCACGGCGACACATGGAGCGTCAGCCGCGTCGTGCCCACCGCGTCCACCCACCACGTGCGCAGCCCCCACATGATCAGGTCAGCATAGCCAAGGGCGCCCACGACACCGACGAGACTCCCGGCCACGGATAGGACGAAGGCCTCGCCGAGAAACACCCGCCGAATCGTTCGCGCGTCGAACCCAGTGGCGCGCAGCAGGCCGAGCTCGGGCAGCCGCTGCTCGACGCCGAGCCGAAAGAACAGGCAGGAGAGCAACAAGGCTGACACGACCAGAAAGAAGCTGAAGTAGATGAAGTAGAGGCCGAAGTCCGTGGCGCCGGTTGAGGCTTCGAGCGCGAGGGCGCGCGCCGGGTAGACCACGAATCCGAGCGCGAGCGGGTCGATGGTCGCGCGAAGTCCGTCGCTGAATTGCTGGCGCGCCGCGTCGAGCGCGCCGCCGGCCGAACCGAGGTCAGCCGGGAACAGTCGGACCGAGGTCAGCTGGCCCCACCGCGATGCCCACAACTCCTGACCGGCTCCGAGCGGGATGAACGCCTTCGGCGTCGTCCGATGTTCGTCCCAGTACTCCTCATCCGCCGGTCTGATCAAGCGGAGATCGACCTCGAACGGCGGATCCCAGTCGACGACGTCGGTCGCTTCCGTGATGCCGGGATAGTCGGGGGCCAGATCGCGGTCGTCCGCCGGGCCTGCCAACGGCACGATGTCCGCCACGCGAAGCTCAGTCTCTCGCGTGGCCAGCCGGCCCTCATCCTCCCAAACGTAGTACTCGAGCGTGAGCGCGTCGCCGGTCTCCGCCTGGAGGTCGTCGGCTGCCCAGCGATTCAGGACCACTGGTGCCGGTGCCCTGGCGTCCTCACGCGGTGCCGAACTGACCAGGTCGAGATTGAACGCGGTCACGAGCGAGTACGGCACGAGCCGCTCGCCGACGCGCAGCGCGTTGGCCAGGTAAGTGAGCACCGGCTCCACTCGCAGACCCTGCCGCTCGGCGGTCGCGGTGACCGTCGCGGCAGTGGCATCGTTCAGAAGACCGGCGGCCGCCTCGACGGCGAATGCGCCGCGGTCCGCCAGCGTGCGCACCCGAAGCCCCAGATCGTCGAGTCGTACCGTGGCCCGCACGGCCGCTTCCGCCGTCGCAAGACGGCCCGCCTCGCTCACGCTCGCTCCGGACCCCTGCCCCCTCGTCCCCAGCAGAATGGTATTGGCGCGCCCATTTTGCTCAAGCTCGTCTTGCAGGCGGGTCAGCGACACGAAAACGGAGCGTGCAAGCCCCTGCTGCGGGCGGAACGAGAACTCTCCGAGCTCGGCCGCCGGCAGGACACGGCCGATCCCGAGCCGCAGCGTACGGCCGACGTCGTCGCGGCGACCGTGGAGTGAACTGATCGGGACCGCCGACGGCTTCTCCACGCGAATCAGCAGCGCGTCGTCGTCCGCCGCTCCCAGCTCGCGGGCAAGGCCGTCGCTGACGAACGCCGCGTTGCGGTCCAGCATGCGTTCGTCGGGTTCGATCCCATGGAAGGACCAGAAGCGCTGGTCCACGCCGTACACCTGGACGCTGGAGGCGCGGCGTCCACTGCCCTGATGGGTCACGAAGCCTTCCACCGCCACGATTGGCACGGCACCGCTGAACGCCGCGGTCATCCCGTCCGCGCCCATCAATTCCTCGGCGAGCTCTTCCCGGACAAACCCCAGGCTGGTGACCACCTGGTCGATGGCGCCAAGACGCTCGAGCGCCAGCACACGCAGGCTCGTGCGGACGGATGACCCGACGAGGAGTGCGCCAGCCAGGACAGCCACCGCTACGGCCACTCCCGCGACCACAGCCAGGTTAGTGCGCCAGAAATGCGTAATGTTGCGCCTGACGAATGTTGGCAGGGTCATGGCGTCGGGCTGCTCCGTCTCTCTTCCGCTTCCAGTCGCTGGTTGTTCAGCCGGTAGCGACGGGGACACCGCGCCGCGAGCTCCGCGTTGTGCGTCACGATGAGTAAGACGCTGTTGTGTGCACGATGGAGCTCAAACAGCAGCGTGCTCACTGCCTCGGCGGAATTCCGGTCGAGGTTCCCGGTCGGCTCATCGCAGAGGACCAGTGGAGGCTCCTGGATCAGCGCGCGCGCCAGGGCCACACGCTGCCGCTCGCCGCCCGAGAGTTCGGCGGGCCGATGGTCGAGTCTATCTCGCAGTCCTACTTGCTCGAGCAGGGACAGCGCCCGGTCTGTGACAGTCGAGCTCGGATCGTTCACGAGCGTCGGCACCAGCACGTTCTCGAGCACGGTGCACTGCGGGAGCAGCAGGTGATCCTGAAAGACGAATCCGACCTTGGTATTGCGAAAGCTGGCGAGCTCTCGCTCGCTGAGCGCGAACGGGTCCGCGCCGTCGAGCCGCACCGTGCCGGTCGTCGGCGGCTCCAGCGCGCCCACGATGTAGAGCAGCGTGCTCTTCCCGCTCCCCGACGGCCCCATGATCGACGCCGCATCGCCGCGCGACAGCGCGAGCGACACCTCCGTAAGGATCGGCAGCGGACCACGCGCCGTGGGGTACTGTTTCGCGAGATTCTTGACTTCGAGCAAGGGGGACGACCCTTACTAAATCGATCTTTAGCTGCTACGCCTCACTCGTAATGAGTAAATGGCGCCGCCCATGCGAGCCTAACAGCCCGCGCTACGAAAGCTTCCTCGGCGTCTCCGTGCGTGAGCGCCGGAGTCACGAGGCCATCTGGAACGCCCGCGGCCGGAAAAGGAAGTCGACGATGTTGCCCTCGTGCGGCTGGAGCCAGTTGAGCTTGATCGTCGGGATTGGACCCAGGTTGAGCCGATCGACGTTGCGCGCATCGAGCAACGCGTGTTGAAACGGGACATCGCGCGTGAGCGCGGTCGCGACCAGAGTCGATCCGATCGCGCCGATCATCTTGGACTGCTCGCACTCGACGACGGTGACGAACGGGAACATGTACTCTTTCTTGGCCATGGCAACGTCGGGCGACGGACAGTAGACCACCGTCGGCCGGACGTAATCACATCGCTCGCGCGGGACCAAGCGACCGTTCGTGTGATGCGAGGCCGTGAACTCCTCGACACCCGTCTCTGTCAACGCGGCGTCGATATCGTCCGAGATGGCCTTGGCCTGGCCCGGGACGGTGAACGCGGCCAAGGCAGCGTCGGGATCATCCGGTGGCAGCGGCGCGATCGGCCCGAGTCGTTCGGCGAGCGCGGCGGCGATCGCCTTACCATGCCGCGGTGTCCAGATGCCGGAGCAGTTGATGCAGCTGCGTCCGCTGTTGACGAGGACACTGTCGACCATCAGATCGAGATGCCGCTCCCAGTGATCCGCCTCATCGTCCCCAATTAGGATCTTGCTGAACCCTGGCCCGTGCACCTGGACAGCAGGGTTGCCCGCGTATTGCTCCACTGTCGCGGAGCCACCGAAGATGAGACTCCGAGCGCAGTTGTTGAGCACGGCGGCCCCAACCTCACCCAGTCCTGGATAGAGCGCGATCGCCTCGCTGGGAACCCCCGCTTCGATGAAGGCCCGGGTCATGCGCCACGGGGTCCACGGCTCCTGCGGCCCGGGCTTCAGCACGAGCCCGATCTGCAAGGGAATGATGGGCAGCCACAGGCTGTGTACCCCAGGTGAGTTCGAGGGCAGCACCATACCGAGCACGGGCGTCGTCGCTTGATAGCTGCGCATAACGCCGTCCTCCTCGCCGTAGCCGCGCGACAGGATGTCCGGATCCAGACGGCGTGTCAGCGAGATGAGGATGTCGTCGATGTGATCGAGCACGTACCGCAGCTTCTCCATGTTCATGCGGCACATGTGTTCCGGGAGCCCGGTGGTGGCGGACTGCTGCCGAACGAACTCGTCGGGGGTCTGACTGCCGTCGCCGAGCGGAAGCTCGGCGGACGAGAAGAGCTCGGCGCCCTTCTTGACCATGCCGAGCAGATCGGCGACCGGGATGTCGCGCAACACCTCGCGCGCACGCGCAGCCTTCCGCATGTCGCGCGCCACGATCCCAGGGTTGGCCTGGCTGACCTCGGCGACCGGCTCACCGGTGTCGAAGTGCACCACCCGCTCGGTGTCGAGACTCTGATACGGCTGGCCCCAGCGTAGGACGGGAAAATGAATCACGTCGGTGTCGGCTCCCCTCGTTGAGCGGCTTGATTCCGCGGCGCGTCAGACGCCGTCGGCGATCTCCACATTGATTGATTCGCAGAGGCCTTCCAGCGTTCGGTGCTCGTCGTCACCGAGCTGCAGGCTCAGCTGATAGGAGCCCGGCTCGACTTGCAGAGCAAACGTGTTCGAGCCGTCACCGAAGTGGACCCATCCCTCACCCTGCGGAATGATCTCCCCCGCAGGGAGGCACGCCGTGTCGACGCCCACGTGGAAGTGCCCGACGTCAGGCCTCGGGGTCTCGACTTCATCCGGAACCGGTGAGATCTCATAGTTTTCGATGCCAAATTCCATCTGGAGGTCGAAATCGCTGGAGATGGTGGCGCCATCGTCCGGCGCAACGAAGAACACCCGAGCCGCCCCACCGGTGGCCGGGGCCGCATCGGCGGCCGGCTCACTCATTGGCTCTTCCATGGCGGGCTCCGCCGGCATGTCGCCCCCGCCGCAGGCCACGAGGCCCACGAGCGGCAGCAGAAACACACACGCGAGAATCACTCGCCCACCGCGTTGCTGTTCGAATCGCATGGGTTGAACTTTCTCCTTGCTTGAAACAACCGTCAGGGTTCCGGGTTCACGATTTCAGGTTACGCCGGTCGGCAGTCGGCGCCAAGGCCCTCAGTAGACTCCCACGGTCGTCGACGACCCGAGCGCGCTGAACGGTCGCACGCCGCTGACGCCGTCCCAGGGATAGAGTTCGCACGGGGCCTCGCGTTCGCCCTCGTCGCGCTCGAGGAATCGGGGAACGAAGAACTCCCTGGTCAAGGTCGTAAGCATCACCCGACCCGTCTCACCGTACTCCATCACCCGGTCGGCGTCGTCGGGATCAACGACCTGCAGGACGGCACGCGGCTGCGGTGCATGGTAGGTGATTTTGTAGCCTTCCGCGGCACCGCTCGGCGGGCTCGCGGCCAAGCCCATCAGCGTATTACCGTACGTTGGTGTCATGTACACGCCGTCCAGCAGCTCTTCGTTGGCAAACCGGTTCCACTGTGGCGTGAACTCGGTACCACCGGCGAAGATACCCGTGATGCCCGCCTCCTTGAGGCTCGATCCGTTCTCCCCCAGGCGATTGGCAAGCGCTTCGATCAGCTTCGGGGTCGAGAACAGGCACTTGATGTCGTGTCCTGCCGAGAGGACGGTGATCGCCTGGTCGACGACGTGCGCCTGATAGGCCTTGAGGTGATCCATCCATCCCTTCTTGATGAGCTTGATCACCCAGCGTGGATCGAGATCGACACAGAAGCAGATGCCGCCCCGATAGTGGGCCAGGTGCTCAACCGCGAGGCGAAGCCGCCGCGGTCCACTCGGGCCGAGCATCAGCCAATTCGCCCCCCTCGGGAAGCACTCGTCTGGCAACGTGTCCGAGAACAGCTCGTAGTCCGTCCGGAAGTCCTCGATGGCGACGCGGCTCTTCGGGATCCCGGTCGTCCCGCCGGTCTCGAAGACGTAGACAGGTCGGTCGGCGTACGCCTTGGGCACCCAGCGTCGTACCGGCCCGCCCCGTAGCCACTCGTCCTCGAAATGGCCGAACTTGCGGAGATCGTCGAAGCATTGAACCTCGCTACGCGGATCCCAGCCGGCCTTCTCCGCCCACTCCAGCCAGAACGGACAGCCAGTCGCCGGATCGAAGTGCCACTCCACCACTTCACGCACCGAGGCATCGAGCGCACTACGCGCAGCGGTGGCGCGGTCCTCTAGCGAGGCGGCCTGGGTCATCATCAACCCAGGATCTTACACTAAATACGGCGCTGTCTCGGGTCGCGACTGGGCGTCGCACTGACGAACGAATTGGATTCTGGAAGCAGCAAGCGCGACATGCACGGACACGCCGAGCGCATCTGGATCAAGCGGTTCCATCGCGGCCTCATGGACGATGTTGACTGCGTGGAGGCCCGTGCCGGACGTGGTCTCGTTGGCAACGCCGATCAGGGTGGGCATCGCCAGGTCACGATCGTCGCGCGCGGCCGGTGGTCGATCGTGGCGTAAGCGCTCGGCACTGATGTCGACCCCGCCCTGCGCCGGGCCAACCTGCTCGTCGACGGCATCGACCTCGATACAGAGCCAGAACAAGGTACTGCGCGTCGGTCGATGCCGGCCACGCGTCCGCGGCGAGACGCGTCCATGCGAACGGATGGATCAGGCGCACCCGGGGCTGCGCGCGGCGCTCGGCGATCACTGGGGCCGCGGCGCCTACGCGGAGGTGCTCGACGACGGGGCAATCGCGGTGGGCGATGTCGTGACATGGGGATCCATGGTCATCGAGTCACGGTGATGGATCCGACCGTACGGCATCGCGGAGAGGTGCGGCGTCACGATCTCGCCTACGTCTTGCACGCCGAGCCGGCCACTGCCGACGCGTACGCATCGATCTGAATCCCGATCGCCTCCAGCTCGTCGGCATCAAGCTCGGCCTGCATCCGCTCGAAGAGCAAGCGCTCCTCAGTGTGAATATGACCTTTGAGCAGCTCGCCGAATCCGGTCAATCGATCGTCGAGCCGTGTGGTCGGATCCTCCTCGAAGCTGTGGATGCGCGCGCGCATCTCGTCGTGTTCCTCGATCAGCTGACGCGCAACCTCACGTGTCTCACCAGGCCGCCCCATCGCGATGGGAAACACATGGGCTTCCTCCGTATCGAAATGCGCGCGGAGCACATCCTTGAAAAACGTCAGGAGCCTGCCGACCTGGTCGGCCCGTTCGGTCGGCCAGGCACCTTGCGGGTTTGTGGACCGTCCGAGGATGAGCCGTTGTGCGAGAACCAGCCCATCGTGGTGATCGCGCGACAGCGGGACGAGGCTGGCATGCCGTTTCATCGTCGACCTTTTGCAGAACGTCGACCCAGCGCGCCGTCTGCGAGAGCGCCCAGGCTTCGGCGTCGCCGGCGAGAAGGAGATGCACTATCGAATGGGTCTCACATGCGGACCGGCGTGCCCATGACCGCGGGCACCGACCGCGTTACACCCACTCCGGCGGCGGCGTGATGTCGTCCGCCGGTGTGGCCCCCGGGTCAGGTCGACCAGTGCCCTCTAACCGGCTGATCACGCGGATCGCTATGTCCTGGTCGCACAGGATCTGGCACGCGAGCCGCACGCCGGTCAGACCGCGTTCGCTGAGACAAGTCTTCTCGGCCGCTGTCATCTTCGCCGGAGCCTGGTCGACGAACTCGACCCGACACGTCGTACAGCGCGCGTTGCCTCCACACGCGTGCATGATGTCGACGTCGGCATCTTGCTCGACGGCGAGCACCAATCGTTTGCCTGCGGGGACGTCGAACGTGCCGTATCCTTCGACCGTCAGTTTGGGCATCCTCGATCCTTTACCTCAACGCGTCCGCCTTCGCCGCAAACACGAAGTCGCTCTCCGTCAGACCGTCGATCTTGTGGGTCCAGATCGTCACCTTCACCCGGCCCCACGTCAGGTAGAGGTCCGGATGGTGATCTTGCACTTCGGCCATCTCGCCGACGCGGGTGGTAAAGTCGAGTGCTTGCCGGAAGTCGTCGAACTTGTAGATGTTCTCGAGGTGATGCTCTTCGATCACCTGCCAGGTTCCACCCAGTTGCGTACGCAGCGTCTCGAGCTCGGCGCCCTTCACTGGCGGGATACCGCCTTTACACGGAACGCACTGCTTCGCCGCAAGATCACTCATCGCCTGCTCCCCATTCATCAATCAGTCGACAGCATACATCGCTTATAGTGAGGACTGATTCCGACTCATCGATCCCTTCGAGGAGGAACCATGGCTGAAGAGACGCCTCAGACGTACGCTAACCACGCCAGATTCGTGCCGCTATTCCACTTCGTCACGCTGCCGCTGGCGATGATCAATCTGCTCTATTCCATCTATCGGGTATTTCAGGCTTTCCATGTCGAGTCGGTCATGGCGCTCATCGTAGCGTTCGTGCTGACGGCCGTCGCGCTCTTCTCCCGCGTCAACGCCCTCAAGGCGCAGGACCGTGTGATCCGGTTCGAGGAGCGGATGCGTATGCAGCTATTGCTGCCAGACGACCTGAAGCCGCGGATCAATGACCTCACGACCGGCCAGTGCGTCGCTCTGCGGTTCGCGAGCGACGACGAGCTCCCGGCGCTCGTGAAGAAGGCGCTCGACGAGAACGCCGACCAGAAAACGATCAAGCAAGCAATCCAGAACTGGAGACCGGACTTCCAGAGGGTGTAGGGTTCCAGGCCCACGGATCGTGGGCCTGCGCATCTGTTTACGCACATCGCGCAAGAAACCGTCCGAGGCCGAGCCACGGCCTCCCCTGAAAGCAGCACGACCGCTACCCGAGACCTAGCAGACTGTGGTGAAAGTCGCGCTGCATTCGACCGGCGCGCGAAGAGACCGAGCGCTACCCCTTCCTCGCCTCGGTCACGCTCTCCGCCCACGCCTCGGCCATCCGGCTTGAGGCCAGCCAGAGTCCGCCATCGACGACCAGGGTCACGCCGTTGATGAACGCCGCGGCATCCGAGCAGAGGAACAGCGTCGCGTCGGAGATGTGCTGGATCTCACCCAGCCGCCCAAGCGGCGTCATCTGCTCCGCGCGCTCCTTCGCCGGTCCGACGAGCAGCCGTCGCACCCCCTCCGTATCGGCGATCGGGCCTGGCGCAATGCCGTTCACCCGAATGCCGTAGGACCCCCACTCGACCGCCAACACGCGGGTGAGCGCGTCGATGCCCGCCTTGGCCGCCGAGACATGAAGCTGCGCGACGGTCCCGAAATAGTGCAATGTCGCGCTGATGTTGAGCACTACCCCACCGTTCACCTTGAGATGTGGCAGCGCCGCGCGGCACATGTGAAACGTGCCCTTCAGGTCGATGTCAACGACCGTGCCGAAACCGTTCGGTGAAAGGTCCTCGGCGAAACAGAGGAAGTTTCCGGCGGCGCCGTTGACGAGGATGTCGAGGCGTCCGAACGCCTCGACCGTCGCTGCCACCGTCCGCTCGACAGAGGCGGGATCGCGAACATCGCCGGCCACCGCCAGCGCGCGGACGCCCAGTGCCTCGATCTCCTGGCGCGTCGGTTCGAGGTTATCCGCCTTGCGGCTCGTAATCGCAACGTCGCACCCGTGTGCAGCCAGTGCGAGCGAGAGGCCGCGGCAGATGCCGGTCCCACCGCCGGTCACCAGCGCCGTCTTGCCTTTGAGGAGATCCGATTGAAAGGTCATAGAATCAATTTCCGGGGTTCAAGGTTCCAGGTTCAGGGTTCTAGAATCGACGCAGTGTGCATATCCTGACCGCGCTCATCAACGCGTTCCCGCTGTGGGTGCTGATCGCCGCCGGCGCCGCGCTTCTGAGGCCCACCTTGTTCAGTTGGTTCAGCGGTCCGCTCATCCCGATCGGCCTGGCGATCATCATGCTGAGCATGGGCATGACGCTCGGGTTCGCCGATTTCCGCCGCATCTGGCGCGAACGCACCAATGTGCTCCCCGGCGTCGCGCTCCAATATACGCTGATGCCTGCAATCGGATGGAGCCTGGGCGCGCTGTTCGACCTTCCGGCACCATTCGCCGCCGGGCTGATCCTCGTTGCCTGTTGCCCTGGAGGTACGGCGTCGAACGTCATCACGTTTCTCGCACGCGCCGACGTCGCGCTCTCGGTCACGATGACGACGGCGTCCACGCTCCTCGCGGTCGTCATGACACCGAGCCTGACGGCGCTCCTCGCCGGCAGTCGTGTCGACGTACCGGCCGCAGGCCTGCTGTTCGACACGGTGCAGGTCGTGATCCTCCCGGTGGCCGCCGGTGCGCTCCTCAAATGGCGCTTCCCGGCCATCTGCGCGCGCGTACTCCCCGTGGCACCGCTCGTGGCCGTCGCGGCCATCGTCCTGATTGTCGGTTCGGTCATCGGCGGCAGTCGCCAACAGGTGATCGAGGCAGGCCCCCACCTCGTCCTGGCGGTGCTCTGCCTGCATGCCGGCGGGTTCGTGCTCGGCTATCTCGCCGGTCGGCTCTGGCTGCGGCGGGAGAAGGCGTCACGTACCGTGGCGATCGAGGTTGGGATGCAGAACTCCGGGCTCGGCGTCGTCTTGGCGCAGCAGAACTTCGCCAACCCGCTTGTTGCCATCCCGAGCGCCATCTCGGCGGTCTTTCACTCCCTTGTCGGGAGCGTGGCGGCGGCGCTCTGGCGCACGATGCCGGAGAAGGCCGACCGTGGCGTCGACATCTCGATCGGGACATAGCAGCCCGCGGCGAAAGTGCTGCTGCATTCGACCGCCGATGCATCGCGCCTCGATCGCGAGGTAGACCCCAGACAAGCCGTCACTCACCCGTGACTGGAATCGGCGGCAACCGCCCGTGCCACGAGCCCTGCCACCTCGGGCGCGAGGTCGAGCGCGAGCGCGGCTCTGCGCCCGGCGTCGGACATCTTGCGCCAGGTCTTCCGCAGGATCTCCAGCAGCTTCTGTTCGTCGTGCTGCGTCGCGAAGTCGGCGAGATAGTACTCGAGGAACACGAGGCAGATAACGTCCTCGAGGAGCTGAACCTCCAGGTCGGCCTTCAGCCGCTCCTTCCTAAGCAGGGACGCGACGCGACCGACCGTGGCCTCGTCGTAGCCCACCTCTCGCAGAATCGCACCGGCGGTCTCCGCGTGAAACGCGCCCAGGTCGGTCCGCCACGACCGATACCCATCCCGACCTTCGGGATAAGTCGACCGTGGAATCATCCAGCGCTGCAGGTGCTGGCAGCGCGACGCCACGCGGACTGCCTCCGGCGCGTCAGGTGCAAACCGCTTGAGCTTGGCGGTCATGCGACGGGCGTAAACAAGTTCCCTGGGCTGCGACACTCCATCGACCGTTTCGCGGTTAGGATCTTGAGCGTTGGCCTGATCGAACCGTGCAAGGGCCTGCTCGAATCGGCCCAGTTGGCTACCGTTCACACCGCCCTCTCTTGGATCGGGGGTTGCGTCCCAGACCTGGGGAGTGCGTTACTCACCGTCGTCAGTCGTCGTCCTTCGCCCCGACGTACCCCTCCTTTTCGAGGTGCAGGACGATCTGCTGCGCCGCCTCTTCTGGCATCAGCGACGTCGTGTCGATAACGAGGTCGGCGTCGGGCGGCTCCTCATACGGATCCGAGATGCCGGTGAACTCTTTGATGATGCCGGCACGAGCCTTGGCGTAGAGGCCCTTTCGGTCGCGCTCTTCGCACACCCCGATCGGCGTATCGACATAAACGAGCATGAACCCACCGGCCGGCTCGATCATCGATCGCACGTCCTTCCGGACCGCGTCGTAGGGCGCGATCGGCGCACAGACGGCGATGCCGCCGTTCTTGGTGATCTCGGATGCCACATAGCCGATCCGGCGAATGTTGATGTCGCGGTGTTCCTTCGAGAATCCGAGCTCCTTCGACAGGTTCTTCCGGACAAGGTCACCGTCGAGCAGCGTGACGGAGCGCCCCCCCATCTCCAGGAATTTCACGAGGAGCGCGTTCGCGATGGTCGACTTCCCAGACCCGGACAACCCGGTAAAGAACACGGTGAAGCCTTGGCGGCGACGCGGCGGATGGCTCCGACGCAGCTCTTGTGCGACGTCTGCAAACGTGAACCAGGTCGGCACATCCTGGCCTTTGGCGAGCCGCTGCCGGAGCTCGGTTCCGGACAGATTCAGTGTCCGTTTGCCGTCGGGAACCTCGTCGACGGGCACATACGAATCGAGGTCCTCGACGTAGACCATCAGCTTGAACGGCACCATCGCGACGCCCAGCTCGGCCTCGTGCTGGCGCAGCATCTCCTGCGCGTCGTACGGACCGTAGAACGGAGTCCCGCTCGAATCGCTGCCGGGTCCGGCGTGATCACGGCCGACAATGAGATGGGTGCAGCCGTGGTTCTTCCGGATGATGGCGTGCCACACCGCCTCGCGTGGACCGCCCATCCGCATGGCCAGTGGCAGCAACGACAGCATCGCGGTCTTCCGCGGATATCGTTGGAGCAACGCCTGATAGCACCGTACCCGCGTGTAGTGGTCGACGTCGCCGGGCTTGGTCAACCCGACCACCGGATGGATGAGAAGACTTGCCTCCACCTCTTTCGCCGCGCGGAGGGTCAACTCCTGGTGGGCGCGATGCATCGGGTTGCGGGTTTGAAACGCCACGACCTTCGTCCACCCGAGCTTAGTGAACTCGGCGCGTAGCTCCGCCGGTCGATGGCGCAACAACTTGTAGTCGTAGTGGGTCACCGGCTGCAGGCCCGTCACCCGTCCGCCGACGTAGAACGGCTGAGCCTGTTCGAGGAGGTAGGCCACGCCCGGATGCTCGCGGTTCGTGGTGCCAAAGACGGCTTCGGCCTCGGCCTGTCGATCAGGCTGCCAGACGTCCTCGACATCAAGGGCCGCGACCATCACCCCTTCCTCGTCACGCAGCGCCAGGTGCGATCCAGGCTTCAGCGTCGCAGCGACCTCTTCCGACACGTCGAGCGTGATCGGGATCGGCCAGAGCGTACCGTCGGCATCGGCGAGCCGCATGTCCGCGCACACGCGCTCATGATCCCCCTGCGTCATGAAGCCGGTCAGCGGGGAGAAGGCTCCGGTGAGGAGCAGCTCGAGGTCGCAGAGCTGCCGTGGCGTCAGGTCGTGAGATAGCCAGTCGCGCGACTCCGCTTTAAGTGCTGCCCCGTGCGCGTCATCGACACACAGGTCCACGAGCGTCCCGCCGTGCGGAGTAATGAGATCGTCAGACACAACGTCACTCCTACAAATATGGATCGGACAAACGCAAAGAAACCGCCAGAATAGCATGTGCCTGTGCCCCGAAACACTTGACCGCTCGGGGAAACCGGTTGAAACTGCCCACGATCCGGTGCCGCAATGAGCTTCCTTAAGCACCTGTGGGGTGCGCGTTCGGCCGGCGAGCCGATCATCGTCGTCTCTGGTCTACCCCGATCGGGCACCTCGATGTTGATGCGCATGCTGGCGGCCGGCGGCATCAAGCTGGTGGTCGACGGCCGCCGAACACCCGACACGGACAATCCAAAGGGCTACTACGAGCTCGAGCGCGTCAAGGAGCTCGACAAGACCGCCGACAAATCGTGGCTGGCCGACACGCGCGGCAAGGGCCTCAAGGTCATCTCGTTCCTGTTGCAGCACCTACCGCCGACCTACGATTACAAGGTGATCTTTTTGAAACGAAGCCTACCGGAAGTGCTCGCCTCCCAAAAAAAGATGCTCGACCGTCGAGGGGAGTCCGCCGATGACACGAGCGACGACGACATGGCCGATCTGTTCGCGGAGCACTTGAAGAACGTCGAGACCCAGTTGGCGGCCCGAGCTAACTGCGAGGTGCTGTACGTGGAGCACCGACGCACGGTGTCGGAACCGGCGGTCGTCGCCGGACAGATCGGTGAGTTTCTCGGGGGCGACCTCGACGTCGCGGCGATGGCGGCAGCCGTCGACGCCACGCTGTATCGAAATAGGGCGTAGGGCAATGTACCGCGTGCAGGGTGCAGGGTGCAGGGTGCAGGGTTGCAGGGACGCAACGCCTCGCCCGCGCGTTTCCATGTTCCAGAGTTCCAAGGTTCCCGGGCTCAGGTCGACGGGCGGAGTCATCCTCGCGGCGTTGTCGCTCGTATTGGGCGCGACAGAGCCGGCGTTCGCCTACGTCGGTCCCGGCGCCGGATTCGCCTTCGTCTCATCCCTGTTTATCATCATCTTCACGATATTTCTCGCGTTCCTCACCCTCCTGACCTGGCCAATCCGGTGGGTGGTGCAGCGCATTCGCGGCAGCCGCGCGCTGGCCGCGGCACGCGTCCGCCGGGTTGTGATCCTCGGTCTCGACGGTCAGGACCCGGAGCTCACCAACCGGTTCATGGCGGAGGGTCTGCTCCCGAACCTTGCGCGTCTGCGGGACCGGGGGACCTTTCGTCCGCTCGCGACAACCCTGCTCGCGGAGTCGCCCGTCGCCTGGACGTCGTTTCAGACCGGATGCAACCCCGGCAAGCACCGCATCTTCGATTTCCTCGTGCCGAACCGAAAGTCGCATCTCCCCGAGCTGTGCTCGGCGCGCGTCAACCCGCCGAAACGCACCCTGCGGCTGGGCCCGTTTCAGATCCCGCTCGGAAAGCCGCTGATTCAGGCGGGCCGCCGGAGCCAGCCCTTCTGGAAGATCCTCGGCGATCACGGGGTCTTCAGCACTGTCCTGCGTGTCCCGATTACATTTCCCGCAGAGAAATTCAACGGCGTCCTGTTGTCCGCGATGAGCGTCCCTGACCTCAAGGGTAGTCAGGGCACCTACTACTACTTCAGCAGCGACACCGACGAAGCGGACCGGCTGTCAGCCTCGATGAAGAACGGGGAGCGAATCGCGCTGACAGTCTCGGACGGCGTGGCCCGGGGCGCCATCCCGGGACCCGAGAACACGATGCGAGCCGATGGCGGCGAACTGCAGCTCCCACTCGAGCTTCGGGCGGGGGTGAACGGCGACGATGCCACGTTGACTATCGACGGCACAACATACGCGTTACAGCACCGCACTTACACGCCTTGGATCGAGCTCGAGTTCCAGGCCGCGCCCGGCGTCACCGTTCGCGGCATCGTGCGCTTCTATCTCCTCGAGTGCACACCGCACGTCAAGCTGTATATGACGCCGATCAACATTGATCCCGACAAGCCCGCGTTGCCCATCTCCCATCCGTTCACCTACGCCGTCTATCTCTCCAAGACGCTGGGTCGCTATGCCACGCTCGGGGTGGCGGAGGACATGTCGTCGCTGAACGAAGGCGTCGTCGACGAAGATGCCTTTCTCGACCAGACCTACCTGATTCACGACGAACGCGAACGGATGTTCTTCGACGCGCTCGCCAAAACCGCGCGTGGCGCGGTGGTGTGCGTCTTCGACATCACCGACCGGGTGCAGCACATGCTCTTCCGGCACCTCGACGAGACGCACCCGGCGAACCGCGGTCGCGACACGAAGCATCGCGACGCCATCAAGACGCTGTACACGCGGATGGATGATCTAGTGGGCCGGACGATGGCCCGTCTCGCGGATGACGACGTCCTCGTCGTCATGTCCGACCACGGGTTCAAACCGTTCCGGCGCTGCGTCAACCTGAACAGCTGGCTCTACAAAAACGGGTTCCTAGCGCTCAAGAACGGCGGGCCGACCGGCGCAGATATGTTCCAGGACGTCGACTGGTCGAACACCAAAGCCTACGCGGTCGGCTTTGGTGGGATCTACCTCAACCTGCAGGGGCGAGAGGCTCACGGCATCGTGGCTCCCGGTGATGAAGCCGCGGCGATCAAGCGCGCGATCCAGGAGGGGCTGAAGGCGCTCTACGACGAGCAAGAGCAGACGCACCCGGTGCGAGAGGTGTATGACGCCACCGAGGTCTACAGCGGTCCGTATGTCGGCGACGCCCCGGACCTCATCGTCGGTTGCCGCCCGGGACATCGCGTCGGGTGGCTCTCCGTGACCGGCGGCGTGAGCGAAAACGCGCTCGAAGACAACGTCCGGCCGTGGAGCGGCGACCACAACTTCAACCCGCCGGACGTCCCCGGGATGTTCTTTTGCAACCGCCAGATCGCGACTGCCACACCGAGCATCATGGACATCGGGCCGACCGTGCTCGACCTGTTCGGGGTGCCGGTACCCCCGCACTGCGATGGCACCTCGCTCATGCCGGCCACACCGCCCAGAACGGAACCGGCCCCGGTCGCCGCCCCAGCCACGGCGCGTCACGCCGAGGCCGAGTCGTGAACAGACGCGGTCGACACCTGCTGATCGCTGTGGGCGCGATTCTCCTGAGCGTCACGGCGTGCAGACCGGCCGGAGCGCCCGGCGAGCGCCGGGTGATCGTCCTTGGCATCGACGGGATGGATGCGACCTATCTCGCACAGTTCATGGACGCAGGACTGCTACCGAACTTCCAACGTCTCGCATCCAACGGTGAGTTTGCGCCCCTCGAGACGAGCATGCCGCCCCTCAGCCCGGTCGCCTGGTCAAACTTCATTACCGGAATGAATCCCGGCGGGCACGGTGTCTTCGACTTCGTACATCGCGAGATGGACACGCGCGAGATATATCCGCCGACGTACCGCATCCTCCCGACCGAGCGAAGCCTGAGCTTTGGATCGTGGGACGTCCCGCTCACAGGTGGCGATGTCGAGCTCTTTCGTAAGGGACCGGCGCTGTGGAAGCTGCTCGACGACGCGGGTATCCCAACGACGGTGTTCCGGATGCCGATGAACTTCCCTCCGGTCGACATCGACGGTAAGTCGTTTTCCGGGATGGGCACACCGGACCTGCTCGGAGGGTCGGGAACGTACTCGTACTACACCGATTACCCGCCGGAGAACATATACGACCTGCGTGGTGGTGTCGGACACCTCGTCGAGGTCATCAACGACCGCGTGCGTGCCCAGCTCATCGGTCCGCCGAACGCGTTCCGCCGGTTTCCGCGCGACGACGGCGCGCCACAAGCCGCAGGGGAGGAGACCGCCTACGAAAACCCGGACCTCACCGTCGACTTTGAGGTGTTACTCGATCCCGAGGCGCCGGCGGCGAAGTTCGTGGTGCAGGACAACGAGTTCGTCTTGAACGAGGGTGAATGGAGCGACTGGATCGCCATCGACTTCGAGGCGGTTCCGTATCTGGTCAACCTCGGCGCCACCGCTCGGTTCTACCTGCAGGAGGTGCGACCCGACTTCAGGCTCTACGTCACACCGCTCCAGATCGATCCGGCGAACCCGGCCCTGCCGGTATCGACTCCGGACGATTGGGGCAACGAGATCACCGACGCGATCGGCCGCTTCTACACCCAGGAGATTCCGGAAGACACAGACGCCTATCTCGACGGTGTCTTCACCGCGCAGGAGTTCTGGGACCAATCGCAGTTTATCTACCGCGAGCGGCGCCGCGCGCTTGACTACATGTTGGAGTCGTTCGACGAAGGCCTGCTCTTCTTCTACTTCTCTAGTGTCGATCAGGGAAGCCACATGTTCCACCACTTCGCGTACACCGACCATCCGGCGTTCGTGAGGGACGAACTGCTGGCGGACGGGATCCAAACGTTGTACGAGGAGATGGACGAAGCTCTTGGGCGCGTCCTCGAAGAGGTCGCCGGCGACGATCGCACGACGCTCATCGTCATGTCGGATCATGGTTTCACGCCGTGGTACTGGGAGGTCAACCTCAACTCGTGGCTCGTCGAGAAGGGCTACGTGACGCTCAAGGATCCGTCGCGGCAGGGCGCGTCCCCATTGTTCCTCAACGTCGATTGGAGTCGGACGACCGCATACTCGGTGGGGTTCAACGCCGTGTACGTCAACCTGCGGGGCCGCGAGAAGGACGGGATCGTCGCTCCGGGAGCCGAATACGATGCGTTACTCGATCGACTCGAGGCCGATCTGCTAGCGATGGTGGACGCCCGCAATGGGCAGTCGCCAGTCACGCTCGTCTATCGCGCCCATGAAGAGCTCACCGGACCGTACGTCGACCAGGCCCCAGAGGTCATCGTCGGCTACGGGCGCGGTTATCGCGCGTCGTGGGAAAGTCCGATCGGGGAGTTTCCGCGCGAGGTCTTTGTCGACAACGACGAGGCGTGGAGCGGCGACCACATGAACGATTACCGCTTGGTGCCGGGCGTGCTCCTCACGAATCGCCGGATCGCACTCGACGCGCCCGCGCTTTACGACGTGACCGTCGCGGTCCTCGACGAGTTTGGCCTCGCGCCGCTACCGGAGATGATTGGTGACGATGCGATTGAGGATGAGTAAACCGCGCTGTCTTCGGTCTTAGGCGAGAGCGCCCCTGGGTTCCGGGGTGCTTGAAAACTGAGACATAGGATATGAGACAACGCGAACTCGGAGGCACAGGCCCATGTTTGGATCCAAGATAAAGATCGACAAGGCGCTGCTCGAAAAAGCAACGCGGTTCGCCGGCATTGCCGGCTACTCGAACGTCGAGGAGTTCATCAACCACGCGCTGGAGAAGGAGATCGCCAAGCTCGAAGGGGCCGACTCGGAAGAGGAAATCAAGAAGCGGCTCAAGGGACTCGGATACATTTCCTGAAGGGACCTGGTGTCCTAGTGGTCACCGTTGTCGATCTCGTCCATCGTGCGCTCACGCCGCTGTTCGACATCCTCTGCTGGCCGTTTCGCGCCCTGCCGCCGATCTGGGCGATGGCCTTCGTTTCGCTGCTCAGCGGCGTGGCGATGGTCTGGATCTTCGGCAAGATCTCCGACCAGGACACGATCAAGGTGTTGCGGGACCAGATTCGCGGCAACCTCATCGGGGTGCGGCTGTTCCAGAGTGATATCGGCGTCGTCCTGAAGCTCCAGGGTCGCATCTTTGGCGACACGTTCCGCTATATGAAGCTGGCGCTCGTGCCACTGGTAGTGCTCCTCGTGCCCGTGCTCCTCGTCATGACGCAGCTCAACCTGCGATTCGCCGTCCGCCCGCTGGCGCCCGGCGAGTCCACTATCGTCAAGGCCCACGTGCGGGACACTGACGCTCTGGCGGAACCAGCCAGCCTTGAAGCCGATGACGGCGTGACGGTCGAGACGCCGGCCGTCCGGATGCGAACCGCCGGCGAGGTCGCCTGGCGCGTGCGGGCGCGCACACCCGGCAAGCACCGTCTCGTGGTGCGCGTCGGCGGCGAGTCAATCGAGACTCACCTCATTGCCGGTACCGGGTGGGGAGCGGTGTCACAGCTGCGAACAGGCCGTGGCGCCATCGACCTGCTGCTCTACTCGGGGGAACGCCCGATCGACGGAAGCCACGCCATCGAGGCGGTCGAGGTCGGGTACTCGGATCTCGATATGAGGGTCTTCGGGTTGACCATAAATTGGCTCGTGGCGTTCTTCGTCCTGTCAATGGCGTTCGGCTTTGCGTTCAAAGGCGTGCTCGGCGTCGAGCTTTGAGCGCGGGAAGGAGAAACGCAATGGCGCTCGGTATCCGGCTCCGACTCCTCGGCATGGCGACCCTCACCTCCTGCGGGCTCGCGGTTGTCGCCTGCGGTGGCGACAGGCCATCGAACACCTCGCCTACGCAGCGCCTCGTCGATCTCTTCGACCAGGGCGGCACCGAGGTTGTCGACTCGCCAACGCTCACGCTCGCCCCACGCGCCGCATGGAGATTCGAAGACGCGCCGGACGGGCCACTGGGCGATGGCGGCTGGGTCAACGTGCAGGACGTCGGGAATCTGCGCGTGGCCGACGGGCGCTTAACGGGGGAGGCCACCAGTGCGATGCCCGTGCTCCGCGTCGACTGGAACGGTTCCTCTGGTGCGGACGACCGTCTTCGCTCTGTCGAGATTGAGCTGCGCGCGTCCGCGGGAGCCAACCTCGATGTCGACCTCCTCGACGAGGACGACACGGTGGACACCGAGGACTGGGGCCTCAACACACCGATCATCCCGGGTGACGAGTTGCGCACATACAGCATTCCCAACGAGGGCAATACGGACGCGTCCGACATCAGACAGATCGCGATTCGCCCAACAGACGAGAGCGGGGCGACGTTTGAGATCGCCTCGGTGCGACTGCTCTTCGACCGCGAGCATCTGGCCGAGACTCCGTCGGGCGTCGGCTGGCACGGCCTGGCAGAGATCTACCACGAGTCGCTGGTCGCCAAGTCACCCGAGATCATCCAAATCCCGGTCACGCTACCTAATGCCCCATGGCTCGATCTCTCCATCGGCACGTTCGAAGAGGGTCCGCTCACCTTTCGGGTGGAGATCACCGGCGCCGGAAGCGACGCCACGCTACTCGAACGCACCCTCACGACCCCCGACCAGTGGCAAACCGTACCAATCGAGCTCGACGCCTTCGCCGGCCAGCGGGTCACGCTTAACCTCGGTCTGACCGGCCCGCGTGACGGGGCGATCGGTCTGTGGGGGTCGCCCGCCATCCGGAATCACGGGACAGCACCGCCGGGCGAGACGGCGACAGGGGATGCGCCACCGCAGGGTGTCGTCCTCATCATGGCCGACACCATCCGTCGCGGACATCTGGGAGCTTACGGGTATGCGCGCGACACGACACCGACGCTGTCACGCCTCGCATCCGACGGCGTGCTGTTTCGCGACGCCATCTCGCAGGCCACCTGGACGAAGGTGTCGACGCCGTCGATCTTGACGTCAATGTATCCGGCGTCGCACACGGTGAAAACCGTGCCCGACCGTTTGCCTAGCTCGGCAACGACGTTGGCCGAAGTATTCCGGACCGCGGGCTACGCAACCCTGTCACTCTCGTCCGTCACGTTCACCGGACAGTCCTCCAACCTGCATCAGGGCTTCGAGGTCCTCCACGAGGCCGCATCGCGCACGGGCGAGAAGCAGGGCAAGTCGGCCCGCCAGTACGTCGACCGGCTCCTCCCCTGGCTCGATGCGCACCACGACACGCCCTTCTTTGCCTTCGTGCACATCTTCGATCCCCACAGCCCGTTTGAGCCGCGCCCTCCGTATAACACGATGTGGGCGGCGCCCGAGAAGAAGGCGCGGTTCGAGGAGCAGCTTGCTGCAGTGCGCGAGCACATCGACACCGCCTTCATGCGGAACCAGGGCATGGCGACGCTCGCCGAGTTGGCCGCGGCGGAGGTCGATGCCGGCGAGTTCATTGGGTACGCGAAGGATTGGTACGACGGGTCGATCCGCGGGATGGACGCCGAGATCGGCCGGGTGATCGAGCACCTGGACACCCTGGGACTAACTGGGCGGACGCTTGTCGCGTTCGTCGGTGATCACGGCGAGGAATTCCATGAGCACGGGCGGATGTGGCACGGACACTCGGTCTATGGGGAATTGACCAACGTGCCGCTCCTGCTCTGGCAACCCGGAACGATTCCATCGGGTCCGGTGGTCGAGGAGACGGTCCGGACGATCGACCTGATGCCGACGATCCTCGAGATCGCGGACCTGACGACGCCGGAGGTCGCCCAGGGACAGTCGCTGACGCCGCTCTTCGTCTCACCCCAAGACGGCGGCGCATCGGACTGGATCACGCGGCCCGTCGTGGCGGAGGAGCACATCATGGGCAACGACGACGAGCACGAGTCGTATGCCCTCCTGCTCGATGGGTGGCGCCTCATTCGCAACGTCAAGATGCCTGAGGATGACCACGCGGCTGAGTTCGAGCTGTATCGGCACAGCGGCGATCCCCTAGCGCTTGAGGACGTCGCGGCGGCGAACCCGGACGTGGTCGAACGACTCGCAAAGGAACTCGACCGGTGGCGCCAGCAGACCGATGCCGCGCGTCTCCCGTCCGACGAGGAGCTGTCGTCGACGCTCTCGGCCGACGAACTCAGACGCCTTCGCAGCCTCGGGTATGTCCGCTAGCGGAACTTGACGAGCCAGGTGCTCCGCCTAGTAGAATGTGAATAGAGATGAGCCCGTCACGTGCGCGAGTTGCCTGTTGCTGTTGTATGGAGGCCCGCGAGGGCCCCCGTGCCGACGGTCGTGCCGCGTTGACTGCGCTTCAACAGTAGACATACAAGGTAGACGCGAAAGACCGAAGGCCCGGGGGGCGATTGCTCCCCGGGCCTTTTTTCTTTTCAGGGAACGACGATGTTTAAAGAAAGTCCCATCCGATCGATCGTTAAGGCGATTTCCTGGCGGATCGTTGCCACGGTGACCACGACGCTCCTGGTGTGGCTCTTCACCAGGGAGATCGGGATCGCCATCACCGTCGGCGCGTTCGAAGCGGTCGCAAAGGGGGTTCTCTACTTCTTGCACGAACGGGCCTGGAATCGGCTGGCGTTCGGGAGGCGTCCTGTTGTCGTGCCGCCGCGCCAGACGTCCGCTGCCCGGAACACCAACCCCGACGACGCCGTCCGCCGAAGTGACGTCACGTCGGTCATCGCATGAGGCTGGCTTGATGGCTACCGCGAGGCTCGAACCCGCGACGGCCACCGTCCCCCGGATCACGCAGCGCGACCTCAAGGCCGCCGCCGATGATCTCGAGCACGCACCCGCCGCGGCGATCCTGTCGTGGGCCGTGGAGCGGTTCGGTCGTCGGCTGACCTTCGCGACCGGATTCGGCGCAGAAGGGTGCGCGCTCATCGATCTCATCGGTCGCTACCAGCTCCCGATCGACGTGTTCACGCTCGACACGGGGCTGCTCTTCGACGAGACCTACGCATTGTGGCGCCGCCTCGAGACACGATACGGGATAACAGTTAGAGGCGTGCGACCGGAGCTGTCGGTCGCCGCGCAGGCGCAACGTCACGGAGACCGCTTGTGGGAGCGCGAACCGGACCGATGCTGCGGGATGCGTAAGCTGTTACCGTTGCGGGTGGAGCTCGCTCAGGTTGACGCATGGATCACGGCGATTCGCCGCGAGCAGACGCCGCAGCGCGCGAACGCGCTGGTGATCGAATGGGATGCGAAGTTCGAGATCGCCAAGGTAAATCCGCTCGTGCGCTGGACCAAGAAAGACGTCTGGACTTATCTCCGCCAGCACGACGTGCCGTACAACCCACTCCACGACCAGGGGTATCCAAGCGTGGGATGCCGGCCTTGCACGACCCAGGCACGCACCGGCGAGGACGACCGGGCCGGGCGCTGGCGCGGCGTCGCCAAGACCGAGTGCGGGCTCCACGGTCCGGCCGTCCCGGCGCATCTGGAGCCGGGAGCCTCCGGCGAGTAGGCATGCCGCTCTTCCCCGCTTTTCTCAAGCTGGCGGGCCGACGCGTCCTCGTGGTCGGCGGTGGCCGGGTCGCGACATCCAAGATGCGCGCGTTGATCGACGCTGGTGCCGACGTTACGCTGGTAGCCCCATCGGTCTGCGCCGCCGCCGATCAGGCTGGAGCGCGTGTCACACGCCGGGCATTCCAGCCAGCAGATCTCGACGGGGTCTGGCTGGCCGTCGCCGCCGCGACACCGGAGGTCAACAAGCAGGTGGCCGACGCCGCGGAGCACCGCCGTGTCTTCGTCAATGCGGTCGACGATCCGCCGCATGCGAGTCTGTATCTCGGCGGCGTCGTTCGACGTGCCGGAGTGACGTTCGCGATCTCGACCGACGGACGCGCGCCCGCACTCGCCGGTCTCCTCCGGCAGGGACTCGACGCGCTAATGCCGGCGGACCAGATCGAACGCTGGATGGCCGAGGCCATTCGCATGAGACGTGCGTGGCGCACCGAAGGGGTGCCGTTCTCCGAGCGCCGTCCGCAACTTCTCGACGCACTGGTGCGCCTCCGCGACGACGAGACGGCGGCGACAACACAACGGCCGTCAACATGACGACTACCGCCTCCCGCGGATTCGTGTCACTGGTCGGCGCCGGTCCGGGAGACCCCGAGTTCTTGACGGTGAGGGCGTGCCAACGACTTGACGCCGCTGACCTACTGCTCTATGACGGGCTCGTGCCGTCCGCAATCGTGGCGCTGGCCCCGCACGCGCAGCGCTTCTCAGTTGGCAAGCGTGCCGGCCGGAAGTCGGTCGACCAGGAGACCGTGCACCGCCTGATGATCCGGGCCGCCCGCCAGGGCAAACGGGTCGTTCGACTCAAGTGCGGTGATCCGTTCGTTTTTGGCCGGGGCGGCGAGGAGGCGCTCGCGCTGCGGGCGGCGGCGATTCCATTCGAGGTCGTACCGGGAGTCACGAGCGCGGTCGCCGCACCGCAGGCCGCAGGGATCCCGCTCACCCACCGAGGCCTGTCGTCCGGATTCGCCGTCGTCTCGGGGCACGCGGAGGGAGCGTTTCGACCGCTCGTCGCCCCCCTCACGCCCAACTCGATGACGCTTGTCGTGCTAATGGGTGTACGCACGCGTGGGCGCCTCGCCGCAACGCTGCTCGACGCTGGGTGGCTACCCGATACGCCCGTCGCCGTCGTCACCGGCGCGTCGCTGCCCGACGAGCAACAATGGATCGGACGACTCGACGGGCTGCGCGATGCACCGGTCGACCGCGACGGCGTCCCCGGTACGATTGTGGTCGGCGATGTCGTGACGCTGAATGCCGGCACCGCGGACAACCACGACCTGGTGACGGAGGCCGTCCGCGCGGTGGCGCTCGGGCGTTAGGTCGTTATGTGTCCCGCAACGAACACGTCAACGCCTGTCGGCGCGCACGGCGCGCCTCGTGCGCGCGGAGTACGGCTACCAGCCCATGGTGCATGTGCCGCTGCATTCGACCGCCGATGCATCCCGCCGCGCTACGGTGCTCGTCGGTCGCAGACGCCCGATCTGCTCCCCCCTCGCGCCTTGCGCGGTGGGCGCCTCGGCGGTCTCGATGCGACGCGGATGTGCACCATGGGCTGGTGGTGTCCCCGCGCGTCTGCGGCCGAGTCGGGGGCGCAGCCCCGCCTAATCGAGGACTCCACGTGACTTGGAATACAGAGCTGGCCGACCGGATCCCGCGCGATCTCGCAACCGAGATCGACGCGTTCGAGCGCCAGATGGCGCTGCGGCGACAGGGCAAAATTGACGAGAAGGTCTTCGCCGAAACGCGTCTGCGGCGCGGCGTCTACGGCCAGCGGTACGACAACGGGCAGCGGCACGACGGTACCGGCCCACAACCCCTCGCGTATCCGTCGAACGGCCTGACCAAGGGCCCCGACACGGTGTGGGACGCGCCCGGGATGCAGCGAATCAAGATCCCATTCGGCGCGCTGACGCCAGAGCAGATGGATGTGCTGGCCGACCTCGCGGAGGAGTACAGCGACGGCGTCTGCCACATCACGACGCGGCAGGACGTCCAGCTCCACTACTTGCACATCGACGACACGCCTGACCTCATGCGGCGGCTCGGCGCCGTCGGGATCACGACGCGCGAGGCGTGTGGCAACACCGTCCGCAACGTCACCGCCTGTCCGCTGGCCGGCGTCTGCCACGACGAATCGTTCGACGTGACGCCGTACGCGACGGCCTGCATGCGTTTCCTGCTCGGCCATCCCGACGCTCAGGACTTCGGACGCAAGTTCAAGGTCGCCTTCTCGGGGTGCCGCCAGCACGCGTGCGGTCTCGTCTCGATGCACGATCTCGGCCTGATCGCGGTCACACGGACCGAGGACGGACGTGAGCGGCGTGGGTTCGAGACCTATGTGGGTGGCGGTCTCGGGGCCGTGCCGCATCAAGCGAAGCTGTTCGATGCGTTCCTCCCAGTCGAGGAGCTCTTGCCGGTCGCGCAGGCCATCGCGCGAGTCTTCGCGCGCCTCGGCGAGAAGCGGAACCGCGCGCGGGCACGCATCAAGTTTCTCGTCGCGCAGCTCGGAATCAAGGAGTTCAGGCGACTCGTACTCGAGGAACGCACCGCGCTGACGCCCGACGACCGCTGGACTGCGCACTTGGCCGACGCCCCCGCCTTCGCCGAAGCGCCGCTCACAACACCAGCGCCGCTCAAGGGCGCGGGGTCGTCGGATGGCTTCGACGAGTGGGTGCGCACGAACGTCTACCACCAGCGGCAACCCGGCTACGCCGCAGTTACCGTCACATTGCCGCTCGGCGATCTCACGTCGCGACAGACGCGCCGGCTTTCGTCCATCGCTCGACGCCGGGTTGGTGACGCCATTCGGCTGACGGTCGAGCAGAACGTGATGCTTCGCTGGGTCAGTGCCGCGGACCTTCCGGAGATGTACGGCGAGCTCCGGGCGATCGGGCTCGGACAGCCGGGCGCTGGAACCATCGCCGACATCACTGCCTGCCCCGGAACCGACACGTGCAAACTTGGGATCGCGTCGTCTCGCGGGCTGGCGTCAGAGCTACAGTCCAGGCTGGCGGCGCGCGCCAGCCGTCTCGATCCGGCGGTCGAAGGACTGCGGATTAAGATGAGCGGCTGCTTCAACTCCTGCGGTCAGCACCACATCGCCGACCTCGGGTTCTATGGGGTCAGCCGCAACATCGGCGGCTACACTGTGCCCCACTTCCAGGTCGTCCTCGGTGGGCAATGGGTCGACAACGCCGGCTTGTACGGGCTGGCCTCGGGGGCGATCCCCTCGAAGCGTATTCCCGACGTCATCGCCCGGATCACCGAGCGATTCGTCGCGGACCGCCAGGGCACGGAGTCGTTCCAGGAATTCACGCGGCGCATCGGCAAGCGGGCGCTCAAGGACATGCTCGAAGATCTGGTACCGGTGCCAGCCCACGACGAGGACTCCGAGTTCTACTCGGACTGGGGCGATCCCCGCGAGTTCACCCTCGGCGACATGGGCGTCGGCGAGTGCGCCGGGGAGGTGGTCTCGCTGACGGAGTTCGACCTCGCGGCGGCCGAAGCACAAATCTTCGAGGCGCAGCTCCAACTTGAGGCGGGTGATGCGATCAGGGCGGATGCCCTCGCCTACGGAGGGATGGTCCTCGCCGCGAAGGGACTTATTAAATCGGAGTTCGTCGACATCGCCGACGATCCAGATGTGATCGTTCGGGAGTTCCGAACGCGGTTCTTCAACACGGAGCTCTTCTTCGACAGATTCGCCGGTGGCAAGTTCGCGATGTATCTGTTCCGGCGCCACGAGAACGGACCGCGCGCGTCCGCCGAAGCGGCGCACCGACTCGTCGAGGAGGCGCAGCTCTTCCTCGAGGCGAGCCACGCATGCCAGGCACGGCTGGCGGTGCGCCCGATCGCCGACCTGCCGCCATCAGCCGGCGCCGCCCCACGGCTGTCGCCTGGCTCTTAGACCTTCATGCGGGCCGACACGAGAGGGTCCTCGGTGGCGAACGGCCAAGGCGCGCACAGCACGCCTCGCGGGCGCGGAGTGGGGCTCTCGGGGTCCCCACGCAGCGCCCGCAGGGGGTCGGGGTGAAGCCCCGTTTAAATATGGTCGAGCAACTGCAACGCTTCGGGCTCAAGCTCTTCGTGGATTCGGCGGCGGTCGTGTCGCCTCACGCGTGCGTTCCGGTCTTTCATCGCTGGATCCAGACCGGCGCCGTCGACGGCCTCCTGATCGACGTCGCGGACTACACGCACCTCACCGACGGCCCCCGTGTCCTACTGGTCGCGCACGAGGGCAACTACGGGATCGATGACGCGGGCGGGCGGCCCGGTTTCGTCTACACCAGGAAACAGCCGCTCGATGGGTCGTTCGCGGATCGGCTTCGAGCGGTGTGTCGGATGCTATTCGGCGCCGCGCGGCTACTCGAGACGGAGACGACCTTCGACGCGCCGGTCAGGTTTCGCAGTAGCGAGATTGAGCTCATCGCAAACGACCGGCTGCTGGCGCCGAACACCGATGAGGCCGCACTCACGCTGGAGACGGCACTGCTCGCGTTTGCGACCACGTTATTCGATGGGCAGTCGTGCGAAGTCGCGAGAAACGCCGAGGCAGACGACCGCCTCGCCGTCAGCGTCACCGTGCCTCAAGCCGCACCCTTGGATACCCTTCTTCGCAGGCTCGGCGGATAGTGGCCTGTATCAGGTGAATCGAGAGCCTCACCGGGCGGGGCATCCAGCGATGGCCGGCGCTGGACCATGCATCAGCGTATTCACAGACGGTGCGTCTCCTCCCTCGTCGCGCCTTGTCAGCCGGGCGTCGCGCGCCGGTGACCACTACCGATCCACCCGATCCAGGCCACTAGCGGTGGGGTTTTCCGACTATCTCACGCTCGAGATCGTGCGAACGGCGGGACTCTGCGGCTGGGCACGTGGGCTGCGCGTTCGGCACTTTGGACGGCGCTCAGAAGCTGTCGTCGAGAGAGTAGCGTGCGGCCAAACAGGCGTGGCACCGTGACGGCCGCCCGGTAGGGCGCGCGACCGCAGGTGAACGCCAGGCCGTTGGCCCAACGGGGTCTCGACCACTGGCCAACGGAATCCAACCGACCCGAACAACCGCGCATCTTTCTCCTCTGGGCACGGGCAACACCCAACTGCGCCTCGACGACCTCGTTGTCAACGGACCTAGTCCGGGGTCAGGCCGCCACATCCGTTGGCACGTTGGCCACTTAAGTTCGGGCACTCGCCCCACTTTAAATGCTCCTCAAGAAATACGTAAGTGCATGATAGTAAATATGTTACAAGAATTTAACGATCTCTAGATCGGCCCGTGGCGCGGCACTACACTGAATCATAAACATTAATATCTAGACGACTTGCCATTAGTGACCCTGGTGGGTAAAGTGGCTGGCCATGCACCTTGAGGCCCTCAATATTTTCTGCGATGTGGTTCGCCACCAGAGCTTCTCACGCGGCGCGATGGCCAACTCGGTGAGCCAGTCGGCGGCCAGCCAAGCCGTGCGCCAGATAGAGAAACGACTCGGGACGCAGCTCATCGACCGCTCCAAGCGCCCATGGTTGCTGACGCCAGAGGGCAAGTTGTTCTTCAAGGGCTGTCAGGAGATCGTCGACCGGTATCACGAGCTGGAAGAGGCGGTGCAGCGGCGGAAGCACCCCTCCGGTTACACAGTCCGGCTCGCATCCATCTACTCCGTCCGGCTACACGATCTCAGCCAGTACGTCGACCAGTTCCGCGCATCGGTGCCCGGTGTCGGGGTCGACCTCGAATACATGCATCCGGATCAGATCTACATGCGGGTGCTCAACGACCAATCGGATCTCGGGCTCATCTCGTTTGCGACCCCGGGCCGCGAGCTTACGGCAATCCCTTGGCAAAACCAGACGATGGTGGTCGCTTGCCTGCCCACGCATCGGTTCGCGCAGGAGAAGGCGGCGCTCGGACCGCGAGAGCTCGCCGGCGAGGCATTCGTCACGTTCGACCGGGGATTGCCAGTGCGCCGGGAGATAGACCGTTTTCTCCGACGCCATGACGCCGATGTTCAGGTCGCGGCCGAGTTCGACAACATCGAGAACATCAAGCAAGCAATCGAGGACGGCGCCGGCGTCGCCATCCTCCCCGAAGCGACCCTGAGACGCGAGGTGCAGCGACGCACGCTCGTGAAGATCGGGTTGCAGACCGCCGCCGGAGATACGCCGTTCGTCCGCCCCCTGAACATTATCCATCGCCGCAAGCGACGCCTCAACCCAGCCGTCACCGAGTTCATCAAGGTACTGTGCGCTCCTGGCGTTGCCGGCGCGGTCGGCCGCCAGCTGCGCGGGCCGGCCGCGCGACACGTGCCGCCCTCGGAGTCCGGGCGCGCGGGCCCATCGCACGCCGCCGTCTCCAACCGGGGCGCGAGTTGACGCAGATGAGCGGGCCACCTCCTCTCCCCCGCGGACTCCGCGGCGCACTGCCGCCGGCGCAGGGTCTGTACGATCCGCGGAACGAGCACGATTCGTGCGGTGTCGGTTTCGTCGTCAACATCGCAGGTAATCGGTCGCACAAGCTGGTGCGGCAGGCATTCGAAGTTGTCCTCAACCTCTCGCATCGGGGTGCCTGCGGCTGCGAGGCGAACACCGGGGACGGGGCAGGCATGCTCTTGCAACTGCCGCACAAGTTCCTGAAGAAGGCCGCCGGCACGCTCGGTATCGACCTCCCCGAGGCTGGAGCGTACGGGGTCGGGATGGTGTTCTTGCCACAGGATCAGTCGGAGCGCCGTCACATCGAGGAGCTCTTTGCTCGCATCGTGACCGACGAGGGCCACCAGTTCCTCGGTTGGCGAGACGTGCCGACGGACGACACGCCACTCGGCGCGACGGCCCGGAGTGGCGAGCCGGTGATTCGGCAGATCATCATCGGCCGCAGTCCCGCGCGCGCCAATGTGCCCGACCCACGCGCCCGGTTCGAGCGCGACCTATACGTCATCCGGAGACGCGTGACGCTTGACGTCGACGGCCTCGAGCTCGCCGAACGCCATCTGTTTTACATTGCCAGCCTTTCGTCGAACACCATTGTCTATAAGGGCATGCTTATCGCCGATCAGTTCGAGACGATGTTCCCGGATCTCGCCGACCCCGATGTCGAATCGGCGCTTGCCCTCGTGCACTCGCGGTTCAGTACCAACACATTCCCGTCATGGCCGCTGGCCCACCCCTACCGCTATGTCGCGCACAACGGCGAGATCAACACGCTGCGCGGCAACATCAATTGGATGCGGGCGCGCGAGACGCTGTGTCGCTCAGAGCTGTTCGGCGACGACCTCGCCAAGCTGTTTCCGCTGATCAAGGAGGGCCAAAGCGACACCGCCACGTTTGACAACGTCCTCGAGTTCCTCGTGCAGACCGGCCGGCCGCTCGCCCATGCCATGCTGATGATGATCCCGGAACCGTGGTCGAACCATGAATCGATGTCGCCGGAGCGCCGCGCGTTCTACCAGTATCACGCCTCGCTCATGGAGCCGTGGGACGGACCGGCATCCATCGCGTTCACTGACGGGACAGTGATTGGCGCGGTGCTCGACCGTAACGGCCTACGTCCCTCGCGGTACTACGTGACGACCGACGACATGGTCATCATGGCCTCTGAAGTCGGCGTGCTGGATGTCCCACCGGAGAACGTGCGGATCAAGGAACGGCTGCACCCCGGACGCATCTTCCTCGTCGACACGGCGCAGGGCCGGATCATCGATGACGAAGAGATCAAGCGAGAGCTCGCGGCCGAGCACCCGTACGCCGCATGGCTCGACGCGGAACTCGTCCACCTCGACGACGTCCCGGCCGCGCCGTACGCGCCGCCGCCGTCGCACGACACCGTGCGCCGGCGCCAACGCGCGTTTGGTTACACCGAGGAGGACCTCAGGATTCTCATCGGCCCGATGGCTCAGCATGGAGCCGAGCCGCTCGGCTCCATGGGCACCGACACGGCCCTGGCGGTGCTCTCGGACCGCTCGCGGCTACTCTATGACTACTTTAAGCAGTTGTTCGCGCAGGTGACGAACCCTCCGCTGGACGCGATCCGTGAGGAGCTGGTCACCGACATGGGATCGATGCTCGGCGCCGAGAGCAATCTCCTGGCACCCGAGGCAGCGTCGTGTCACCACATTAGGATCGACGATCCGGTCCTGGACAACGACGACCTTGCGAAGCTGCGTCATCTGACCGACCCCGCGTTCCGGGCTGCCACTCTCGACATGCTGTTCGACCCTGGCGCTGGCACCGCGGGACTCGAACCGGCGATGACGGCGTTATGCCGAAAGGCCAGCGCGACGGTGGCGGACGGCGCGACCATGATCGTGCTTTCGGATCGTGGCATGGATCGCGCGCATGCCCCCATCCCGGCACTCCTGGCCACAGCGGGCGTGCACCACCACCTCGTGCGTGAAGGCAGCCGAACCAAGTGCGCGTTGATCATCGAAACGGGGGAGGCGCGTGAGTGCCACCACATGGCGCTGCTGGTCGGCTACGGCGCCGCCGCCGTCAACCCGTACCTTGCCTTCGAGACGATCGCGGAGCTCCTGTTGGACGGCGAACTCCAGGATCTCGAGCTCACCCAGGCCATCCGGCACTACATCAAGGCGTGCACGAAGGGTGTGCTCAAGGTGATGTCGAAGATGGGCATTTCGACCCTGCAGAGTTACCGCGGGGCACAGATTTTCGAGGCGATCGGTCTGGACCAGGCCTTTGTCGACCGCTACTTCACCTGGACTGCGTCACGCGTCGGCGGCATCGGCATCGACACGGTGGCCGAGGAGGTCATCCGGCGGCATGTGCGGGCGTTCCCGGTGCGTGGCCCGGTGGACGACGAACTCGACACGGGCGGCGAGTATCAGTGGCGGCGAGATGGCGAATACCACCTCTTCAACCCGGAGACCGTCTTCAAGCTCCAGCACGCCAGCCGGAGCGGGCAGCACGACGTGTATCGAGAGTACGCCGGGCTGGTGAACGACCAGAGTCGCACACGGGCGACGCTCCGCGGACTGATCGACCTGAAGCCTGCGGCGAAGCCGGTGCCGCTCGATGAGGTGGAACCAGCGGAGGCAATCTTCCCCCGGTTCGCGACCGGAGCGATGTCCTACGGGTCGATCAGCGCGGAAGCGCACGAGACGCTGGCAATCGCGATGAACCGCCTCGGCGGCAAATCCAACACCGGTGAAGGCGGCGAAGACCCGGCACGATACACGCCAGACGTGAACGGCGATCTGCGCCGGAGCGCGGTCAAGCAGGTCGCGTCGGGCCGCTTCGGCGTGACGAGCGAGTATCTCGTCAACTCGGACGACCTCCAGATCAAGATGGCGCAGGGCGCCAAGCCAGGCGAAGGCGGACAGCTGCCCGGCTTCAAGGTCTACCCGTGGATTGCGAAGGTGCGCTACTCGACGCCCGGCGTGGGCCTAATCTCACCGCCTCCGCATCACGACATCTATTCGATCGAAGACTTGGCGCAGTTGATCCACGACCTGAAGAACGCGAACCCGGATGCCCGGATTCACGTCAAGCTCGTGGCCGAAGTGGGCGTTGGGACGGTCGCCGCCGGGGTGGCGAAGGCCCATTCGGATGTCGTGTTGATCTCGGGTCATGACGGCGGCACGGGAGCGTCGCCGCTCACGAGCATCAAGCACACCGGAGTACCGTGGGAGCTCGGGCTGGCCGAAACGCAGCAGGTCCTCGTGCTGAATAATCTGCGCGACCGGATCGTGGTGCAGGTGGATGGCCAGATGAAGACTGGCCGTGACGTCGTGGTAGCTGCCCTGCTCGGCGCTGAGGAGTACGGCTTCTCAACGGCGCCCCTGGTCGTCTCCGGATGCATCATGATGCGTGTCTGCCACCTCGATACGTGTCCCGTGGGTGTCGCGACCCAGAACCCCGAGCTTCGCAAGCACTTCACCGGCACGGCCGAGTTCGTGGAGCAATATTTCTGGTTCGTGGCCGAGGAGATCCGAGAGCTGATGGCCAGCCTCGGGTTCCGCACGATGGACGAGATGATCGGACGCGCCGACCGCCTCGACATGCACGGCGCGATCGACCACTGGAAGGCGCGGGGGCTGGATCTGACCTCCATCCTGTACCAGCCAAAGGTGCCCTACTCGGTGGGTCGCCGGTGCGTGCGACCGCAGGACCACGGGCTCGACCGAGCACTCGATGCCACGCTCATCGACATGAGTGCGGCGGCGCTGGACCGGCGTGAGCCGGTTGAGATCAACTTGCCGATCCGCAACGTCAACCGGACAGTCGGCACGATGCTGGGCTCCGCCATCACCCGCCGTTGGGGGGCCGCGGGCCTACCCAACGACACGATCCGCATCAAGTTCACGGGCTCAGCCGGCCAGAGCTTTGGGGCGTTCGTGCCGCGCGGAGTCTCGTTGACCATCGAGGGTGACGCGAACGACTACTTCGGCAAGGGGCTGTCCGGGGGCCGGCTGGTCCTCTACCCGCCGGCCCGTTCCACCTTCGCGGCCGAAGACAACATCATCATCGGCAACGTCGCGCTGTATGGGGCGACCGGCGGCGAGGCGTTCGTGCGGGGCGTGGCCGGTGAACGGTTCGCCGTTCGCAACAGCGGAGCCCATGCCGTCGTGGAGGCAGTTGGTGACCACGGCTGCGAGTACATGACCGGTGGCCGCGTCGTCATCATCGGCCCCACAGGGCGGAACTTCGCCGCAGGAATGAGTGGCGGCATCGCATACGTCCTCGATGCGGCGTGCGACTTCGAGCGGCGCTGCAATGCTGGCATGGTCGACCTCGAATCGCTCGAGGATGACGACGACGAGTTCGTGCGCGGGCTCCTCACGCGCCACGCGCGGCTCACGGGCAGTGCGGTCGCGAAACGGGTGGTCGATCAGTGGGCGTCGATCCGCGGGCGCTTCGTCAAAGTCATGCCGCGCGACTACAAGCGGGTGCTGGCCGCCGAAGCTCGGGCGCGCGCCGAGTCGCGGGAACCGGAGTTTGCCGAGCTGATCGGCGCGCAGTAGACGAGACGCATGGGCAAGTTGAAGGGCTTTCTCGAGATCGAACGTCAGACGGCGCCGACCCGCCCCGTGGCAAGGCGAGTCACCGACTGGCGCGAAGTCTATCTGCCGTATGTCGCACCAGACCTCCGTGCGCAGGGGGCGCGCTGCATGGATTGCGGCATTCCCTTCTGCCACGACGGATGCCCCCTCGGCAACCTGATTCCCGACTGGAACGACCTCGTGTATCGGGGCAAATGGCGGGCGGCCATCGACCGCCTGCACAAGACCAACAACTTTCCCGAGTGGACCGGACGGTTGTGCCCGGCGCCGTGCGAGGGGTCGTGCGTGCTCGCGATCGACCGCGAGCCGGTCACGATCAAATCGATCGAGCTGGCGATCATCGAGAGGGCGTTCGAGGAACGGTGGGTGCGCGCGACGCCGCCCGACGCGCGCACCGGCAAGACGGTGGCCATCGTCGGCTCGGGCCCAGCCGGCCTCGCGGCCGCCGACCAGCTCAATGGCGCGGGCCACACTGTCACGGTCTTCGAGAAAGCCGACCGTATCGGCGGGCTCCTGCGCTATGGCATCCCCGAGTTCAAGATGGAGAAGCGGTTCCTTAACCGACGCCTCCAGATCCTGGAGGAGGAGGGTGTCCGTTTCCAGACGGGCGTCAACGTGGGAGTCGACACCCCGGCCGAGCGCATCCGCCGCGGGCACGACGCGATGTTGCTCGCCGGAGGCGCCGGCTGGCCGCGAGACCTCAACGTGCCGGGACGCGAGCTCGCGGGCATCCATTTCGCGATGGACTATCTAACGCAGCAGAACCACCGCTGCGAAGGGGACGTGGTCCCGGAGGAGAGCGCGATCACGGCCCAGGACAAACATGTTGTCATTATCGGCGGCGGAGACACCGGCGCGGACTGCCTCGGCACCGTGCACCGTCAGGGCGCTCGATCGATCGCCCAGTTCGAGCTGCTGCCGCGCCCGCCCGACTCGCGGGCCGAGGACAATCCCTGGCCGACGTGGCCCCAGGTCTTCCGCGCCTCGGCCGCTCACGAGGAAGGCGGCGATCGACGCTACGCCGTGTCGACACAGCGATTCAGCGGTGCGCAGAACGGCCGGGTGGAGAAGCTCTACGGAACAAGGGTCGAGATGACAAGTCGGAACGGCCGGCCGGTGTTCGATCCGGTCGCGGGCGGCGAGTTTCAGGTTGACGCCGACCTCGTGCTGCTGGCGATGGGGTTCCTGGGTCCCGAGCGGCCAGGCATGCTGACCGAGCTCGGGGTGCGACTGACCGATCGGGGCAACGTGTGGCGGGATACGAACTGGATGACCAGCGTTCCGGCGATCTTCACGGCTGGCGACATGCAGCGCGGTCAATCGCTGATCGTGTGGGCCATCGCGGAAGGGCGGAGCGCCGCGCGCGGAATCGATGCCTATCTCATGGGCTCGTCCGGGCTACCCGCGCCCGTCTAGTGGCCTGTATCGGGTGAATCAGTAGTGTTCACCGGCACGCGGCGCCCGGCTGACAAAGTGCGACGAGGGAGCAAACACACCGTCTGTGACCGCGCTGACGCATGGTCCCGCGCCGGCCATCGCGGGATGCCCTGCCCGGCGAGCGCTCTTGATTCACCCGAGACAGGTCACTAGTACCTGGCCCTCCTTGACCTGGCACGTTCCTTGGCACGGGTTTCGGCCATGGTTTCGAGGGCCACCAAGACACGGACGATGAAGAAGCTGAAGGCGCTCGCCGACGACGTCAGACCGCTGGCGATCCTCGCCGAGATCAACCAAGCGCTAACTGTGGCGCAGAGCCCGCGCGCCGGTCTCCAGCGTGCCCTCGAGTTGCTGGACCATGACTACGGCGTGATTCGAAGCGCGGTCGTGCTCGCCGACCCGGATACCGGCCGGCTGCGGGTCGAGGCGTCCGCGGGCCTGACCGGTGCAGGCCGACACGCCGAATGGGAGATGGGCGAGGGGATCACGGGGCGCGTCGTGGCCAGCGGCAAGCCGGTCGTCGTGCCACAGATCAGCCAGGAACCGATGTTTCTCCATCGGACCGGACGACGGCAGCAGGGAGCAGGCTCGGAGATCACTTTCATGTCGGTGCCGATCCCTGGCGAGCGGAGGTCGATCGGCGCGCTCAACGTCGATTTCCCATTCGAGAAGACGCGCAACTACGATCGCGACCTACATGTCTGTCGAGTCGTGTCGACCATGTTTGGTCAGGCGATTCGCCTGCAACAGGCCGCCGAGGCCGAGCGTCAGCGGCTGCTCGACGAAAACATCCACCTAAAGGCAGAGCTGAAAGAGCGCTACGACTTTTCCCAGATAATCGGGACGAGCGGTCCGATGCGGCAAGTCTACGAGCAGATCGCACGCGTCGCCGCCACCAACACGACAGTCCTGATTCGCGGCGAGTCCGGTACCGGCAAAGAACTGATCGCGCACGCCATCCACTACAACTCGCCGCGCGGCAAGAAGCCGTTCGTCAAGGTGAGCTGTGCGGCGCTCCCGGATTCCCTGATCGAATCCGAGCTGTTCGGATACGAGAAAGGCGCCTTTACGGGCGCGGCCACGCGAAAAAAGGGCCGGTTCGAACTCGCGGAGGGCGGCTCGGTCTTCCTGGACGAGATCGGCGACATCAACCTCTCGACCCAGGTCAAGCTGCTCCGCGTGCTTCAGGAGAAGGAATTCGAACGTCTTGGCGGCACCGCCTCCGTCAAGGCAAATGTGCGGATGATTGCTGCGACCAACGGCGACCTCGAGAAGGCCATCGCCGCCGGGACCTTTCGCGAGGACCTCCACTACCGGCTCGATGTGTTCACGATCTTCGTTCCGCCGCTACGGGAGCGAAAGACCGACGTGTTGCTCCTCGCCGACAGCTTTCTCGACAAATACTCCGTCGAGCACGGGAAGAGCGTGAAACGCGTCTCGACCCCCGCCATCGATATGTTCATGGCATATCACTGGCCCGGCAACGTGCGGGAGTTGGAGAACGCCATCGAGCGCGCGGTACTGGTCTGCGACGGCAGCGTCGTTCATGCGCATCATCTACCGCCGTCCCTGCAGACGGGTGAGGCGTCGGGGACGACCACGAACGTCTCGCTGGCCGACGCCGTTGGCGCCTACGAAAAGGATCTGCTGCAGGACGCGCTCAAGACCACGCGCGGCAACCGGGTCAAAGCCGCAAAGCTCCTCGACTCGACGGAACGGATCGTCAACTACAAGGTGAAAAAGTACGGCATCGACTGCCGACGATTTCGATAGAGTTGTGACGACACTCCGCGCGGCGGCGCGTCCTGGCATGATGTCGAGCTGGAGTCACGTCGAACACCGGATGGCCAACAACCACCATGCTTCGCGTTGCACACATCGCTCCCGTCGAGACAGCCGTGGCGTCTGAGCGCTGGGGGTCGCAGCTCGACGTCGCGCGTGCCGAGCTCGTCGCCGATGCGCGTCTGGCGCGCGCTGGGTTGTCGGCCCTTGACCGCTACTCGATGCGTATCGACAAGCTCATTCAGGACATCTACACATCGGCGCGCGGCGAAACCACGACGCCGGTCGCGCTGCTGGCCATAGGCGGCTACGGCCGGGCACAGCTCTGCCTCCACTCGGACCTCGATCTCATGGTCGTCTTTGGCGGACCAATCGCGGCCGCCGAGGAACGGTTTCTGAGATTGGTCCTGCATCCGCTCTGGGACCTTCGTCTCGACGTCGGCCACCAAGTGCGCGAACTCCGCGATTTCGACCACGTCGAGGTCGACAACCCCGAATACCTCGTAGCGATCCTCGAGGCGCGTTTCCTCGCGGGCGATCGCGCCGTCTTCGAGCGCTTCGTTGCCGCGTGCCTGAGCGAAGGGTCGGACTGGCACGCGCCGATGCGCAACGCCCTGGTCGAGCTGACCGCGCAGCGCCACGCCCAGTTCAACCGGACGGTGTTCCACCTCGAGCCCGACATCAAGGACGCGCCAGGCGGGCTGCGGGATGCGACCGCCATCCGCTTGCTTGCGCGGCTCGCCGACCGTGACCTAGCCAGGCGTGCGACGAGCGACGCGGGACGCCTGGACGAAGCCGAGGATTTCCTACTGCGCATTCGTTCCATCCTGCATCTCGAACGCGGAAGGAATCTCAACGATTTGAGTCACGAGCTCCAGGAGACGGTAGCGACGCTGTTCGGATCCTCGGGCAACCAGCGGCCGCGCCAGGTGGAAGCGCTCATGAGCACATACTTCCACCACGCGCGTCTCATCGCCCGCTCGTTGGCGGCCGTCATGAAGTCGCTTTCGGCGCCGTCGACGTCGACGCCGGCCGCGATCGGACACGACCTGGAACGGGCGTGGGACGGCGTCCGCTTCACCGACGGGACGCGCGCGTCACTTCGTCCCGATACGTGGCTGTGCCCGTTCGAAGCGGCGCTCGACGCGCACGTGCCTGTCTCGGATCAGGTATTGACGTGCATCGAGCGGCACGGCGAGCGGTATGCGCCGGAACGATTTCTCCCGTCCACCGATGAACGGGACCGGCTGATGCGCATGCTGCGCCCCCGCGCTGGTCTCTACGAGCGGCTCTCCGAGATGCATGGCAGCGGGCTGCTGGGGCGTATCTTTCCTGAGTTCCAGAAGATCTACTGCCTCGTAATCCGAGACTTCTATCACAAGTACACCGTCGATGAGCACACGCTATTGACCATTCGCAACCTCGAGCGACTCACGACGCCGCACACACCTGGCCGGCAGCGCTTCGGCGACGTCCTCGCCGAACTGTCGAACCCCGAGCTGCTCGTGCTCGCCCTTCTGTTCCACGACGTAGGCAAATGGACCAACCGGAACCACTCGGAGGAGGGCGTGCGGATGGCCGTCGGCGCGCTCCGGCGAATCAAGGTCCCTGAGCGTTCGATTACCGACGTCGTATTCCTGATTCGCCATCACCTACAGATGTCGCTTGCGGCGTTCCGTCGGGACGTGACCGATCCAGAGGTCGTCACGCAGTTCGCGCGGCTCGTCGGCAGCGAGAAGCGGCTCAAGCTCCTGTGTCTTATGACGCTCGTTGACGTCGACGCGGTTGGCCCCGATGTGATGACGCCGTGGAAGGAGGACATGCTGTGGCGGCTGTATGTCGAGACGTACAACCGCCTGACGCTTGGCTACGGTGACGACGTGATCGACGACACAGTACCGACAATCGACGAGGTCGTGACCGCGCGTCCCGACGATATTCCGGAGGGTGAGCTCACGACGTTTCTCGAAGGCTATCCGCAGCGTTACCTGCGACTGGTCGACCGGGCCCGCGTCTACGAGCACGTGCGCCTGTCCCGTGACATTCGGCCTGGCGAGGTCCGCTGCGCACTCGAGGAGACAGGATCGGCCTGGGAGCTGAGTGCCATCGCGTTCGATCAGCCACGGCTCTTTGCCAACGTCTGCGGCGTGTTGTCCTACTTCGGGATGGACATCCTGCGCGGTCAGGCGATGACGAACCAGGGCGATATCGTCCTCGACCTCTTCCAGTTCGCCGACCACGAGGACTACCTTCAGCTCCACCAGAGCGCGGCAACGGAGCTGACCCAACTACTCGGCGACGTCGTCGCAGGCAAGGTCGATATCGACACCAAGCTCCGCGGCCGTGCCCGAGCGCTCGCCGGATCCTCGCGCAAGCAGCGTATTGTTCCGGTTGTCCATTTCGACAACCATCACTCCCGCCGCTTCACCGTCGTGGAGATCGTCGCTGAGAACGCATGGGGCCTGCTGTATCGCGTCAGCCGAGCCATATCGAACCGGCAGTGCGACATCGACCTGGTCTTGATCTCGACCGAAGGCAGCCGCGCGATCGACGTTTTTCATATCACCCAGGCCAACCAGAAGCTTTCCGAGACGGCGCAACGGCAGCTCCGGGTCGAGGTGGAGACGGCGCTGACCGTAGGACCGACGTCATGAAACTCATCAAGGCCATCGTACGCCCGAACAAGGTCGACGACATCAAGGACGCGCTCGCCCGAAACGCCATCGCGGGCCTGACGGTGACGGAAGTGCGGGGCCACGGGCGCCAGCGTGGGCATTCACCAGTCTATCGAGGAAGCGAATATGAGGTCAGCCTGCTGCCCAAGATGGAGATCGAAGTCGTCGTGGCGGACGAGGCTGTCGAGGAGGCAATCGACGCGATCATGACAGCCGCGCGAACCGGCGAGATCGGCGACGGTCGCGTGTTCGTCATGCCGGTCGAACAAAGCCGCGTCATTCGAACCGGCGAGCGGGATGTGGTATGAGCCGACGGGACTCGCCGTGCGACAGCTCGGAACTGTACAAAACGCAAACCCTGGTCATCGTAGTCAACACCTAGAGTTTTGGAGGTAACGGATGAAAGCAACAGACGTCATGGCGCTCATCAAGGAGAAGGGCATTGTGGCCATCGACCTAAGATTCGTCGATCTGCCTGGTCTCTGGCAGCACTTCACGGTCTCGGCGAAGGAGTTCGCCGTTGATGTGTTCGACGAGGGGATCGGCTTCGATGGATCGAGTATTCGCGGGTTCCAGCAGATCCAGGAAAGTGACATGCTGCTGTTCCCGGACCCGGCGACGGCCTTTGTTGATCCCTTCGCAGCGGCGCCAACCTTGTGCCTGATCTGCAATGTGAAGGACCCGATCACCGGAGAGTCGTATTCCCGAGACCCGCGCCACATCGCGCAGAAGGCCGAGGCCTATCTGAAGTCCACGGGCATTGGTGACACGGCGTATTTCGGTCCCGAGCCCGAGTTCTTCATCCTGGATGATGTCCGCTTCGGTCAGACCTACAACGAGGGCTTCTACCACATCGACGCTACCGAGGGTTTCTGGAATGCGGGCCGCGTCGAGAACCCGGACAGCGCCGGGGCATCGCACAACCTCGGGTACAAACCGCGGTACAAAGAGGGCTACTTCCCGGTCCCTCCGATGGATAGCTTGCAGGACATCCGCACCGAGATGATGCTGATGCTGGAGTCGATCGGCGTCGAGATCGAGGTACATCACCACGAGGTTGGCACCGCCGGCCAAGCCGAGATCGACATGCGGTTCGACTCGCTCGTGAGCATGGGCGACAAGCTCCTCAAGTACAAGTACGCCGTCAAAAACGTCGCCCGCCGCCACGGCAAAGTCGTCACGATGATGCCGAAGCCGATCTTCCAGGACAACGGCTCGGGCATGCACGTCCACCAGAGCATCTGGAAGGGCAAGCGGAACCAATTCTTCGAGGCCGGCACGTACGGCGACCTCAGCAAGACGGCGCTCTACTACATCGGCGGGCTGCTCAAGCACGCGCCGGCGCTCCTCGCACTGACCAACCCGACCACCAATTCCTATCGTCGGTTAGTCCCGGGTTACGAGGCGCCCATCAACCTGATCTACTCGATGCGTAATCGGAGTGCCGCCGTCCGGATCCCGGTCTATTCGAGCAGCGAGAAGTCGAAGCGCGTCGAGTGCCGGTTCCCGGACCCGACCTGCAACGGCTACCTGGCGTTCAGCGCGATGCTGATGGCCGGCCTCGACGGTATCCAGAATAAGCTGACGCCGCCTGGGCCACTCGACAAGGACCTCTACGACTTGCCGCCGGAGGAGCTCGCGAAGATCGACAGCACACCAGCGGACCTCTCTGAGGTGCTCGACGCGCTCGAGGCCGATCACGACTTCCTGCTGAAGGGCGACGTGTTCACGCGCGACGTGATCGAGAACTGGATCGCCTACAAGCGCGAGAACGAAGTCGACGCCATTCGCCTGCGGCCGCATCCGTGGGAGTTTGCGCTCTATTTTGATATCTAGCCCGCGCTCGATCCTAGCGACCCCCTGGGCTGCGACAGGCCGCCCAGGGGTCATCGCGGTCCCACTTGCTGTCTTAAACCCGGGACTCGTGCATATGTGTCAAGTTTCGTTGAGACAGTAGGCGCGCACAGCGCGCCGCGCGACCGTGGAGTGGGGCACTCGCCCTCCCCCCCCCCCCGTAGCGGTTGCGGGAGGTTGAGGCAAAGCGCATCTAGTTATGACGGATGACGCGGCGTCCGACGTCCACCCTCGCGACGTGCTTCTGGCATATGACCTGTCAGAGGCGGCCGCGGCTCAGTTCCTCCGCACCCGGGGATTCCGCAACCCGGAAGCGGCCGACCGGCACCTGCAGCACCTAGCGGAAGATCTGCCCACCCGTCTCGCGCTCGGCGAGCTTGCGGAATCACTGTTCGAGCATCTGGGCGCGGCGCCGGACCCGGATGCGGCCCTCGTCGGGTTCTGCCGCTACATGGCGACCCGGACACCGAAGAGCTCGTTCCTCGGCTATCTGCTCGATGACCCGCGCTCGCTCCAGGTGCTCGCCATGCTCCTCGGCAGCTCCCCGTTTCTGAGCGAGATCCTGATCCGCAGTCCGGAGTACTTTCATTGGCTACAAGGCGAGCTTGATCGATCGCCGCCCGACCACATTGCATACGGACGTGAGCTCGATCGGCTCTTGAGCGAGGACAGCAGGGACACACGTCGTCGCGACGCCTTGAACCGGTTTCAGCGGCGCGAGATACTCCGGATCGCGGGACGGGACCTTCTCGGCACCGACACACTCCGGTCGACCACGGAGCAGCTGTCGAATCTCGCAGATGCGATGGCCAGCGGCGCCCTGCGGGTGGCGATGGCCGAGCTCCGCACGGAGGACCCGCTCCCGGGCGCCTTCACCGTAATCGGAATGGGCAAGCTCGGCGGGCGCGAGCTGAACTACAGCTCCGATATCGACCTCGTCTACGTCTACGAGCCGACCGAACCGGAGGACGGAACTGCCCACAACCGTTTCCAGAAACTCGGGCGGCGACTGACGGCACTGCTTGGAGAACATACGGCCGAAGGCTATCTCTACCGGGTCGACTTGCGCCTGCGGCCGATGGGACCGCGCGGCAGCCTCGCCCTGTCGCTCGCGCAGTGCGCGCAGTACTACGAGAGCATGGGAGAAACCTTCGAACGGTTCGCGCTGATCAAGGCACGGCCCGTCGCGGGCGACGCCGCACTGGGCCAACGCTTCGTCGAAATGGTTCGCCCGTTCGTCTACCGCAAGTATCTCGACCACGCCGCGATCGAAGAGCTGGCGCGCTACAAGGCGCGTGCCGATCGCGAGCACGCGCGGCACGAGGCCACCGAACGCAACGTGAAGGTCGGTCGCGGCGGGATCAGGGAGATCGAGCTCTTCACTCAGGTCTTTCAGCTGATCTACGGAGCGGATGTGGTCGACCTGCAGGACGGCAACACGCTGTCGGCGCTGGCGGCGCTCGAACGGCACGGGTTCGTGGACGAGGCGGTGCGCGTGGACATGCAGACCGCCTACGAGTTTCTCCGCAAGGTGGAGCATCGGTTGCAGATCGTGCAGGAGACGCAGACGCACAGCCTGAAAGACAGTGACGCCGAGCTCAGGATTCTGGCCAGACGCACCGGGCTCGACACCACCGCGCGTCTCATGGCCGAACTCGACCGACACCGCGTGCGAGTGCACGACGTCTATGCCAGCCTGCTCGACCGACGCGGCGACGATACCGGCTTCCAAGCCCGCCAGTTCTTTCGCGTGCTGGCCGGGGAAATGAGTAAAACGGATGCGATTGACCACCTTCGCGCGGGCGGCATCAGCGACGCCGACGCCGTGTTCAGGGCCATCCGCGCGCTCGACGACGTGCCCTCGCACGCCCACTCACCGTCCGCCACGCGGAACCTGTTGGCCAACCTGCTGGCATCGGTCCTCCCCGACCTCGCGAGCGGCGTGACGTCGGCGACAGCGCTGATGCGACTCGAAACCATCGTGGATCGCTCCGGGGCGGCGGCGGCACTCTACCGCAGTCTGCTCGAAAGCGACGACCTGCGCGTGCGGCTCTTGATCGTGCTCGATGCGGGCGACCTCTTCGCAGAGCGGTTGGCGCGGTTTCCGGAGCTTCTCGATTCGCTCGTCGTCCCCCCGCTTGATCCGGACGCGTTCGGGGCAGCGGTCCGAAGGGCGTTCGCCGAGCTTGCCGCGCCTGACACGACACTTGAGGCGTTGAGGGATCCGTTTCGGAGAATCAAGATGATCGAGGAGTTCAAGGCACTCGCTGAATGGCTGTCGGTGGGGCACCTCGACCGGCTCACGAACAAGCTGTCGGTAATCGCCGACGCAGCAGTCAACACGGCGGCACGCGAGGTCGCCGACGAGCGGTTGCCGGACACTGGCGATGGCGCCTGGGTCGTCCTGGCACTCGGCAAGTTGGGTGGCCGAGAGCTCACAGTGCATTCCGACCTCGACCTGGTGTTTCTCTATCGAGGGGATCCCGGTGACGCCGCGCAGTTCGAGCGGCAACAGAGATTCGTGCGCGCGCTACACGAGTTCCTCGACGCGCGGACATCGTTCGGGTCGGCATACCAGCTCGACGCGCGCCTTCGACCAGAAGGCGAGAAGGGCGCGATCACCGTTCCGCTCGTGACTTTTCGCCGCTATCTCGACGAGCGCGCGGAGATCTGGGAGCGGATGGCCTGGACACGATGCCGCGTCGTGGCGGGTGACGCCGCGCTCGCGGAGGAGGTCGGTGCGGCGGTCAACGATTTCGTCTACGCCACGTGGACGAGTGAGATTCCGGCGTACGCACGTCACATGCGATCACGTGTCGAGCGCGAGCTCTCGCGCGAAGCCGAGAGTGGCCGGCACGACCTCAAGCGCGGGCTCGGCGGACTCGCCGACATCGACTTTCTCGTGCAGACGCTGCAGCTTCGCGAAGGTCCAGCGCGCACGGAGTTCCGAGGTGCCGGCACGCGACAGCTGTTGCGCGCGTGGCCTGACACCTCGTTCGTCGATCGCGCCGACGCCGACGCATTGTGCGATGCGCATCTCTTTCTTCGAACGTTGGAAACCGCGGTCCGTATCGAGGCCAATACCAGCGTGAGCTCGATCACTAACAATCCGGCAGACCTGGACCCGGTCGCCAATCGTCTTCCGATCGAACCCGCGACCGGGTCTGCGCTGCTACAACGCTACCGAGAGATCACTGGACGCGTGCGCCAGATCTACGAGAATGGGATGAAGCGATTGGAAGAGTAGTCGCGAGATTCCAAGAGTTCCACGGTTCCCAAGCGAGGGTGTCGCTTCCGAGCCGGGAATCGAAGACTGCGGACGAGGGGAGCGTAGCTTGAGGTCGACTCCCGAGCCTGGGCCTCTTGGGACCCTTGAGCCTCGCGTTCAGCGCGCTCCCGCGCCCAGCTGTCGCCTCAGATAGCCCAACTGCCCGTCGGGGCCTTCCGCCAGCAGATACGGCACGACCGTGTCTTTCACCGCGGCCTGCACAGGTAGGGTTCGCGCGAACACGTCGGTCAGTCCGTAGAGCATCGCGGCCGCGCCAGCCCATTGCAACGCCTGCACGGTACCCATCGACTAGAAGAACTCGAAATACTCGATGAAGTAGAGCGCGAGCACGTTGATCAGCGTCAACTCCATCCGAAAGCATGCCCCGTAGATGACCAAGAGCATCCAGACGTGTGGTTCTTGCGCGGCCACCACGAACGAACCTTTGACGCTCTGCGACGTCGGCAGCTTTCCGGGGGCGCGCAGGTCACGATAGTTCCCCTTGAGGGCGTCTCTGGTCAGGAAGCAGTACGCCACGCCGACCAGGGCGCACATCGCCCCGGCCAGCACCATCGCCACGCGCCATCCAGCCGCGTCGCTCAGGGCCGAACCCCGGCAGGAATTGGACCTCCGTGAATGGGAAATAGGCGCCGACCGTCAGGATGCCGAGCACGATCGGCATGACGAGCTGCGTGACGCCGCCACCGAAGTTGCACCAACCGGCGGTGGTCGCGTTGGCGGTCCCCACGACATTGGGCGCAAGAATCACGGAGGTGTGGTGCTGCGTGATCACGAACAACGCGCCGATGGCGCCAATTAGCACACGAAAAATCAGGAACGTCTGGTGGTCGTGTGCGAAACAGATCCCCATCACGGGCAACGAGCTCAAGGGGAGGAGCCATGTATACGCGAGCCGCGGCCTGAGGCGATCGCAGAGCCAACCGATGAACAACCGGGCCATGACCGTGACCGATCCAATGACCAGGTTACTGATCCGCAACTGAGTCAATGCCATTTCGTCGCGCACGATCTTCATCAGCGGCGCGATGCCTAACCAGGTCATGTGGAACGCGCTCATATGCGGTAAAGCAAAATTGAAGAGCCGAATCCGCGTCGCCTTTCAGGTCAGTTCCATTCGAGAGCGCCTCCGATGCGCACACCTGCTGAAAATGGTGGCAACATGTTTCATCGCGAGCGCGACCGACAACCTGGGAGTGATGCGCGGGGCTTCGCGCGGTCGTACAGCGCCACCCCCTACAGCGGTGGCTCTCCGTTCAGTCGTGCGGGTGCAAAGCGCAGGTCAGAAACGGGTACCGTTGGGTAAAGTCGTCAGAGCCAAAAACACGGGGATTCCCCGCTCTTGTCACGAGGGCCGGCGCCACCGGTCGCGCTCGATTATCGACGTGAATGTCGCGTCCCACCCAGGTGTCAACACCGATGTCGACTACCCGTGATCGGGCGCGTGGAGGAGGGGAGTCTGCTCCTCGCGGGCGACAATGATGCGGCCGGTGTGACGCCGGATCGACAAAAGCGCAGTGGGGGGGGTGCTGCTACTACATCCCACGGATCCTGGACTTTCAGGGTGCGGAGCGGAAGATCTCTGAACCCTGAACCCCGCATCTGCGTCTACTCATGCCCCAGCACTTGGTGCGGCATATACGCCTCCTCGAGGAGCCCGCACTCGTCGTCATCCAGCGTCACCTCGAGCGCCGCCACTGCCGCATCGAGATGATCGACCTTCGTGGTCCCGACGATCGGCGCCGTCACGCCCGGCTGACGGAGAATCCACGCGAGCGCGATCTGCGCCGCCGGCATGCCACGCCGGGTCGCCAGCTCCATGACACGATCCACCACCGCGAAATCAGACGTCGCGTAGTACAGCCGGCGCGCATACTCATCGGTGCGCGCGCGCCGCGTCGCACCCCAATCCTCGGAGGACGAGCGCCGGTTCCCCGCGAGAAAACCGCGCGCGAGTGGGCTCCATGGAATGACACCGATGCCCTCCGCCCGGCAGAGCGGCAGCATCTCGCGCTCCTCCTCCCGATAAATGAGGTTGTAGTGGTTCTGCATCGCGACGAACCGTGCCCAGCCGCGTCGCTGCGAGAGATGGAGCATCTGCGCGAACTGCCAAGCGTACATGCTCGATGCGCCAATGTAGCGCGCCTTGCCCGAGCGGACGATGTCGTTCAGAGTTTCGAGCGTCTCCTCGATCGGCGTCTCGTGGTCGAACCGGTGGATCTGATAAAGGTCGACGTAGTCGGTCCCGAGACGGCGGAGGGATCCGTCGATAGCCTCCAGCAGGTGCTTGCGAGACAACCCCTGGGAATTTAGGCCGTCAGTTAGCGGGAAGAACGCCTTCGTCGCAACAACGACCTGATCTCGCGTGGTGAACTCGGCCAGCGCCCGGCCGAGAATCTCTTCACTGACGCCGCGCGAGTACATGTCGGCGGTGTCGAAGAAGTTGATGCCCGCCTCCAGGGCGCGCCGGATGAAAGGGTGGCTCTCCTCTTCGGGCAGCACCCAGTCGCGCCACTTCCGCGACCCGAAGGTCATGGTTCCCAGGCAGATGCGCGAGACCTTGAGCCCGGTCGAACCAAGGTTGATGTACTGCATCAGTGACTAGCGGCGCGATCTTCCCCGAAGCGAGCCGATTTCTGGAGGGATGTACCCGACAGTCACGCTGAGGGGAACCATGGCGTCAGGGCAGGGTGTGATAGTGGCCGTGGTCCGGATCCCATACCTGCCGCGGCCCAGCGCCACGCTCGCCCGTCACGTTGTAGACGACGACAGCGACCATTGCAATCAGCGCCGCAATGAGCAGGTAGGTGCCGAAACGCGACCGACCCTCGGCCTTGTTGGCGCAACACTGCTTATACTTCCGCCCGCTCCCGCACGGGCACGGGTCGTTGCGACCAACCTTGTCAGCTGCCATGGTCGTCCACCCCCGGGGCGCCGAAAGTATACTGCACGGCCATGATCAACGATGCACACTGCCACTTCTTCTCCGCCCGCTTCTTCGCGGCTCTGGCACAAGACCCGGCGGCGCCCGCCGTCGACGACCCGCCCATCGACCTGCCGGCGCGGCTCGGATGGGAGGCGCCGGGCTCACCCGAGAGGCTCGCCGACCGCTGGATCGCGGAGCTCGACCGGCACGACGTGGCGCGCGCCGCGGTGATGGCGAGCGTCCCAGGGGATGAATCCTCGGTCGCCGCCGCCGTCACGCGACATCCCGCACGCCTGGTCGGCTCGTTCATGCTCGACCCGACGGCCGTGGACGCGCCGGCGCGCGCCGCGCGCGCATTCTCGGTGCTCGGACTGCGCTGCGCCTGCTTGTTTCCAGCGATGCACGGGTTCACGCTCGACGACGATCGCGTCGCCGCGGTCTTCGACCAGGCCGCGGCATACGCAGCATCGGTCTTCGTCCATTGCGGGGTGCTCTCGGTCGGTGTGCGAAAGAAGCTAGGGCTCCCCTCGCGGTTCGATATCCGGCGTGGCGATCCGCTGGCGCTCGTGCCGGTCGCAGCCGCACATCCATCCGTCGTGACGATTATCCCCCACTTTGGTGCGGGGTTCCTCCGCGAAACGCTCATGGCGGCCGACCTCTGCCCCAACATACACATCGACACCTCGAGCTCGAACGCGTGGATGCGGTACCTGGCGCCGATCACCCTGGCCGACGCGTTTAGACAGACGCTCGACGTCGTGGGGGCCGGCCGCATGTTGTTCGGATCCGACTCGTCGTTCTTTCCGCGTGGCTGGCAGCAGCCTCTCCATGCGGCGCAACTCGAGACGCTGACGGCACTCGGCGTCGCTGACGACGCGCAGCGGGCCATCTTCGCCGACAACTTCGACCGTGTCTTCGGTACTGGCGGCGCGCCGGCGATTGACGCACCGTCAAGCTCCTGAGTATACGGCGGCGCGTGTGCGCCATCGCCTGTCCTATACTGTTGGCTGGCTGGGCGTCCCCATGGCTCCACAGCACCAGAAGTCCTTTCTCTTCGACACCGAGCTGCGGCTCGTCGTGCTGACCGGGATCAAAGCCCGCACACTCACCGAGTTGCGACACGCGTTGGCGAAGGTGCCGGGGTCATCGGTCTTCTTTCACACGCATCAGGAATACCTCGCCCACAACTTCCAGAAACCGGTGTACTACAACGACTTCGCGATCTGGGTGTCGCAGACGCTCCGTGAGGAGGCGCTCGCCGAAAAGTTGGCGTCGATCGATCTGCTGGCGTTCACGACGATTCGCGAGCTTCGCGACACGATTGGCTCCACCATCGACGACTACGTGGCTGGCCTGGACCGGCCGACATACGAGTGCCGCTACGACGAGGCATTTCAGTTCTGTCGGTCGAAGAGCTTCGTGCTGCCGACGGGGATAGTCGCGCACGACGTGCCGGAGTTCTTCGCGAAACTACCGCTCATTTCGAACGCCTCGCTCTATTTCCATTTCTTCGAAGCCAGACTGCGTCTCGGTCGACGCACAAACGACTTCTCCCGCTGGCTGAACGATCAGGGGCGCGACGACCTCGCCAAGGCCATTGACGCACTCAACCCGTATAGCCGGACACTTGACGAGCTCAAGCAGGCCATCATCAGGCTGGGCGCGAACGAGCGATGAGTGCAACCCTCGAGGACTATCGCCGGGTCGCCGGGTCGGCTGCGATCGACGAGCTCACACTCCTCGCCGAACGCGTGCGTCACCGGCGGCTACAACACATCAACTCGACGTCCGTGGGTGGCGGCGTGGCCGAGTTGCTCACCCGCCTGGTGCCGCTTTTCCGTGACCTCGGAATAGAGACGACCTGGGACGTAATGAAGGGCGACCAGGCGTTCTTCGAGGTCACCAAGGCCTTTCACAACGCGCTCCATGGCGGCACGGAGGTCATCACGCAGGACATGTTCGACGTCTACCGTCAGACGACCGACATGAACCTCCACGACCTCGGAAACGCGGGCGATTTCGTCGTCGTCCACGATCCGCAGCCGGCAGCACTGATCGCCAAGAAGAACGACTCCGGCGGGCATTGGCTGTGGCGTTGCCACATCGACGTCTCGGCGCCGGATCCGGTGGTGTGGGGCTTCTTGAAGCGGTTCGTGGATCAGTACGACGCGTCGATCTTTTCGATGCCTGCGTTCGCGCATAAGCTGGCGATTCCGCAGTTCATGGTGCCGCCGTCCATCGACCCGCTCGCCGACAAGAACCGCGATCTGCCGGAGGCCCAGGTCACCGCCGTCCTGGAGAAATACGAGGTCGACACAGATCGGCCGATCCTCACGCAGATCTCACGCTTCGACCGACTCAAGGATCCGCTTGGCGTCATCAAATCCTATCGACTCGTCAAGCGCCGCTACGATTGTCAGCTTATCCTCGCCGGCGGTGGGGCAAGCGACGACCCCGAGGGCGAGAAGGTTCTGCAGGAAGTAAGAGACGCCGCGCAGGACGACCCCGACATCCACGTCCTGCTGCTGCCGCCGTTCGCCGATCTCGAGATCAACGCTTTGGTGCGCGGCTCGACAGTAGTCATGCAGAAATCGCTCAGGGAGGGCTTCGGCCTGACGGTTACCGAAGCGCTCTGGAAACGCAAGCCGGTCGTCGCCGGCGCGGTTGGTGGCATCAAGCTACAGATCCTGAACGGCGTGACCGGCTTCCTCGTTCACTCACCCGAGGGCGCCGCCAATCGCGTCGTCGAACTTCTGGGCGACGAGCAGCTCCGCCGGTCGATTGGCAAGAACGGTCATCAGCACGTCCGCGAGAATTTCCTCACGACTCGCCACGTGCGCGACTACCTGCTGATGATGCTCGCAATGGAGCATCGCGAGCACGACATCACCCTGATGACGGCCGGCCGGAAGTAGGGTGCATCGGCGGGGTTCAGAATTCAGTGTGCAGGGTTCATGGTTCCGCATGGGTGGAGCGAGGACCGATGGGCACGGAACGAGCTGCGAAGGGACGTGGAACAGTGATGAGGCAGTGAACCCAGAGATTTAGGGCACTAGAAGGATTTTCCCAATATGCGTGCTCGCCTCCATCACCCGATGTGCCTCCGCGGCCTCGCTGAACGGATAGGTTGCATGAACGATGGGGCGGAGCGCGCCCGAGACAAGATGCGGCCACACCTGGGTGCGGAGCGCTCTGGCGATGGCGGCCTTCTGCTCGACCGAGCGGGCTCGCAGGGTTGAACCGGTCACGAACAGACGCCGAGACATCACGGCGGCGAGGTTGATCTCCGTCTGGCCGCCGCCCATCAGCGCGATGACGACGAGGCGTCCCTCGATCGCCAGGGAGTCCAGGTTTCGCATGAGGTAGGGACCGCCGACCATATCGAGAATCAGGTCAACGCCTCGTCCGCCGGTCGCCTCCTTAATGACCGCCACGAAATCGCCCGCACGGTAGTTGATCGCTCGCTCGGCGCCCAGGCGCTCGCAGGCTGCGCACTTGTCGGCGGTGCCTGCGGTGGCGAAGACTCGGGCGCCGAACCGCCGTGCTAGCTGAATGGCCGTCGTGCCGATGCCGCTCGACCCACCGTGCACGAGAACGCTCTCGCCAGCCGACAACTGTCCGCGCTCGAAGACATTGGTCCAGACCGTGTAATAGGCTTCCGGCAGGCTGGCGGCCTCCACCAAGGTCACCGTCTCCGGCACCGGCAGGCACTGCGGGGCTGGCGCAACGCAGTAATCCGCGTAGCCGCCGCCGGTGATCAGCGCGCACACGCGATCGCCCACACTCCAGTCCGTCACCCCGGGACCGATGACCGCGACGGTGCCAGACACCTCGAGACCGAGGATGTCTGACGCACCGGGGGGTGGCGGGTAGTTGCCTTCGCGCTGCATGATGTCGGCGCGGTTGAGACCCGCAGCCGCCACCTCGACGAGTAGTTCGTCGGCGCCAGGCACCGGCACCGCGCGCGTCTTCAGCGCCAGGGCGTCAGGACCACCGGGCGCGGTGATCTCGACGACGGTCATCGTTGCTGGCATCGCCATCCGGTCTCTCCGTGTGGGTAAGCGCCAGACTATACACCGGCGACTCGGCCGCGGCCGTACCTTTGACGAGCCGGTGCGGTACGGGCGAGCGAGTATAATCGCGTCACGCTCTCCGCCGTGGTTCCGTTGCACCAATCGACATGACCGTCAAGATCACACGGGTGGTGTTGTGGCGGACGGAGGTCCCGAACAGGCCCGGCGCGCTCGATGCCGTCCTGGAACCGCTCGCGCACGCTGGCATCAATCTTCAGGCCGTCATCAAGCAGAACGTACCGGGACGGCCAATGCGTGCGAGTGTGGAGATAATTCCTGGTGCCGGACGCCGCGCGGGAGTGGTGGCGCGTGCCGCCGGGTTCAGCCGGTCGCCGACTCCTGTGTTGCTGGTCGAGGGCGCGAACCGGCCGGGGCTCGTCTTCGCAGTCACGAGCGCCATCGCGTGGACCGGCATCAAGGTCCGCTTCCTGTCCGCGCAAGTGGTCGGCGCCCGCTACACTGCGCTACTCGGCTTCCGCACGGACGACGAGCGCCGCCGGGCGGCGACGTTGATTCGCAAGGTCATTCAGGGTCGGACTCCGCAACCGGACCGTCGATCATGAGCCTGAGGGTCGCGCTGATCGGCTATGGCCGGATGGGGAAGGCGATCGATGCGCTGAGCCACACGCATGACTGTCGCATCATCGAACGACTCGACATCAACGACAACGCCGATGGGGCAGGCATCTCGGCCACCCGGCTCGACGCCGTCGACGTGGCGATTGAGTTCTCGCTCGCCACTGCGGTGGTGACCAACGTGACGAAGCTGGCAGCGCTGGGCATCAACGTCGTCATCGGTACCACGGGCTGGAACGCTCAGGAGAAGGCGGTACGCGACGTTGCCGAAGCCGCGGGGATCGGCGTCGTCCACGCGGCCAACTTCTCGCTTGGCGTCAACGTGTTCCAGGCGATCGTCGAACGCAGCGCAGCGCTGCTCGCCCGCTATGACGATTTCGGGGCGTGGATCCACGAGGGACATCATGCCGCGAAGCAGGACGCGCCCTCCGGGACCGCCCTCGCGCTGGAAGCGGCGATGCAGGGAGCGGGGTACGATCGCGGCATCGACATTGCGTCAACGCGCGCGGGCAGCATGCCGGGAACCCACCGCGTGGGATACGACGGACCCTTCGAGACACTGACCTTGACCCACACGACGCGCGACCGGTCGACGTTCGCGCGCGGCGCGCTGGAAGCGGCACACTGGATCAAGGGACGTCGCGGCTGGTTTACGATGCGTGACGTGCTCGGGCTGGGCGAGTAGACGGAAGACGGACATGCGCACGCGATGGGCAGGTTGCGGACCGGCGCTGGTGACCCCGTTCACCAAGGCCGGCGGACTGGACGAGGCGGCGATCGCGCGCCTCGTCGAGCGGCAGATCTCGGGCGGCGTGCATTTCCTGGTGCCGTGCGGCACGACGGGAGAAAACCCCACACTTTCGCGATCCGAGCAGCTGCGGGTCGTCGAGCTGGTGATCGCGGCGGCCGCCGGCCGGGTACCGGTCCTCGCCGGTGCCGGTGGTTACGACACGCGGTCGATCGTGGGGCTCGCCCGCGATCTGGAGCACCTCGGCGCAAACGGCCTACTCTCGGTCACCCCGTACTACAACAAGCCGACCCCGGAGGGGTTGTATCAGCATTTCCAGGCCATTGCGGACGCGACCCCTTTGCCGATCGTCGTCTACAACGTTCCAGGACGCACCGGCATCAACATCGATCCGGTGACGCTGGTCCGATTGGCGGGCATTCCCAATGTCGTCGGCGTCAAGGAGGCGTCCGGCGATCTCGCACAGATGTGCGAGATCTGTCGCACCGTACCCAACGACTTCAACGTGCTCTCGGGGGATGACGCGTTCACGCTCCCGTTGATGGCGCTTGGCGGTGTCGGCGTGATCTCAGTGGCCGCCAACGAGACCCCCGCCGAGATGGCACGGCTCGTCGACGCCGGACTCGCCGGCGACCTGACGACCGCCCGCGCGGTGCACGAGCGCCTGCTACCCCTGATGCAGGTGAACTTCGTCGAGTCGAATCCAATCCCGGTCAAGGCCGCGATGGCCGAGATGGGGCTGCTGGAGGAGGTCTATCGGTTGCCACTGGTCCCCCCCCGACCGGCGTCGCGGGCCCGAATCGTCGAGGTGCTCGCGCAGCTTGGGCTGCCCCGCGCCGAGCTCCACCCGGTGCGATGACCGTAACCGTTCCGCAGCTCGCAGCCCAGATCCAGCGGCTATTCGACCAGGCCGCCGACGCGGACCGCGATGAGTCGCGCGCCGCCTTCGCGCGGCTGCGCAAGGAGTTGTCGGCGGGTCGCGTGCGCGCGGCCGAGCCCGATGGCTCCACCGCGACCGGCTGGCGGGTCAATGCGTGGGTGAAGCAGGGGATCCTGGTCGGCTTCCGCAGTGGCAAGATCGTGGCCTATGACGCACCGAGCGTAGACGCCCCCTTCCTCGACAAGGACACGCTTCCACTGAAACCGCTCCGAACCGATTCTGGGATCCGCGTGGTGCCGGGGGGATCCTCCGTCCGCGATGGGGCATATCTGGGGCGCGGCGTGATCTGCATGCCACCGATGTACATCAACATCGGCGGGTACGTGGGCGATAACAGCCTGATCGACTCGCACGCGCTAGTCGGCTCCTGCGCCCAGGTCGGCAGCCGCGTGCACGTGAGCGCCGGTGCCCAGATTGGCGGCGTCCTCGAGCCGGTCGGTGCACTCCCTGTGATTATTGAGGACGAGGTACTGATCGGTGGCAACACTGGGCTCTACGAGGGCGCCGTCGTCAAGCGACGCGCCGTCATCGGCGCGGGCACGGTGTTAACGGGCTCGACGCCGGTCTACGACCTACCGAAGCGGCGGCTCATCAGGCCGGAGCCGGGACAACCCATAATCATTCCCACAGGCGCCGTCGTCGTACCGGGCGCGCGCGCCGTGACCGCGGCACCAGGGCCAGAATGGGGCCTGTCGTTGGCGACACCGGTCATCGTCAAGTACCGGGACGATCGGACCGACACCCGCACCGAGCTCGAGGCATGGATTCGGTAACGCTCGTCCAGACCGCCCGCGCGCTCATCGACATCGACTCGACCAGCGGACGCGAAGCGGAGGCGACGGCGTGGGTGTCTGACTGGCTGAGCGAGCGCGGCTACGACATCGTCGAGCAACCGGTCGCCGAGAACCGCGCCAACCTCATCGCGACCGTCGGCCAGACGTCGCCCGAGGTCGTGCTATCCACGCACATCGACTGCGTGCCGCCGTATGTTCCGAGCAGGGAGAAAGATGGCATGCTGTACGGACGCGGCGCGTGCGACGCCAAGGGCATCCTGGCGGCGATGTTGGCGGCGCTCGAACAGCTACGTGGCACCGGCGAGGCGCGTGTCGGCCTCCTAGTGGTCGTCGGCGAAGAGCGCGGCAGTCAGGGTGCGCAGGCGGCGAACACTCTCGTCTCGACGGCGCGCTATCTCATCAACGGTGAACCGACGGGCAACCGGCTGGGCGCGGCGACACGCGGTGCCTATCGCGTGCGCCTCCGAGCGAGCGGGCGGGCAGCGCACTCCGCCTACCCGGAGCTCGGCGACTCGGCGATCGACAAGCTCCTCGACGCGCTGGTCGCCCTGCGCGACCTGCCATTACCCGAGGACCCCGCGCTCGGCAAGACCAGCTACACCGTCGGGCTGATGTCCGGCGGGGTCGCGCCGAACGTCGTCCCACCAATTGCGGAGGCCGACGTAAACTTCCGGACGGTCGGGCCGGCCGCCGATGTGCTGAGCAGCTTGGCGCCCCTCCGCGAACGCGTCACGCTCGAGGACATCGTGGTCGTGCCGCCGGTGACGTTGACGACGGTGCCCGGCTTTGAGACCGACGTCTTCTCGTTCACGACCGACATCCCCTTCCTGACCGCCTGGGGCAAGCCGCTCCTCCTTGGTCCAGGCTCCGTGCACGTCGCGCACACCGATGACGAGCACGTGTCGATCGTCGAGCTACATGAAGCGGTCGATCTGTACGTGGGGCTCGCGGAGACGCTGTTGCGGATGTAGTGCCGCGAGCAGTCCCTCTGGTCCACAAGTGAGGTGACTACCGGTCGGCATCGTCGGCGCGTGCCCCCGCGAGGATGCCGTCCATCCCGTAGTTCCCCTCGTGACACGCGTACTCGTAGACCGGCTCGTCGCTCCGGAACATCGTCACTTCGAACGTCCACGCCTGTATCCAGGTCGACGGATCGTTCATCGTCGCCTCATACAGCAGCGTGTTGGCATCCAGCCGCATGAACCGCTCGACGAGCTCCATCTGCGGGCTCGAGCCCTGCCGCTCACTGAAGGCAGTCCGCGTGTGGAAGTTACGTGTTTCGACCACGAGGGTGTCGCCGTCCCATCGCCCGCGGGAATCGCCCCGCCACTGGCGCGTGTCCTCGCGGAGATGCTCCCGACCGTCAAGCGGCACGATACGGGCATCGTTGACCATCTCGTTCAGGATCACGAGGTGGGTTGGCGTCTGAAACAGCTGGACGTGGTTGTTGTACGCGCGCGGCTCCATCGGGGGGCCGGCGTTGAACCCGAGGAGGCACCGTTCACCCATGCTGCGGTCCTCCGGGCCGATGGCGGGGCGTCGGCGCAGGGCGGCGGTCGCATCCTTGCGCGCCTGGCCGGCCGCGGTCAACGGCGGGATCCGACCGTTCGGTGGGTCGATCACGAGCGACGTCCGACGGCTGCCGACCGTTCGTGTGCCCCGGTCCATCCAGAAATTGTTGTAGGCGCCGACGCTGCCGCCGGCTTCGGTGCGCCGCGCCGCTCGGCTATCCAGCTGCGCGTTCCGCTCGAGGACCTCGCGCTCCAGGTTGGCCGCCTCTTCCGCCGTCAGGAACTCTTGATCGGCCAGCTCTTCGGACCGCTCCATGGGCGTAATCGTCCGGAAGTCCCATATGCCCTGCAGGTCCGGATCGCCCCACGCGGTCTTCGATTGGCCCAAGGCCGGACTGGGCAATATCGAGACCACAAGCGCCGCTGCGACGACTGCCGACACCGCCGTGTGACGCCTTTTGATCATCTCCCGTACCTTTCATTCGCGTCGCGACAGGGTCATCTTACCGCCGGCGTCGCGTCACCGGCTGCCCCCACCCAAGTGTCCACCCGATCACCGCGCCCCGAGCGCCAGCCGGAACCGCGGTCCAGCCGGCACCCGACGGTCGCAGAACACTACCGCCGCACGACGCGCGCGTCGCGGATCTCGACGCGCGCGACGGGCGCCTCTTCACCGTCTGTCGGCATCGCCTCAATGGTCCTCACGACGTCGAGCCCCGCTACGACGACACCGAACGCGGTGTACTTCCGGTCGAGCTCGCTAGCTGCGTCCGTGCAAATAAAGAACGAGGTCGACGCGCTGGCCGGGTCATCGAGCCGCGCCATCGACACTATGCCCGCAACGTGGGGCGTGTCATTGAACTCCGGCTCCAAGCTCTCGATGAGGCGCTGCTGCCGATCCGTGAGCGGGTCGCGTCGCGTCGGGAGGTGCCCGCTCTGGATGACGAACCCTGGGACGACACGATGAAACGCCATGCCGTCGTAAACCCCGGCCTCGGCAAGACGCAGGAAGTTGCGCACGTGAGCTGGCGCGCGGTCCGGATAGAAGTCGATCGCAATCGAGCCCGCGTCCGTCTCGAGTAGGGCGCGGAAGGCAGCAAGCTCGGCGTCGGTCTCCGTCGTAAAGGGCACCGCCTCTGGCGGCGGCTTGTCGCGGATGGTGGCAGCGCGCACCGTGACGCGCTCCATCGCCCGGCCCTCCGAATCGACCGGGGTCTCGGAGATCGTCGTGACGACGTTCATGCCGTCGGCCACCTGACCCCAGATGGTGTGCCGGCCATCGAGCGCCGGCTGAGCGACGACACAGATGAAGAACTGCGCGCCACCGCTGTCGAGTTGGCCGGGCACGAGCACGGCTGAGACCGAACCGCGGAGATGCTGCGCGTCGCTGAGTTCGGCGTCCACCATGCCCAGACCACCGCGGCCATAGACATCCGCCCGTGCCGGGTCGGTTGTGAGCGGATCGCCGCCCTGGACGATGCCGTGCGCCACCATGCGGTGGAAGACGGTGCCATCGTAGGCGCCCTCTTTCGCCATTTCCATCACGAGACCAACGTGATTGGGAGCGAGGTCCGGGCGCAGATCGATCGCGATCTCGCCACGGTCGGTGTGGAGCAACAACTGCTTGCCGGTCATCTCGACGACCGCGAGCGGCGTGACGTAGGGCTCGTCCGGCGCCTGCGCCCCAACCGTCACCACCACGCCGGCCACGAGACACGGGACGAGACGTCCGACTGGGCGGGTCATTCCTCGGACAGTATCATGTGCCGATGAGCCTGTTGGACCCGAGCGAGCCGTCCGAACGACGCTCGCCGCGGTGGCTGGCGGTCAGCGTGATCTTAGTCCTCGCGGCGACCGGCCTGTACGTCATGCTCCCATCGTTCGCACCGCCGCCACCCGAGCCGGAGGCGCGGACCGAGACAGATGCACGACCGGTGGCCGCACCGCCACCAGCCGCCGCCGCCCCGCCATCTGCACCGCCGCCGCCACCCAGGGATCCCGAACCGGCCCCCGCGCCCGCCGACCCGGAACCCGCGCCGGAGATCCCGATCCGAGCGGTGCCGGATCCCGTGCGGCTGCGTGTGACTGCTGACGTGGAGCCGGCCGACGTGTTCATCGACCGGGAGTTCGTCGGTCGCACGCCGTTCGAATCCTCCGACGTCGAACCAGGACAGCGGCGCATCAACGTCACGGCGAGTGGCTTCCAGAGCCAGGTCGAGGAGGTCGCGATCACCGCGGACAGCCTCACCGAGGTAGACGTTCGCTTCCGAGTGGTGCGCCTGAACGAGCGGGTGCCGGTGGTGCACAAGCATCGGTTCGGCGACTGCGAGGGGGTCCTGGTGGCCGACACCGGCGGCATCCGGTTCGAAACCGATGACGATGATGCGTTCACGCTGCCCTTCCCCGATCTCGAGCAGTTCGAGGTCGACTACTTGGGGCACAATCTCCGGATCAAGCAACGGGGCGGCCGGACCTACAACTTCACCGACCGTGCGGATAACGCGGACTTCCTGTTCGCCTTTCACCGCGCGGTGACTGCGGCGCGCGAGCGGCTTGCCCGCGGCCTGACTCCGGCCGGCGGCTGAGCGATGGTGACACGCACGCGGTGCCCGTGGGGCGACACGCACCCGCTCTACGTCGCTTATCACGATGCCGAGTGGGGTGTGCCGCAGCATGACGAGACGAAGCTCTTCGAGATGCTACTGCTCGAAGGCGCCCAGGCCGGGCTGAGCTGGCTCACCATCCTCAAGAAGCGCGAGGGCTACCGCCGCGCGTTCAGCCATTTCGATCCGCGGAAGGTCGCCAGATACGACGTGCGCAAGATCAATCGCCTGCTCGCCAACGACCAGATCATCCGCAATCGGCTAAAGATCAACGCCGCGGTCACCAACGCCCGCGCATTTCTCGCCCTGCAAGAGGCCTTCGGCAGCTTCGATCGCTACATCTGGCGATTCGTGAACGGCCGGCCAATCCGCAACGCCTGGACGACGCTGAAGCAGGTACCAGCCCGCACCAAGGAATCGGACGCGCTGAGCAAGGACCTCAAGGGCCGCGGGTTCAAGTTCGTCGGATCGACCATCTGCTACGCGCATATGCAGGCCACGGGCATGGTCAACGACCATCTCGTCAACTGCTTTAGACATCGCGCCGTGCAGCGGCCCCAGCGCGCCCGTGCGCGCGTATAATCGGGTGTCCCACTCACGAGTCGACACGATTGATGCTCCGCCACTCGCGTAAAGCACCCATCCGTCGTCGCGGGTCACCGCACCCTGCCGGCCATCGGCACCAGCCATGGATCGCGCAATGTCAGGTCGCCGTCGCCAGCGTGATCGTGGCGCTGGCCGCCGCGTCGCTCAGCGCCCAACGGCCACCGGTCTCAGGTCGAACCGCTGCCGTCTCGACCGGACACCCGCTGACGTCGGCCGCTGCCCTCGACACGCTGCTCCGTGGCGGCAACGCCTTCGATGCCGGCGTGACGGCGCTGCTCGTCGGCGGCGTCGTCGAGCAGGATCTCTACGGGCTGGGCGGCGAGGCGCTCATCCTCGTGTATCCAAACGCGGAGCGACGGGTCACCTCCATCGTCGGCCAAGGCTGGGCGCCGAAGCGGGCCACGCTTGCATGGTATCGCACGCGGAACCGGGATCTGTTCGGCGAAGGGCTCGATCCGGCCGTCGTGCCGGGTGCGCTTCACGGCGCGCTGACCGTCCTCGAGCGGTGGGGCACGATGAGTTTCGAACAGGTTTCGTCGCGCGCCATCGACTACGCGGAGCACGGGTTTCCGCTGCGGCCGCTCACTGCGCGAGCTATCGAGGCGAACCTGGAGTTCGTCCAAGCGTGGCCGGACAACCGACGCGCCTGGCTGAAGCCCGACGGCACACTCTACACCGCCGGCGAGACCATCAGATTTCCAGCGCTTGCGGCGACGCTCGCGAGGATGGTCGACGCGGAGCGGGAGGCGTCTCGCCTGGGCCGCGCAGAGGGCATCACCGCGGCGCGTGACAGGTTCTACAAAGGCGACATCGCCGCGGAGATGGTGGCCTTTCTGCAGCGGCACGACGCGCCGTTCGATGCGACAGACTTCGCCGAGTTCTTCGCCAAGATCGAGGAGCCTACCAGAACCGACTATCGGGGGTACACCGTCTACAAGCAGGGGTTTGGCAGTCAGGGCCCCGTGCTGCTCCAGACACTCAACATCCTAGAGACCTTCGATCTCCGATCGATGGGGCACAACAGCCCCGACTATCTGCACACGCTCGTCGAAGCGATGAAGCTGGCGTATGCGGACCGCGACACCTACTACGCCGACCCCGAATTCGTGGAGGTGCCGGCCATCGGGCTCCTCTCCAAGAGCTACGGCGCTGCGCGCGCGTCGACGATCGACCGCGCGCGCGCCTCGCTTGCGTTCAAGGCCGGCGATCCGCTACCCCACGACCCCCAGGTGGATACCTGGCCCTACTGGGTCGCGGACCTCGAGGACGCCTCGGACACGGAGAATGCGCCGGGATCGTTCGTGCCGTCCGCCGGGGGCCTGAAGGATACAACGCACATCGCCGTCATCGACGAGGCCGGCAACGTCTTCGATAGTACGCCGAGCGGCGGATGGATTGGCGGTGGGGTAATTCTGGGTAACACCGGCATTGGCCTCAGCACCCGCGGCGAACAGTTCTGGCTCGACGCAGACCGCGCCAATCAGATCCGCCCGCGGGCGCGCCCGCGCTACACGCTGACCCCGAGCATCGTGCTTCGGGGCAACGACCCGCTCATGGCGATCGGTACACCTGGCGGCGACAACCAGGATCAGACCATCCTGCAGGCGTTTCTCAACATCGTCGAGTTCTGGTCGGACTGGTACCCGAACCTGCACGACGCCATCGCGTGGCCACGGGTCCGCACGCGTCACCTGCACGGCTCGTTCTGGCCGCACGCCGCCGGCTTCAATCAAATGGACGTCGAATCGACTCTCTCGCCCGAGGTGTTTCGCGAGCTGCGCAGCCGCGGGCACGACGTTACTAAGGTTCCGGCGTTCGGCGTGTCCGGCTGCGCCACGGTGGTGATGATCGACCCGGCGACAGGCAACCGACTAGCTGCAGGTGACCCGCGTCGGGACTGTTACGCGATGGCGTATTGACCGGCGTGGTCCTCGTGTTTGCGTCGCTGGCACGATAGACTTGGGGAGCATGACGCCTCGGGGGACGACACGAGAAGGTACGCATATGACAACCATCCTTCGGGCCTGTGCGCTTCCCTGTGCCATCCTCGCGGTCGTGCTGAGCGTCCACCTGACCCGCGAGACCAGTGTCGCCTCTGCGCAAGTCGCCGTTCAAACCCGGGACGATGGCCATACTATTCGGACGTTGCTCGCCGAGGCGTGCCTCGGTTGCCACGGCCCGAACGAGACCACGCGACAGGCCGACCTGCGCTTCGACACGGGCGCGTTCATCGGCAAGGTGGTCGTGCCGGGCGACGCAGAGGCTAGCCCCCTTTTTCAACGGCTGACGACCGACGATACGGTCGGACGCATGCCGCCGGTATCTTCGGAACGATCCTTGACCGCCGGCCAGGTCGAGTTCGTGCGACGCTGGATCGACGCGGGAGCTGCGTGGGAGGGCGACCTCGCGGCGACCGTTCCTGGAGCCACCGCAACCACGGCGAGGGTCGTCGACTTCGATCGGGAGGTGCGCCCGATCCTCTCCGCGAACTGTTTTTCGTGTCACGGGCCGGACGAGCAAGGGCGCCAGCGTGGCCTCCGGTTGGACGTGCAGACGGGGCCATTTGCGGACCGCGGCCAGTTCGGCGGCCCGGTGATCGTCGCGGGTGACGCGTCCGGTAGTGCGCTGTTCCACCGGATCGCGGCGGACGACGCGCGTGAACGGATGCCCCGCGGCGGCGATCCGCTCTCCAACGACGAGATCGAGACGATTCGACTCTGGATCGATCAGGGTAGCGAGTGGGCATCGCACTGGGCGTTCATCCCACCCGAGCGCCCTTTGCTGCCACTGGTGGCGAACCGTGGGTGGATACGCAATCCGATCGATACCTTCGTCCTCGCACAGCTTGAGCGGGACGGGATGACCCCCTCGGCGGAGGCCGGCCGCGCCACGCTGCTGCGCCGCGTCACGCTCGATCTGACGGGGCTGCCACCGACGGCGGGCGACGTCGCCGCGTTTCTTAACGACGACTCCCCTGATGCGTACGAGCGCGCCGTCGACCGGTTGCTCGGGTCCCAGCGTTACGGCGAGCGAATGGCCACCGAATGGCTCGATGCCGCGCGCTACGCCGACACCAACGGCTATCAGACCGACGGTGAGCGTTCGATGTGGCGCTGGCGGGACTGGGTGATCGACGCGTACAACGACAATATGCCGTTCGATCAGTTCACCATCGAGCAGATCGCCGGCGACATGCTGCCGAACGCGACGCGCGACCAACAGATCGCGACCGCGTTCAACCGCAACCACAGCCAGAACAGCGAGGGAGGCATCGTCCCGGAAGAGTTCCTCGTCGAGTATGCCGTCGACCGCGTGCAGACGACGTCGATGGTGTGGCTCGGTCTGACGCTTGGGTGTGCGCGCTGTCACGACCACAAGTTCGACCCGCTGACCCAGAGGGAGTTCTACGAGTTCCTCGCCAATTTCAACAACGTGCCCGACCGCGGCAAGGGGTTCAAGTACGTCAACTCGCCTCCGTTGATCACGGCGCCAACTCCCGCACAGGAGACAGAGCTCGCAGCAGTAGATGACAAGCTGCGCGACGCGCATGAGGCGTTCCGCGCGCTGCAACCTGACGCCACCGCGGCACAGGTGGCATGGGAAGGCACGCTAGAGGCGTCTCTGCCGATCAACTGGGTCCTGAGCGACAACCTCGTCGTGCATCATCCGCTCGACGGCGACCTCGCCGGCGTCGTCCATGCCGCCGAGCCCGTCACGGTCGTACTCGAGGATGGCCGGCCGCATTTCGTCGATGGCAAGGTCGGCGTCGCCGCCAGCTTCGACGGACAGCGGTTCATCAATGCGGGCAACCACCCGGACCTCACCTACGACGACGAGTGGACGCTTGCTGCCTGGATCTATCCCGCCGCAATGGACGGCGTGATCGTGTCGCGGGCGACGGCCGGTGACCAAGGCGAGGTGGGCTGGGGCCTCTATCTCGAGGACGGCAAGGTCCTCTTCAACATGTCGACCCGTGTGCTCGACGACGGCGTGGCTGCCAAAACCGTCGGGGCCATTCGCCTCAACGAATGGCAGCATGTCGTGGCCACGTACGACGGATCGAAGACGCCGGACGGGATCCGCGTCTATATCGACGGCAGATCGCAAACGCTGACGGGGCTCAACGATCTCGTCGGTAACCGCCTCCGGCTACGGTGGCCATTGCGCATCGGGGCGAGCGGCTCCGACAAACCGCGTTTCCAGGGGCGCATCGACGATGTGCGTATCTACGCGGCGGTCTTGACGCCTGAAGAGGCAGCGGTCATCGGAACTGCTGACTCGCTCACCGACATCGCGGTCATCCCCGCGGATCGGCGGACGGACGCACAGGCCGACAAGATGCGTCTCGCCTTTCTCGATCAGTACGCGCCGCTGGAGATCCACGAGGCCTGGCGCCAGGTCGTCGCGCTCGAGCGCGACCGTGAGGCGCTCTGGGAGAGCTTCCCGACCGTCATGGTGATGGAAGAGCTAGAGGACCGACGGCCGACGTTTCAGCTCATTCGTGGCGCCTACGACAACCCAGGGGATCCGGTCAGCCCTGGCGTACCGGCGGTGCTGCCGCCGCTTCCGGCTGACGTCGATGCAAACCGGCTGGCGCTCGCGCGCTGGCTCGTCGACCCGAGCCACCCGCTCACCGCACGTGTAACGGCGAATCGCTTCTGGCAGATGTACTTCGGCACCGGCATCGTCAAGACGGCCGAAAACTTCGGCACCCAGGGCGAACGCCCGAGCCATCCCGAGCTGCTCGACTGGCTGGCGACGAGCTTTATCGACTCGGGTTGGGACGTCAAAGCGCTCCAGCGAACGATCGTGACCAGCGCCACCTACCGGCAGGCGTCACATGTCACGCCGGACGTGTTCGAAGCTGACCCGGAAAACCGCCGCCTCGCGCGAGGACCGCGACTGCGTTTGCCGCCGCAGATGATCCGCGACCAAGCGCTCGCGGTGTCCGGACTGCTGGTCGAGAAGCTCGGCGGACCGTCGGTCAAGCCCTATCAACCGGACGGCCTGTGGGCCGACATGGTCGAAGGCGGCTACGGCGACTACGTGGAGGGCGAGGGCGACGATCTATACCGCCGGAGCCTCTACACCTTCTGGAAGCGGACGCTCGGGCCGCCGACGATGATGACGTTCGATGCGTCAACACGGGAGACGTGCGTCGTGCGGACGGGGCGGACGAACACACCGCTCCAAGCGCTGAACCTGATGAACGACGTCACCTATGTCGAGGCAGCGCGCCGGTTGGCCGAGCGCATGATGGCCGAGGGGGGCGCGACACCCGAGGAACGCCTCGCCTACGGCTACCGCGCGGCCACGGCGCACCGTCCACGACCCGAGGCGCACGCCGTGCTCATCGACGGGTTCCGGCGCCACATGGAGCACTACCAGGGTGATCGCGCGGCCGCGTTGGAGCTCATCAAAATGGGCGAATCACCGCGTGATGAGACGCTCGACGTCGCGGAGCTCGCGTCCTACACGATGGCGGCCAGCCTCATCCTGAACCTCGACGGGACGATCACAAAGGAATAGCAGCGATGGATCCGCTTCAACATCTTGAGCGTCTCCTCAGTCGCCGGCGCTTTCTCGAGCTCTCTGGGTCGGGAATCGGCGCAGCCGCACTGGCCACGCTCTTCAACGCCGATCTCTCGGCTCAGGCGCCCGGGATCGCCGGAACGGCAACGGGCGGGCTGCCGGGGCTGCCGCACTTCGCGCCGAAGGCGAAGCGCATCATCTATCTGTTCCAGTCCGGCGCACCGTCGCAGCATGAGTTATGGGACTACAAGCCGCGCCTCGCGGAGATGGTGGGCGAGGATCTACCGCCGTCCGTGCGTGGCAATCAACGCGTGACCACGATGACGGCGGCCCAGACGAGCTTCCCGCTCGTCCCGTCGAAGTTCCCGTTCCGGCAGCATGGCGACTCCCGAGCGTGGGTCAGCGACCTGATGCCGCACACCGCCAAGATCGTCGACGACCTCTGCTTCATCAAGTCGATGCACACCGAGGCTATCAACCACGACCCGGGGATCACGTTCTTCCAGACCGGCGCGCAGCTCGCGGGCCGGCCGAGTATCGGCGCCTGGCTGTCCTACGGTCTCGGCACGATGAACGCCGACTTGCCGACGTTCGTGGCGATGATCTCGAAAGGGTCGGCGCAGGTCGGGCAACCGCTCTACGACCGGCTGTGGGGCAGCGGATTCCTCCCGACGCGCTACCAAGGGGTCAAGTTTCTCGCCACCGGTGATCCTGTGCTGTATCTGTCGAACCCGCCGGGCGTCGACCAGACCACGCGGCGCCGCTTTCTGGACGATCTCGAGAAGCTCAACCGGCAGAAGGAAGAGGAATTCGGGGATCCAGAGACCGGCACGCGCATCGCGCAGTACGAGATGGCGTATCGGATGCAGAGCTCCGTGCCGGAGCTGGCAGACCTGTCGGACGAGCCGGACAGCGTCTTCGAGCTCTACGGTGAGGATGCTCGAAAGCCGGGAACCTTCGCCCGCAACTGCCTGCTCGCCAGGCGTCTGGCCGAGCGCGACGTGCGGTTCATCCAGCTCTTCCATCGGGGATGGGACCAGCACACGCGACTTCCGTTGGGGATCGAGCGACAGGCCAAGGACGTCGACCAGGCCCAGGCGGCGCTGGTGCAAGACCTGAAAAGCCGAGGGATGCTGGACGACACGCTAGTCCTCTGGGGCGGCGAGTTCGGCCGCAGCGCCTACTGCCAGGGGATCTTCACGGAAGAAACGTACGGGCGCGACCACCATCCACGCTGTTTCACGATCTGGATGGCGGGCGGCGGCATCAAATCGGGCATCACCTACGGCGAGTCTGACGACTTCTCGTACAACATCGCCAGGGATCCGGTGCACATCCACGACCTGCATGCCACGATGCTGCATCTGCTCGGCATCGACCACGCGAAGCTGACGTTCCAATACCAGGGACGCGACTTCCGCCTCACCGACGTGCACGGAAAGGTCGTCGACGCCGTCCTGGCGTAGGAGCCCTGACCTCGCCGTGTTCGCTCCGCCTGAGCCAAGCGTCCAGGCTTGGGTCGTGGACCCTGAAGACCTACGCTGCCGCTGAGTTCACTTGTACGGCCATTCGGAGTGCCAGGCGTCAGCCTGGCTCGCAGGTTGTCAGCGATCGGGGTCCGCAACGAATCGGTAACCAACGCCGCGCACGGTCTGCAGGTGCCGCGGGTTCGACGGCTCATCCTCGAGGTGCCGCCGCAAGCGCGCGATAAAATTGTCGACGGTGCGCGTGTCGGTATCCTTCCGCACGCCCCACACCTCTTCAAGCAGCGCTTTCCGCCCGACCGTGGTCCCTTCATGACGGACCAGATACCGCAGCAGGGCGGTCTCCATAAGAGTCAACGCCTGCTCCCGTCCGTTCCGATCGACGAGTTGCCGCGAAAAATCGACTCTTCCCCCCGGGAAACGATACTCGTCGGCCTCATCCGACGGGCCGCTGTTCGTTCGGCGCTGGAGACCCTCCCGGCGACGGAGCAATTCCTGGATACGGGCGAGCAGCACAGTGAGGTCGAACGGTTTTGGCAGATAGTCGTCGGCACCGACTTCGAACCCTCGCAGCACGTCATCGGTGTGTCCTCGCGCCGTCAGGATCATGACGGGCACGAAGTCACCAGCCGCGCGAAGGCGCTGGACCACCTCGAACCCATCCATACCCGGCAACATGATGTCGAGCAGCACGAGATCGAATGCGTGGGTGCACGTTAGCCGATCGAGCGCGGCCTGGCCGTTATCCTCGAGCTCTACCTCGTAGCCATCGGCTTCTAGGTTGAATCGCAGACCCGTCGCGAGGTGCTCCTCGTCCTCGACGATCAGCACGCGCGTCATGGCGATTTGAGGGGAAGCTCAAGGGTGAACGTGCTGCCCTTCCCCAGTCCCTCACTCACCGCATACGCCCGGCCTCCATGCCGTCGGGCCACCGCGTGGACGATGGCGAGGCCGAGTCCCGTGCCTCGCACTCGCAATCTCAACGCGCCAGGGATTCTATAGAAGCGCCGGAAGATATGCTTCAGCTCGTCCGTCGTGATGCCGGTTCCTTGGTCCCTCACCCGGATGGCGACGTTCCGGGCGCCCAGCGCAAGCTCCACGCCGACCCTCACCGTGTCACCCGAGTACTTGATGGCGTTGTCGATCAGGTTCGTCACCGCCGCCTTCAGCTCGTCACGATCACCCAGGATGACGACTTCGTCCTGCCGTGCCCACCGATCGGACAGATGCAACTCGCCGTCATCGAGGTGGTGCTGCTTGCCGGCGAGGGTCACGCATTCCCGTACGACGTCTGGGACGTCGACGTCGGTAGGATCGACGATGCGCCTCGCCGCGCTCGTCTTCCCAGTGAGCAGAATCTGATCGATCGTCGCCTGAAGGCGGTCTGAATCTTCCAGCATGATGTTGATGAACTCATGCTGCTGGTCGCGGACCAGGTCGCGATGACGGAGTGTCTGCAGATAGAGCTTGATGGACGCCAGGGGAGTTTTCAGCTCGTGCGTGACGGCGTGAATGAACGCGTCGTGCTGCTCGCTTCGGCGGATCTCGCGGATGAGGAAGGCCGTGTTGAGCGCGAGACCGGCGATGAGCACTGCAAAGCTCACGATCCCGACGAGCAGGAGCAGCCCGGTCCGCCAGTTCACGACGATCCAGCTGACGTTCAGCGCGATCGCGACGGCGATGAGCACCGCCCCCAGCACGCCGACCAAGACCACGGAGCGCTTGCGCGTGCCGGCCAGGATCATCGCTTCTAGGATAGCGCCTCTCCCAACGCGTGTGGACACCTGTGGCGGTCACGCATCCCGGAGCGCTTGACCCGTCAGGCCGAACCGTGAGGCGGATCGCACCCACGCGGGAACGGCGGGTGTGTCAGCGGTTGGCGGTGGGAAGCGGAGCCTGTCTCGCCAGTTGGTCGACGGTGGGCAGCCGGACATTCCACGCCAACCCGACTCTTTCGAGCAGCCGAATCTGAAGCCAGGTCACGTCGAGCTCACGCCGCCTGAGCCCGTGCCGGGCCGACGTGGGATGGGCGTGGTGGTTGTTGTGCCAGCCCTCGCCGAAGGTGACGAGGGCCACCCACCACGAATTCCTGGAATCGTCGGTCGTTTCGAAGCGACGCCGTCCCCACAAGTGAGTCGCCGAGTTCACGAGCCACGTTGAGTGCAAGCCGAACACGACACGGAGGAACACGCCCCACAACAGCCAGGGCAGTCCGCCGGCGGCAAGAAGGACCAGGCCAAGCCCAACGAGCGGCACCCAGTGCCAGCCGCTGAGCACGCGATAGAACCGATCCTTCATTAGATCTGGCGCATACCGACCCATGAGGGCCGTGTTCGAATGCAGTGGACGGCCAAACACCGTCCAGAGCATATGCGACCACCATCGGCCGTCGCGCGGCGTGTGCGGATCGCCCGCCTGGTCGGACTTCTGATGATGCACGCGGTGGACTGCCGTCCAGAAGATGGGTCCACCCTGGAGAGTGAGTGTCCCGCACACGGCAAAAAAGTACTCGAGCGGCTTGGGTACCACATACGAGCGGTGCGTGTGGAGCCGGTGATACCCCATACCGATTCCCCAGCCAATGCACATCCAGTGCAGCCCCAACGCGACAGCTATAGCCTGCCATGTCGTGTAGAACAGGGCAGCTACGGCAAGGATGTGAAACACCACCATCACCACCAGCGTCATCCAGTTGATGCGGTCGCGGGACCCGAACTGTACCGCACCGCTAACGCTCTCCGGCTCGCATTCTGCACGCGTCACTGTTTAGACAGCCTATCAGCCATCACCCGCCAGATCGATAAATCCAATGTAATAGTTCCGTAAATTCCGCTCCCGTATAGTATCCCGGTCGTTCAGCAACGCCACTGACCCAGGGGGTGACATGCGCGTGCTACCGGTATTACTAGCGTGTCTCGTAGTCGTGTGCGCGGCGACAGCCGCCCAGCACGGTCCGGCCGCCACGCTCGATATCTACGTCATCGACGTCGAGGGCGGTGAGGCCACCCTGTTCGTGGCGCCGTCAGGCGAGTCGATGCTCGTTGATGCCGGCTGGCCGGCGTTCGAGGGACGCGACGCCGACCGCATCGTCTCGGCGGCCTCCGACGCAGGCGTCAGCCAGATCGACTACCTGCTCGTGACGCACTTCCATCGCGACCACATGGGCGGCGCGCTGCAGCTGGCCGAGCGGCTTCCGATTCGCCACTTCGTGGACCGCGGAGCAGGAAGCGGACTCAGCGGTGGCGGTCGCGAGGCGTTCGACGCCTACGCCACCCTCCGGACGACGGGGAGGCACCTCCCGGTCAAGCCTGGCGATACGGTACCGATCGCCGGGCTCGACGTGCGGATCATCGCCTCTGGTGGCGACGTCCTCCGCACACCGCTGGCGGGGGCAGGTCAGCACAACCCGTTCTGCGAGGGCTTTACGTTTCACGGCGAGGACATCACCAGCCGATTCGGCGACGCGGATGACCAACTGTCGGTGAGCGCGTACATTGGCTTCGGTCGATTCCGAACCGTGATCATGGGTGATCTAACGTGGAACAAGGAACACGACCTGATGTGCCCGAACAACCAAGTCGGCAGGGTCGACGCTTACCTGGTCTCGCACCACGGATCGGACACGTCGGGCTCAGAGGCACTTGTGCGTGCGCTCCAGCCCCTGGCCGCCCTGATGAACAACGGGCCGCGGAAAGGCGGCGCCGTGCAGACATTCGACATCCTGGATGCGACGGCGAGCCTCGAGCACCTCTGGCAGAACCACTACTCCGTCGACGGCGGTGACACACACAACCGCCCGGAGCGCTTCATCGCCAACCTCGACGATGGAAGTGATGGCACCCCGTCTGAGACCCCACCCGTCCACATGGGGCCCGCGCACTGGAACAAGCTGTCGGCCCGGAGCGACGGGAGCTTCACGGTGACCAACAGCCGAACCGGCTACACACGGAGCTACGCGGCGCGAGACTGACGCCCCTCACTCTGGCAGGGTGAGCGCGACGAGCCCGGGCACCTCGCCGCCCACCGTGATCGCGATGTACTGCCGGTCGTCGAGCAAGTAAGTCATCGGCGCACCGAGCGCACCCCCCGGCAGGTCGAGCGAGGCACGTTCCGCCCCGGTGGCCTTGTCATATGCCACCAACCGCGGTCCCCCGTTCGAGCCTCCGGCCGCCAGCGCGTGGATAAGCAGTGTTCTGGTCAGCAGCGGCCCGCTGCTGCCCGCGTCACCCCCGACGGGAGGAAGATCGAGGTCGCGCAACATCGGATGGTTGCGTATTCGGTCGCCGTTCCCCGTGGGTCTCATCCACGCGTGCTCGCCGGTTGTCATGTCGATCGCTGTCATCCGTGTGTAGGGCGGCTTCCAGAGCGGCAGTCCTCGCGGCATGACGGGACCGGCTGACAGCGACCGCCGCACGTAGCGAATGGTGGCGGGCTCGTCGGGCTCCGGCTCGGACAGTCGGATGGTCGAGTGCCGGTTGGCGGAAGGCACGTAGAGATACCCGGTCTCCGGGTCGACGGCCGCGCCCGACCAGTTCGCGCCGCCGCCGACGGAAGGTCGCATCACCGTGCCACCGAGCATCTGCGGCGTGTAGAGCGGCCCCAGGCGAAACCCCTCGACCGCCTCGACCGCCATCTGGCGGATCTCGGGCGTGAAGTCGACGAGGTCGTCGATCGATGTCCCTTGATACTCAAACGGCTCCGGCCTGGAGGGGAACGGCTGCGTCGGCGACACGACCTCGCCCACCAGATCGGTGTCGGTCGCGACCGGCCGTTCCTCGATCGGCCAGATCGGCTCTCCCGTCACACGGTCGAAGGCGTAGACGAACCCCTGCTTGGTGACCTGCGCAACCGCCTTCACCGGACGACCATCAATGGTGATGTCGAGCAGGTTCGGCGCCGCCGGGTTGTCGTAGTCCCACAACCCGTGGTGCACCATCTGAAAGTGCCACTGTCGTTGGCCGGTCTCGACATCGACCGCCACCAGACTCTCGGCAAAGAGATTATCCCCGAGCCGATGCCCGCCGTAGTAGTCATTGGTCGGTGTGCCGACGGGCAGGTAGACGAAACCCAGTTCCTCGTCACCGCTCATGATCGACCATATGTTCGTGTTGCCCGAGTAGCGCCACGCCTCCTCAAGCCACGTATCCGAACCGAATTCGTCGGCACTCTGCGGCACGGTGTGAAAGTCCCATTTGTGCCGCCCGGTCCGCACGTCGAAGGCTCGCGCCCACCCCGGCGGCATCTCCTTCGTCAACACGCGATCGTTGATCGACGAGCCGACGATGACGGTGTCTCGAACGACGATCGGGGGCGATTGTGACGACAGCTTCACCAGATTCACGATGTCGCGCTCGCCGCGCGTGGCCCGCGGCAGCCCCTGAGTGAGGTCGACGCGCCCGTGCTCCCCGAAGTCCTCGGCCGGCAAGCCCGTCTCTGCATCAACGGCGATGAGAAAGCCGTCCCCGGTGCCCCACACCACCCGCGCGTCGCCGTCGTTCTCCCAGTACGCCACCCCCCGATGTCGCCAGGGCAGCGGGGGCGGCGTACCAGACTCGTAGGCTCGGGGGTCGTACACCCACAACGTCTCGCCGGTCCGGGCGTCGATCGCCGCGGCGCGATAGAGGGCGGTACTGAGAAACAATACGCCGTCGACCATCAGCGGCGTGGCGACCATCGCGCGGATGGACGGGCGCGTACGCGACCGCGTGACTCCGTCCCACGAAGACCAGCGATCCGGTTCCTCGGCCTCGAGCAGATCGAACAGCGTGTCCGCGGGCACGAGCGCGATCCCGGCGCCGGTCACACGCGCGAGATGCGTGTCGACCGTTTGCCAGTGCCACGCGACCTCGAGGTCGCTGAAATTCTCAGCCGTGATCTGATCGAGCGGCGAGTACTTCGTGCCGCCGAGATCACCGCCGTGGCTCCGCCATTCGCCGTTGGCAGCGCCATGCTGCGCGTCCACAGGGCCCGCCGCCAGCCCGATCACGGCGGCCATCTCCAGCATCCACATACCAGTCCGTTGCATGGTCGTTCCTCGCCGTCCTATCGACCGCTCCGTGCGGTAGCTCGTCCGGATCAGTACAGCACGAACGCGAACAGGCGGTCACCGACGGCCACCAGGACGTGCTGGCGCCCATCGAGCAGATACGTCTCCGGCGCGTTCGAGATATTGCCGATCCGCGTGTGCCAGACGAGACGGCCATCCGCCGCGTCGAACGCCACGAAATTCCCGCTACCGTCGCCGGTGAAGACGACGCCACCCGCGGTCGTTAGCACGCCGGCTCCGCCGCCGCCCCCGGGTGGCCACGGATGCCGCCAGACCGTTCGACCGGTCCGGTAGTCGATCGCCGAAAAGGCGTTTCCGCCAGAGCCGACCGGCACCCGATCCTTGCCCCCCAGTCCCATCGAGCCGCGCGGATCTGGGTCGGTCAGATACAGAAGATTGAACCCGTTGTTCTCCTGCGTGTAGAAGAGCCCCGTGTCGGGGTTGAACGCTGGCGGCTGCCAGTTCGCGACGCCTCCTTCGACTGGAGAGACGAGCGCACCGGGAATGATCGCCTCTTTGTCGGGATCGGGATTGGGAGACCCGCTGTCTCGGATGTGGCTGGCCCAGTTCGAGGTGGCCCCGTATCGACTCGTCGCGATGTGTGCGCCGGTCACGCGATCGACGGTGAAGAAGTAGCCGTTTCGCGCCGCGGTCGACACGAGCTTGCGAGGCTCGCCGTTCACGATCCCGTCAATCAGGACCGGCGTCTGTGCGGAGTCCCAGTCATGCGTATCGTGAGGCGAAGTCTGGAAGTACCACCCCATCTCACCCGTATCGACATCGACGGCCATGAGGGTGCAGGTGAACAGGTTGTCGCCCGGTCGGGCCACACCCGTGTACCCGGGCGTCGGGTTGCCCGTGCCGAAGATGTAGTAGTTGGTATCGGGATCGTAGACGCCGGGGACCCAGACCTGCCCGCCGCCATGGCGTGCCGCGTCCAGGTTGGGCCAGGTATCGAGGCCTGGGTCACCCGGACTCATCGGGACCGTGTAAAACCGCCACTGCCGCTCGCCTGTTTCCGGATCGAACGACTGCAGGAACCCCGGTGCGTCGAGGTCGTTGCCCGTTCCGGCCAGCACGTGATTGCCGATCACGATGGGCGACATCGTGGAGAAGTACTGCTCGTCGAAGCTCGCGATCTCGGTGTGCCATCGCTCCTCGCCGGTCCGCGCGTCGAGGGAGACGAGGTAGTTGTCGGGGGTCTCAAAGAAGAGATAGTCGTGCCACAAGGCCGCGCCGCGGTTCCCGATGTGGGGGCCTCCCCGCGTCTTCCAGAAGTAGTGCCAGCGTACCCCGCCGTCGCGGGCGTCGAGCGCCCACACGTGGTCCGGTGCCGTCGCATATAGCAGATCGCCGACCTGCAGGATACTGCCCTTGATACGCTGGCTACCGATCGTGAACTCGCCGGTCCCTCTTCCACCGACGAACGTGGGAGTCTCGCCGCGCCTGCCCGCGCTGTCGTCGAGCCTCGGCATGCCGGTGTCCAACTGCCTGGTCCAGGCTAGCGAGAGGCGCGTCACCGTCTCGGTGGTGACCTCTGCGAGGCCGCTGTAGCGCCGGCCGGTGTAGTCACCGGAGTAGGTGGGCCACGAATCTTTCAGCGGCTCCAGAAGCGAGGCCGGATCGACGCTACCCCGCTCCTGCCCGGCGAGCACAGCGGGCGCGACAACTGCACCCAGCCCCCCAATCCCGCCTAACAACGACGCGATGAGCACGACGTTTGTGCGTGTCATTTGAGCGTGGCCAGATACGCCGTGACGTCGTGGATGTTCGCGTCGCTGTACTCGGTGAGCAGCTCGGTGTGGCGCGACATCGGATCATCGACCTCCACCGCGGGCACGCCGCCACGCCGGCTGAACGACCGATGTCGGCCATCAGGCGTCGTGAGCACAACGATGAAGTCGTCCAGCCGATCGAGCCGGCCTTCCACGCGCTCGCCGGACGGCTCGGTCACCGTCACCAGGACTGGCGGTCGAGTGGCGGCCCGCGCGCCGCCGCGGACCCAGGTGTTCTGCAATTGCTTCGCATCCGGGATCCGGGTGGCGATCCCCTGCAGGTCCCCACCGGCCGAGTGACAGGCCGCGCAGGTCGCGGCGAAGTAGACCTCGCCCGCCGCCGCGTCCCCCACCAGTACGTTCAGCTCCACGCGATCACCCCGCGGCGGCCCGCCCTGCGGCGTGGCCGAGGCGAGGATGCTGTGGATGAACTCCGCAACCGCGCGCCCATCGTCCTCGGTCAACGGCTGCGGCGGCATCGATTCTTCGCCCGGCGACGACTGCCCGTCCCGCATGACCGGCCACATCGACTCACCTTGCCGGTCGCCGAGCACGAGCTGCGACCGCAGCAGATTGGGCCCACCAAGATCCCCGCCGCGCAAATCGGCGCCGTGGCAGGCACGGCAGTTGAGATCGTACAGTCCCCGACCGCGCGCGATCACGGCGGGATCACCGGGTGGACGCTGCAGCGCCGGATAGATCCGCTGGCGGCGGCCTTGCTGCCCTTCCGAAGCGGGACCAGTGGAACGACCGGCCCCGCGCGCGATGGCGGTGCCAGTCGCGATTATGACGGCGACCGCGGCAACGGCGGTGATGTGGCGAGTCAGCATGAACTCGCAGTCCTGCGCTGCATCGGGGCGATTATCGCCAGGGCGAGGTGAGTGTCAAGCGATGAGGCAGCGCGATGCCGAAGGCGAGGGCCACGTTCCGTACGGACGTGAATGAAACGCTCCGACTCGAGTCGACTGTGCCATCTAGCATCTTTCGCCCTGGACCGGAACAGCAAGTTCGGCGGCGTGATTGCCTTCATGAAAGGCATATTCGGATATCCCCCAGATCGGATCGGAGAACCCAGAGCCCTCACCGCTCTCATGCACGAGTACCGCTCCCGTAACACATGGCTCGATCCTAGCTCCGAGATTGGGATCGCCTAGCCCCACGTTCGTCCCCAGTGCTAGTATCGTGTCTCGTAGATTCCTTGAGACTTCGACGTGGCGGCCAACTACCCGGGAGCGGTCGACCAAGAGACGCCAGGATCGGCGGTAAAGGCAGAAGGTCGAACAATCGCTCTGGCAGAGCGATGGATCCAGCGCCCGCCTTCAAGAACCAAAGTGCCGCGTGCGGCAATACCATGGACGGCGAGCGCTACGAGGACCGAGACGAGGAAATCATGGTCACCGAATATGAGTGCTACGCTTGCGGGTGCGCCATTACTTGTCACGAGTACCACGACGGCAGCGTCGACCGAACAGTGGTTCATCACAACGGCAACACGCTCGTCGACGAACTCCTTGCCGCGCATTAGCCAAATCTCGCTCAGCATTTGATAGGTCTCCGTGGACTAATTGACGAAGACGCGTTAGGTAAGGTCTTGACCGTTTCCGTCACGATTCTTCGCCGTACACGTTACTCGAGGTGGTAGTGGACGTCTTCTCTCACGATGTTCTCCTTGTTGGTGGTGGCGGTGCAGGTCTTCGCGCGGCTATTACCGTAGCGGAGTCCAAACCCGAACTCAGCGTTGCCGTGGTCTCGAAGGTCTATCCGATGCGGAGCCACACGGTTTCGGCGGAGGGTGGTGCCGCGGGTGCGGTCGCACAGGACGACAGCCTCGATGAACACGCCTACGACACCGTTTCCGGGGGCGACTGGCTATGCGACCAAGACGCGGTCGAACTGTTTGTAGACGAAGCTCCCAAAGAACTACTGCAGATGGAGCACTGGGGCTGTCCGTGGAGCCGGACGCCGGACGGACGAATCGCGGTACGGCCGTTTGGCGGCATGAAGAAGAAGCGGACCTGGTTTGCATCGGACAAGACCGGCTTCCACATGCTCCACACGTTGTTCCAGACATCGCTCAAGTACGACCCCATCGTCCGGTATGACGAGTGGTTCGTCACCAAATTGCTCGTCGACGATGGCCGAGTGCAAGGCGTGGTGGCCTTGGAACTGATGTCCGGGAAGATCGTGGCGATCACCGCGAAGGCGGTAATCCTCTGCACCGGCGGCTGCGGCAAAGTGTTTCCGTTCACCACGAACGCCAACATCAAGAACGGCGACGGAATGGCGTTGGCACTCTGGGCCGGTGCGCCTCTGAAGGACATGGAGTTCGTCCAGTACCATCCGACCGGCCTTCCGTTCACCGGCATCCTAATCACGGAAGCCGCGAGAGCGGAGGGCGGTTATCTAGTGAATAAGGACGAATATCGTTATCTGCAGGATTACGATCTGGGCACACCCGAGCGCGAACCTGTGCTGCGCTCGATGGAACTGGGTCCACGGGACCGCCTGTCGCAGGCCTTCGTCAAGGAACAGGCACAAGGACGCACGATCGAAGGTCCGCACGGTCACGTCGTCAATCTCGATCTCCGGCATCTAGGAGAAAAGAAGATCGACGCCAGGATCCCGTTCGTCCGGGAGCTCTGCATCAAGTACCAGAACATCGATCCCGTCCGAGAGATGATTCCCGTCCGACCTGTCGTTCATTACTGCATGGGAGGCGTTCATACGGACAAGGACGGTGCAACCCCGATCGCCGGCTTGTTTGCCGCCGGCGAGGTCGCCTGCGTCAGCATCAACGGGGCGAATCGCCTTGGATCGAATTCTCTACCAGAGCTGCTCGTGTTCGGAGCCCGCGCAGGGAAGGCGGCGGCGGCCTTCGCTTCGGATCAGAAGGAGCCCTCGAAGCACATTGTGGCTCAGGCCAACGACGAACGCCGTCGCCTGGAAGAGCAGTATCTACGAAAGACGGGTGGCACCGAACGGATCGCGACGATCAGGCAAGAAATGCAGGCCGCTATGGAGGAGGGCGCGGGCATCTACAGAAACCGCGAGGCGCTCAAGAAATCGACGGACAAGATCCGAGAACTCCAAGATCGCTTCCGCAACGTCCTGATCGAAGACGATAGCCGGACCTTCAACACTGAATTGACCTCAGCACTCGAGCTTGCATACATGCTCGACGTGGCTGCTGCGATCGTCCGGTGCGGCTTAAATCGAACCGAATCCCGTGGAGCTCACCAACGGACCGATTTCCCCGACCGGAACGACGCTGATTTCCTCGCGCATTCGCTCTTCTACCGAAATGAAGATGGCTCGTCCCGAATTGAGTACCTCCCGGTGACCATCACCCGTTGGCCGCCTTCGGAACGAGTCTATGGAAAGTAGGCGCGCATGACAGACAAGGTCGTCCTCCATGTCACGCGGTACCGGCCCGAGCAGGAAACGGAACCGACGATTCAAGAGTACGAGGTTCCATTCAGCGATGAGTGGGTTCTCCTCGACGCCCTGAACTACATCAAGGACAAGATCGACGGATCGCTGTCGTTCCGATGGTCCTGTCGGATGGGAATCTGCGGCAGTTGCGGCATGATGGTCAACGGGGAACCCAAGCTGACGTGTGCGACGTTCGTGTCCGATTACGCGCCAGGCCCCGTCCGCATCGAACCGCTCCGTTACTTCCCGATCATTCGCGATCTCACGATCGACATGACCGATTTCATGGGAAAACTCAAAAGTGTCAAGCCGTGGATCATCCCAAGAGACGAAAAACCCGTGTCAGCAGGAGAGTATCTTCAGAGCCCAGCGCAACTGGACGCCTACAAACAGTTCAGCATGTGCATCAACTGCATGCTGTGCTATTCCGCGTGTCCTGTCTACGGACTGGATTCAAATTTCACCGGGCCGGCGGCGATCGCCCTCGCTCAGCGCTACAACATGGATTCACGGGATCAGGGATCGCGGGAGCGCCTTGACGTGCTCTCAGACCACGATGGAGTCTGGGGCTGCACGTTCGTTGGCGAGTGCACCAAAGTGTGCCCGAAGAATGTCGACCCCGCGCGGGCCATCCAACAATACAAATTGACCGCGACAGTGGACTGGTTCCAATCCTTCATCATGCCCCGGGGCGCGGAATGAAGAGTAATCCGGCATACCAGGAGTTTCACCCGCAGTGGTACCGTACGCGTGTATCTCCTTACTGGTGGCTTTTACAATGGTCTCACGCGAAGTTCATGCTGCGGGAACTGAGCAGTGTGTTCGTGGCGTACTTCATTGTGATCACGCTAATGCAAGTTCACGCGTTGGGTCAGGGAAGGGCTGAGCACGCGGCATTTCAGGAGTTCATGACGCATCCCCTCGTCGTTCTCGTGAACATCGTCGCCTTACTTTTCCTCCTCCTCCACACTTTCACCTGGTTCCACATCACGGCCCGAGCGCTGATCCTTCGAGTGGGTGGAAAGCGCGTTCCCGATCCACTGATCATCGCGCCTCACTACGTGGCGTGGGTCGTGTTATCGGGCGTCGTCGCCTGGTTCGTCCTCGGTGGCTAGAATGGCGAAGAAATCCTACGTGGCTTTCTTCTGGACGCTCTTCAGCGCGGGAGGGGTCACAGCTGCGTTCCTCCTACCCGTGCATGTGTTCCTCTTCGGTCTGGCCTTTCCTCTAGGCTGGATCGAAGCTCCAGGTTATGACAGCCTCCTCGGATTGCTCAAATCTCCGGTGACACGTCTTTACCTGCTCGTCCTCTGTGTCCTATCGCTGTTTCACGCGGCTCACCGATTCCGCTATACGCTGTACGATGGTGCACAGATCAGGCATCTGAATGGGATAATCCTCGTCGGCACCTACGGCGGGGCGTTTACTGGCTCGGTTGTCGCCGCCTACCTGCTGTTCCTCGCGATGTGATCGGCGAAGCATCTCCCCCCTTCAGGCTACGCGTCGTCAGAATCATCGACGGGAGGGTTGATGTCTCCGGTCGGACGTCTCTGCCCGCCTGTCTGGCGGGTCCAGGCGGGCGCCGTGCGGCGAGCAGCCAGCCAGCGCCAGGCGGGCGCGGGAGCGTCAGATGGCACCGAGGAAGAGCAGAATCAGCAGAAACAGGACGCTGGCGACGACGAGCGCGGCCACCGGGTCGCTCAGCGTCAGGATGCCCAGCCCGATGACGAACCCGTCTTCGGCGAAGCTCAGCACCCAGTTCGACGCCGACTCCGGCTTCCTGTTCACGGCGGCGCGGGTGATCGCCTTCGTCAGGTGCGCGCCGGCGCTACCGCCCCGCCGACATGGGCCATCACCCCCCCGCTGCTCGTGGTCGCCTCGCCCCCAGCGCCATCACCGTGATGACGGCGCCGCCCAGCGGTCGGATCGGCGTGTGGACCGCATCCCAGAGCAAGTCGACCCACGGGATCTTGTCCGCAAAAAACTCGACGCCATACAGCGCGAGCGCGATTACGATGTCGTTGTCGAAGACTCAAGCGGGGCGTGAGGCGTCTAGCGTCGGGGTCGAAGAACGAGCGTTATGTTGACAAGAGGGTCTAGTAGCGCCTATCGCCCATACACGGCATCAAGGTGTTGATGGTCAAGAACTACATCGACAACCTCTCGGAGGAGACCCGGAAGGGAATGACGGAAAAGGCTCAGCAGGACCTCTGGCCGTCCGTTACCCCCATCGGCTACCGCAACGTGGTGGACGCGAGCGGGCAAAGGATGCTCGCGGACACCGCACCGGGAGACGACCGTAGGCCACTCGACCGCTCCCGTGGAACACATGCCGGTGTCGCGAACCTCCCGGAATCACATCAGTTGCTCGCGAAGCAGTAAAAGAGTCCGGCACCGCCGGTCGCCACCAGATTCTCCTGGCTGCAGCCGAAACTGGAATGCGCCGAATTCCACGATGCGTTGGGACCACCAAGACGGTCGTGGTGGCCAACGATAGCCGCACCGTCACCGTTACTGGTCCAGTTGTCACAGGTGGTCGCCGCGGCCGTGCCAACGGGTCCAACGACCCGGCCGTGGGAGTCCGAGCCGGTCAGAACATCGTGTTCGTTGGGCTGGTCCCCGACTCCCTTGACCTCTTCCCCGTTTTCGTCCAGCGCGGTGGGCTTGCGGATGTTGTTTCGGTCGCGCTGGACATCTCCGTGAAGATCTGTGACGTTCGCCGCAATCATCGCCCCATTTGCGTTGTACCACGGGCCGGTTCCGATGCGATCGCGGGCGTTAATCGCAGCCGGACCCCGAAAACCCGAAGCTTGACTGAGGTAGGCGCGCCAGGTGGCGCTGCCACGACCGACACCGGCCGCGAGCATCTGACAGTGGGCGTCCGCACCTTCGAGTCCGCCGAGGTTGGCGCCGTCACCCGGTCCTGTGCTGGTTACGAAAAAGCTCATGGGAGCCTGTTGCGTATACACAGATGAAGCCAGCGCGACGAGCGCGGCCAGAACAATAGCGCTTTGAACTCTCTTCATATCGATTCTCCTTGCTCCAGGCGATGTTCCCGCATCGGTCGCCCCTGGAAATGGTCCATCAGTTTAACGCAGGAACTCTCCGCTGCACGCATCAGGAACATGTTGGCACCCGCCTCAATCCGGTGAGCCAGCCCCTCGTCGAAGACCCCCTGCCTCCAAAGTCGGCACACATAAGGGGGTAGGAGCTTGAGCGCCACTTGGTTGAGCTTGGTACCGAAAGCTTCCCACACCTTTCCCAACGGCCCTCGCCGATGAGGGCGGTGACGTTGTAATACCCCAGCCGCGAACCGACCTGGACGGCCATCAATTGGTCTATCGGGTGGTCAAACGCCGCGACTCATTCTACGCTGCGATTCACGCGGTCGCCCAGGAGCCCGGGGTCCCGGGCCAGGACGGGACACCCCGTCGGCCGTTCAGTGTTGCTCACCGGGGTGTCGCCCTGCAACATGTACGCGAAACCGAAGGTCGAGTACGTCGGTTCCGTCTGGTTGACGTAGGCCTTGAGAAAGTCGAGCCAGACGACGGTCACACACCAGGGGTCGTTGCCGGGAATATTCGGTCGATCCGACAGACATGTCCAGTCGTCACTCCCCTGGCTGATCACGTTCAGGTCCCAGTCCATGACCGTAGCCTCGGCGAAAATCGACGCGAGCCCGTCACTTCTGGCTCTCGCGATGGCATCCTGGAACGTTGCGGTGATGGGGAGCGCAAACAGGATCAGACCGACGACCATCCACGCACAATGCATGACACCTCTCCTCTCGGAGAGCTGGCCATCATACGACGCGCGACGAACCCGCCCGAGCGCGTTGAGCGTGCGGAAGCCGGCACTGCGTCGGGAGCACGGTACGCCTGGGCGGTTCCCCTTGGCCACCCCCCGTCCCTCGCGGTTGCCTCCGCCGCCAGGTCGCCACGTAGCTCAGAACCGCGCCACACGGCTAGTTCGGCAGTGTGGCGACGAAGGCTCGATTGACGAGAGGTTTGGAGAGATCGGTTCGGCCTGTCGCAACGACCCGAAATCGTGCAATTCTCGAACTACCCCGGCCGTTCCCAAGTGTCCATGCCAACCCGGCGTGCCGGAGGGCGTGTGGTCGCCGGCCGCCCGAGCTATGATTCCCTTTTGACACAACGTGGGGGGGAAGACATGGTTTGGAGACTTTTCGTTGTCGCCGCGTTCGGCGTACTGATCGCCACCTCTGCCGCGGCTCAGGACGTCGACGGGGTGTTGGACGCGGCCGCCACGGCGATGGGCGACCTGGACACCGTGACGTCGATCGAGTACTCCGGCACCGGTTGGACGGCGAACGTCGGCCAGAGCCACACGCCCGCCGACGACTGGCCGAGGTTCGAGATCACCGAGTATACGCGCACGATCGATTACGACACTGGCTCCTCGACGGAGGCCTATACGCGGCGTCAGGGCAACTATCCCCCGAGGGGCGGGGGCGCGCCCATCCTAGGCGAGCAACCGCGCGTCGTCGTGACCAGCGGCGAGCATAGCTGGACGGTGTTCGGTTCCACGCCGGTGCCACAACCCGCAGCCGCCTCGGTCCGGCAGCTCGACATCTGGATGTCGCCGCACGGGTTTCTGAAGGCTGCGGGCGCCGCGGACGACGCCACAGCGACGGCGTTGACCCTGGAGGGTCGCGATCTGACCATCGTGTCGTTCACCGCGATGGACCGATACCGGGTCAACGGCACGATCAACGAAGACCATCTCGTGGAACGCGTTCAAACGTGGGTGCCAAACCCCGTGTTCGGCGACATGATTTACGACCATCGCTATACGGACTACCAGGCATTCGATGGAGTGATGTTCCCGACGGTCCTCCACTCGCACCAGGGCGATCCGCGGATTCACCCCGGACACAACTGGATGGAAATTCGCGTGACGAGCGCGCGTCCCAACATCGACCCCGAGCCGCCGACGCTGCCGGACGTCGTGCGAGACGCCGCGCGGCCGTCCCTCGTCGCCCGGTCGACCCAGATGGCCGACGGCGTATGGTTCGTCACCGGCGGGACCCATCATAGTGTCGCGGTCGAATTTTCAGACTTCGTGGCAGTCGTGGAGGCACCACAGAGCGAGGCGCGCTCGCTGGCCGTCATCGAGGAGTTGCGCCGCCGAATCCCGGACAAGCCGATTCGGTACGTCGTCAACACACACCATCACTTCGATCACGCCGGCGGTCTCCGCACCTACGTCGCACAGAGCGCGACCGTCATCACGCACGAGGCAAACCACGCCTTCTACAATAACGTCTTCTTCCATCCCGGCACGCGCATGCTGGAACCAGATATCTTATCGGGGCGGATGCCGTGGTTTGCGTCAAACCGCATCCCTACCTTCGAGCTCGTTGGCGAGGAGTACACGCTCACGGACGGCGAGCGGACCATGAATGTCTACCCCGTTTTACGTCTGGGACACGCCGGCACGATGTTGATCGTGCACCTCCCCGCGGAGCGGATTCTGATCAATGCGGACCTGTACTCGCCGCCCGCCAGTGGCGCGGATCCGCCTGCCGTGACCGCGAGCATGCGCAGCCTGGCCCAGAACATCGAGCAACTCGGCCTTCACGTCACGCGTCACGTAGGCATCCACGGGCTGGTCGGCTCACACTTTGACTTCTTGCAAATCGTCAACGGCGAGTAGTGGATCGACCGTTCGCCGACGACTGGCAGTGGTCCATAGGACGTATTAGACGGGTACCCTTCGGTTAACGTAAGGTTCGTTCTCCGACCCACGGCCCAGGCCGCCGACGTCGCCGCCGCCGGCCCGAACAGAAGGCCGTGGCGCTACGCGTTGAAACGAACTGGCCCGCCGAGAGGAACCCTGATGACGCGATTTCGATATGGTGCTGGCGTCCTCACCTTCGCGTTCCTGCTGGGCGTGACGTCCGACAGCGCCGCGCAGCTCCCTGGAGTCGAAAACGGCCAGTGGCGGTACCTGGGGGGCGACGCTGGACACACCCGATCCAATCCGTGGCTGACTCAGATCGACGCCTCCAACTTCGCTGATCTCGAGGTGGCGTGGGTCTGGCGGGCGGATAATTTCGGACCGAGTATCGAGTACACCGTGCGGGCCACACCAGTGTTCGCCGATGGCGTGCTGTACACGGTCACCGGACAGCGGCGACAGGTCGTGGCGATCGACGCGGCCACCGGCGAGACGCTCTGGACCTTCCGCGAGCCGGAGACGATGCGCTACTTACGCTCGCCGCGCACCGACTTCGGCAAGGGCGTCGCCTACGCGGAGGTCGACGGCCGAGGCGTGGTCTACGTGACGACGCCCGCCTTTTTCCTCTGGGCGCTGGACGCCGAGACGGGACGTCCGCTCGAGAACTGGGGCACGCCGGTGCCGCTCGAACCTTTCTCACGCACCGGGGGTGTCGATCTCATTCCGAATCTGGTGCGCGACTGGGATCCGTGGCTGGCCTGGGATGGACCCTACGACCCGGACCACGGCATTCCGAGGCACCTCGGCATGGTCACAGCGTCCTCCCCGCCCATCGTGGTGAACGGGGTGGTGGTGGTGCTCGTGGGCCACGAGCCCAGCTACGACCAGACCCGCATCGAGAACGTCCCGGGCGACATCATGGGCTATGACGCTCGTACGGGCGCGCCACTCTGGAAGTTCCACGTCATTCCCCGCCCAGGCGAGTTCGGCCACGAGACGTGGGAGAACGACGCCTGGCGCTGGTCGGGCGACATGTCGACCTGGGCACCCGCGTCGGCCGACCCGGCGCTGGGACTCGTCTACCTGGTGACGAACGCCTCGACGGTCCAGTCCTACACGGGCCATCGGCCCGGCCACAACCTCTTCGGCGGGAGCGTGCTGGCGCTGGACGTCGCGACCGGTGAGCGGCGGTGGCACTTCCAGATCCATCACAGCGACCAGTGGAACTACGACCTACCGACGGCGCCCATCCTGATGGACCTCACAGTCGATGGCGAGCGCATCCCCGCGCTGATCCAGAACACGAAGCAAGGGCTGGTGTTCGCCTTCAACCGGGCCACCGGCGAGCCGATCTGGCCCATCGCGGAACGGCCGGTGATGCAGACCGAAGTTCCCGGCAACTACACGGCCCCCACCCAGCCGTACCCCACGCGGCCCGCGCCGCTGGACCCGATCGTTGTGGACGGGCTGACCGACGAGTTCGTCATCGACTTCACCCCCGAGCTGAAGCGCGAGGCGCTTGAGACCCTAAGCGAGTTCAGAGTCGGGGGCCTCTACGTGCCGCCATTGCCCTACCCGCACGACCACAGCTATCGCAACGTGATTGGCTGCATGGGCGGGCTCAACATTTACCACCCGCCGGTCGCCGATCCGACCACGGGCATCATGTACGCACCGCACAACCGGGTCTGCAGCGCACCGCGCTTCATGGTGCCCACCAATGGCGTGGACGTCGAGCGCGGGTTGCCGGGGCGGTCGGCAGAGGCCTGGCGGGGTCGGGAGCGGCATACGCCCACGACGGGGGCGACCGTGGCCGCCTGGGCGCCCGGCGGCCCGGCGGAGTTCCCGGCGCAGATCGACGGCCTCCCAGTGTACCGGCCCCTCTTTCAAGCGCTGGCTGCCTACGACATGAACAGCGGCGAGCGGCTCTGGGACCGGCCGATCGGCGAGACGCCCGAGCGCATCCGGAACCACCCTCGTCTGGCGGGCGTGGACATCCCTAACCTGGGAGGCACCGGGCGCTCCATCCAGATGGTCATGGGCGACCTACTGGTGCAGACCACCGAGGACCTGCGTGGCGAGGCTGAACTTAGCGACAACGGATTACCGCTGCTCCGGGCACGCGACAAGCGGTCTGGGCAGATCGTGGCGAGCGTTGAAATCCCGATCCCCGGCCAATACGGCATGCTGACCTACCAGCACGAAGGCACGCAGTACATCCTGTTGCAAGCGGGCAGCGCGCGGCGCGGGCAACCAGGCGCGCTGGTGGCGCTGCGTTTGCCGGCGGGCGCGACCCGCTGAGCGGCCCGGGAGACGAATCTCTCAGCGCTTGGCCGCTGCCGAGATCGACTCGGTGAACGGTCAGTCACGACGACGGGACCGCGCGTTGTCCGGTCATCGGTCCTTCTCATCCTCATCGGCCGGACGACTTACGGCACGCGCGGCGGAGAGACTCTCGAACTCGGGGTCCTCGAGATAGGTGATCCCGATCCAGGCGTGGGACATCTCATCGACGCCACGAGCCCCGAACACCACCCATTGATCGGGGTCTGGATTGATCCGGTTGCTCGCCGTGTTGTCATAGCGCGAGCGTAGGAACAGGACCGTCCCGCGTGGCAGGAGCGGTTGGGCATCGTCGTCGTAGACGTAAGCGATCTGCCATTTGTGATCGTATCGATTGACGCTGCTCAGCAGCTCCCGGCGACCGTCCGGATAGAGCGCCTCCATCGACATCGCCACGCCGCGCATATGCATGTGCGGCCGGAAGCTCTGGATCAGCGCCGGCGTCTCCATCACGTATTGATCCTCAAGTATCAGATACCCATGAGGCGGAATAATGAGGTCGCTGGCCCGCAACCGGGTGCGATGGGTGCCATCCACGTAGAACTGCTGTTCGCCCGCCGTGACCTTCGTCGGCGCCTCGCCCTTCGGATAGAGCCACACACCCACCTCGGCGACGACGTCGCTCGCTTCTTCGCCGACAGGGAAGTAGTGCAGGTTGTAGCGCACCTTGGCCTGGCCTGCCGGCAGGAGCTTTCCGACGCCCTCGGGAAGGAGATCCCATCGCTTGCCGATACCCATGCCGACCAGTCGCACCGACCGCGGTCGCTCCTCTGTGCTCTCCTGCTCGGGGTCGTCCCAGCGCACCGAAGCGTGACCGTGATGCGTCACCCGGATACCGAGCGGGTACGACGGCTTGAACTCGGCGGCTCGAATCCAGCGGTCTTCATCGAACCCCTCGAACTCCACGGTCGGCTCCCACCACTGGTCCTGGCCATTCGCCATGACCGTGTAGGGCGTCGAGCTGACGATGAAGTCGGGCGGCCGACCGAGCATCCGCTCGAGTTCCCATTCGTCGGCCGGTGGCCATTCGAGCGGTGGCGGAAGATCGGCCGGGTCGCCTTCTGGCGCACCCGCGTCCACCCACCGGGTCACCGTCTCGATCTCCTCCGACGTCAACGAGATGTCGTTCTTGAAGTCCTGGATACCCACCGACGTGTCGAGGTGCCATGGGGGCATGAGACGGCGCGCGACCCGGTCCTTGATGCTGCGCGCCCATGGCCGCACCTCGCGGTAGGTGAGGAGCGACATCGGCCCGATCCCGGCCGGCTGATGGCAGTGCTGACACGACCGCTGAAGGATGGGCGCGATGTCCCGACTAAACATGGGCGTCCTGTCCTCCGCCTCCGCCTCCGGCGCGGCGCCCCGCCTGACCGCTGCGGCGGCATGGCCCACGACGCCAACGATCACAACCGCGCCCAGGATAGATGTTGTCCAACGACGTTGGGCGGGACGGGAGGTCATCGATATCTTCATGGTGCTCTTCCTTGTGATCACGGCGAAACGGTCACGTGCACGAACCCGTTGGTCCAGCAACACTGGAACTCGAACTCACGCGTCGTGTTGAACGCGAGCGCACGCAGGACGTGCTCACCCGGGTCGGAGAACGTCACCTCCGTCGCCACATCGGTCCAGCTGTTGGACTCCGCCCATGCCTCCGGCTCGATGCGGTGGGATCGCTGGGCGAACGTAACGGTGCCGGGCCCTTGATGCTTGAACCACTTCACGTTGATGGGACGCTCGTCATCGCGGGCAGCTGGGTCCCGCGTAGTCCAGGCCCTCAGCCGGCGGGGGACCCCCACGACGGCATGCCGCGGCACGCCCGTCACGCCAGCGGGACCCCGACCCACCGGTCCGGTGGGATCCCATCTCAGCAGGGGGGCCATGCTCGCGCGCCCTGGGAACTCCCACCCCGCCAGCTGATACGGAGCGCGCGTCAGTCGCCCTGGAACCGACAGCGTTTGCCCACTCGTGCGCACCGTCCACACCAAATCTTGCTTGCCGAAATCCGATGGCACGGTCACGGTGAACACGCCCCAGTGTCGGCGATCTCCTTCCGGCACGGGATCGAAGTAGGTCGGCTGACGACCGTCGAACTCCGCGGGCTCGATAAAGTTATCGGGACCGAGCGGCGCCTCGAGCGCTTCTTCGGTATTCACATTGAAGTAGCCAAACGACAGCTCGTAGGTCCCGTCGGGATTCTGATACCACCCTTCGAAAATCGGAATGACGGGACCTCCGGAGGACCGCAGCAGCTGCACGTCGAACTGGGTCTCGCCGGGATTGGCGACTCGCCGCTCGGAGGCTGGCTGCGCAACCAGACTCCCCTCGATCGCCGGCAGCATGACTGTCACCGCGACCAGCACGAGTGCCCGGTGCCTCGCCGTCGTGTGCCGCCTGCTCATCGGGAAACGCACGCCTCCACCGCCGTCAACCGACGACCTGCATGTGCCGTGAGCCCTGCAGGACGGACAGTTGCATTGCTACCTCGACCCCGATGGTGAGGCGCCGACGGCCGCGTCCGTCTCGAGGTTCCGATAGATCTCAAGGATGTGGCGGATGTCGTGATTGCCCTCGTGGCAGGCGTACTCAAACATCGGTCCGTCCGTCTTCACCATAGGCACCTCGGCGCTCCACGGGCTTACCCACGTGTTCGGGTCAGTGACGGTGAACTCGTAGTCGATGCGGTCGGGGCCGATACGCGTGAAGCGTTCCACGACATGCAGGGACCCACTGGCGCCCCGGTAAAGTCTCCGTTCCGAGTAGTTCCTGGTCTCGACGACCAGTGTGTCCCCCTCCCACCGGCCGCGTGAGTCGCCGGCGAACTGCCGGATCGCCTCAGGGATGTTCGGGCGTCCGTCCAGCGGGATGATGCGCGGAGGGTTGGCGGCCAGCTCGGAGAACACCACCAGGTGATCCCGTGTCTGGATGATCTGATGGATGTCGTTGTAGGACGGCGGCAAGATCGGCGGGCCCTCGTGTGCCCAAACGATGCACCGCTCCGAGAACGGCCGGGTCTCGTGGCTATCGAAGGCGCTCGGCTGCCGACTCGCCTCGACCTCTGCCGCGCGACGCGCGGCGGCGGCCGGGATCAACGCGGGAAACCGGCCGTCGGGCGGATCCGTGATCAGCGATGTGCGTCGACTCGACAGCCCTTTGGGCACTGGTGTCCGGAGCCAGATCGCGTTGTCATAGTGAATGTGATGGCGCTCCTCACTCGTCCGGTTGTCCTGATACTTGTACCGCTCGATGTCCTCTGAATCCTCGATGTGAAGCAGCTCGCGCGCCGCGGAAGGGTCGACCCCATCTGCAGTCAGCTGCCGCTCGAGTGCGGCGCCCTCCTCCTCGGTGAAAAACTCCTGACCGGCGAGGTGCTCGGGTCGCTCCAGGGGCGTGAAGGTCTGGGTCGTCCAGTAGCCCTGGAGGTCCGGCTGGCCCTCTGGTGTGCGCGGCACGCTCCATGGCGTGCCCGTGTCCGCGCTGCTTGGCGCCGGAGGCTGCCCGACGGCAACCCCGGGCGCCACCCATGCCATCCCAGCGACCGTCAGCCACGCGCGAAGACAAAGGTGACTCATCGAGCCTCCCCTGGGAGCTGTGTGCACTGTGCCTCGTACACTGCGTGCGGCCACCATCCCGCGCTTCGAGCCGCGCTGTTATCCCACCGGCCGCAAAGACACCCCCGCGGAGGGCCCGTGAGGGTCCAATACGCCGAGGATGGCGCGTTCCGAGACGTAACCAGAGCGCCACGCCTCATTGGGCTGTGGCGTCTCCGCCGAGCTCGGCGTAGATCGCGGTCAAGAAACGATTCGGGTCGCCCCACTTCGTCTCGAACTCCCGGGTCGGCCTGGCCTCGACCACCTGCTCGTAGCTCTTGCCCTGCTCCACCAGTTCTCTGACGCGGTCGGCCACGGTGATCACCATGTCGCGGAACTCGATAACGTCCGCGCGGCTCGACACCACGCCGTGTCCTGGCAGGATCTTCGTACGCGGGCCTGCCATGCCCGCCAGGACCCCGAGCGCCGCGACCGTGCCCGGAAGCGTACCGCCGTTGTTGCGGTCGATTACCGGGAACGCCACCGTCCGGAACATGTCGCCCGTGTGGATGACATCGGAATCGATGAAGTGGATGATGCTGTCGCCGTCGGTATGAGACGCTGGCACCGGGATGATGTGCACCGTCTCGCCGTTAAGGTGAATCGTGACGTCGTCGCTGTAGGTCAGCACCGGCAGCGCTTCGGGCGGTTGGTTCTCGGCCAGCCGGCGCCGCACCGCGTCACGCGCCATGATCGGGATGCCCATGCCGGCGAAGTTGGCATTGCCGCCTGTGTGGTCGCCGTGGACGTGCGTGTTGATCAGGTACTTGATCTCGCCATTGGAGATGCCGTCAATGGTCGCGAGAATTCGTTCGCTGAGCGGCGCGAACTGGTCGTCAATCATGACCACGCCGTCGTCGCCGATCGACAGCCCGATGTTGCCGCCCTGTCCCTGGAGGTAGTGCACCGTGCCGGCGACGTGGTGGGTCGACAACTCGACGGCGTTCCAGTCGCGCCCCCCTCGCTGGGCCTCGGGACGAGCGAAGCTGGCGGCCAACGCCACGATACACATGCAGACGAACAGCGCGCCGCGTGGTGAACGAATCATGGTTGCCTCCCGGTCGTCTCGATGTTGTCGTGAGCTGGCAAAGATACGGGTCCCCGAGAACACCGCATCTTCGCGGTGGCCGTCACTCGGCACGCATATCCGAGGACTGAGACCCTTGGGGTGCTCGGTCAGGATGGTGCCCATTGTAGTCCCGTTGGGGCGGCGACCCTTTCCTGTCCCACGGACAGTTAATCTCCAGGTATGCGCTATTGTGCTCCTGGCGAACTCGGAGCCATCGTGCGGCCGTCGCCCCAGCCGCGAGGGCCGAGTGCCCAGACGGATCGTCTCGGCAGGACCCACAGGAAGATGAGTGCAATGGACCATGCGAAGGCGCTCACGACGCTAGTCCTCCTGGCTGCCATCGGCTGCGGCGACGGGAGCGCCGGGCCGGATGCCGGGCCGGCCGCCCCAACCACTCAGCTCTTCACCGGGGCGCACGTCATCGTCGGCGACGGCCGCATCATCGACGACGCAGCGTTCCTTGTACGCGGCGATCAGATCGTCCAGGTCGGGCCTGCCGGCGAGGTCGCGACGCCGCCGGAGGCGCACGTCGTCGACCTGAGCGGGCGGACGGTCATGCCGGCGCTCGTCAACACGCACGCGCATCTCGGATGGGAGCGGTACACGAGCTGGGGGTCGCAGAACTTCACCCGCGACAACCTCATCGACCACCTCCACCGTCACGCCTACTACGGCGTGGGCACCATCATCTCGACCGGCAGCGACATCGAGGAGATCGCGCTTGAGGTCAAGCAGGCGCAGCGGTTGGGCGAAGTGCAAGGCGCCCGCTATCTCGTTTCCCCAGGTCTCGGCACCCCAGGCGGCGGACCCAACCCCCGGTTCACGAACGACGACGGTTGGTGGGGTCTGCACGCGGTGACAAGCGCGGGCGAGGCGCGCAAGATCGTGCGGTCCGAGGCCAAGCGCGGCATCCAGATCCTCAAGATCTGGGTGGACGCTCGGGACGAGCGGCGGGGCGCTGGCCTAAAGCTGGACCCAGAGATCTACCGGGCCATTCTCGACGAAGCGCAGGTGCAGGACATCCGAGTGATTGCGCACGCGACCACCCTGGACGATCACAAGCGACTGCTCAAAGCGGGAGCCCGCCGCTTCATCCACATGCCCTACGACACAAACGTCGACGAGGAGTATCTCGCGCTCGTCGAGGCCCAAAACGCCTACATTGTGCCGACGCTTGGCATGGTGACTCGTCGCGCGCCCTACCGGCGTCCGGTGTTCGAGGATCCGTTCTTTCAGGAGCAGGTATCGGAGGCAGTCATTGCGATGCTCCGCAACGCCGCAGCCGGCAACGCAGCCGGCGACCGGCCGGCGGCCGAGGCGCGAGGCCGGTTCATACGGGACAACTTCGCGAAGCTGCGGGAGCACATCATCCTGGGCACTGACGCGGGCGCCGTCGGCGACTTCTTTGGCTACGCCGACCACCTTGAGCTGGAGCTATTCGTGAGGCTGGGCATGACGCCGTCCGAGGCGATCGTGGCGTCCACGACGCGGGCGGCACGCGCGTTCGGGCTGACCGGCACCGGCAGCCTCGAGACAGGAAAGAGTGCCGACTTCCTGGTGCTCGACGGCAACCCACTCGACGACATCATGAATACGCGGAAAATATCCGCGGTGTATCTGCGGGGAGCGGAGGTCGATCGGAATGCGCTGCGCGCGACTTGGGTCGAGCAATAGACGCTGACAAGAGCTCGAGGCGCGAAGTCGTCTGCTGGACGGCCCCCCAGGGGCATTGTCAGGTTGACGAGGTCAGCGCGTTTCTCTCCCCCTGGGAGCCGAGTTCCCGCGCTCGTTCAGCAACCGCAGGTCACGGCGTTCCAGGCGCCGAATGCCTGCGTTCGCAGCAGTCGGTGGTGAGCCGACCCCAGCAGGTGCCGGCCAACCCGAAAGAGATTCGGAACGACCCCGTGTACGGTTGCGAAGCGTTCCAGATGAGCGGCCGACTTAAACCGCCGCGCGTAGTCAAGCCCGAACGTCAAACGCCACTGCCGAATCGTCTCGTAGGTGACCGTGACCCCGCGCTGAGCGAGCAGATCTTCCACCTCGCGGAAACTGAGCGTGAAGCGGGATACAGCCAGACGGCGTGGTTGATGATCTCGGGCGGGAATCAGCATCCGTGACAGCTCGGCGCGAGGCTGATCATCCGGCCACTGTGCCACCCAAGACGTTAACCTGACAATGTGACGGGCATGCGTTCAGACGCTCGCGAGGTGATGGAGCGCGATGCCCGACGCAGTGGCCACGTTGAGGGAGTCGACCGAAGGGTCGATCGCGATTCGCACGCGAACCTCGGCCTCGGCCTCGGCTTCGGCGCTGAGCCCGTCCCCCTCGGCGCCCAGGAGCAACGCCACAGGCGGACTCCGTCGGCCCTCCGCCATGAAGGCCGACAGTTCCGTCGCCTTTCGTCCAGGGGTGAACGCTACGACCGTATAGCCACCCGCACGCAGACGGCGAAGATCGCCGGGCCACTCCGCCGCCGTCGCGAACGGCACGCGCAGCGTCGCACCGATCGATGTCCGGACGGCCTTGCGGTAGAACGGATCGCCGCAGCCGGGGCTGAGGAGGATGCCGGCTGCACCGAACGCCGCGGCGTTGCGAAAGATGCCGCCGATGTTGTCGGGGTTGCCGATGCGCTCGAGGGCGAGGAGGGGTCGCCCCGGCGCCGCCTCGGCGATCAGCGCGCTTAGCGCGATGGCGTCTGGCCGCTCGGCCAGCGCCAGATACCCGCGATGGAAGTCATAACCGCCGATCTTGAAATGCGCGGCTGACGCCACGTAGACGGCGATGTCCGCTGACCGGGTCGCCGCGAGTTCGCCGGCGAGCGCCCGATGCGTGCTCTCGGTCAGTAGCAACGCGCGAATGGAAAACCGGCGCGCACGGAGTAGCGTCTCGATGGCGAAGCGCCCCTCAGCCACAAACTGATTGCGCTCCCGCAAGAGCATCGGGTCGGGGACAGCGCTGAAGTCGGCAAGTCTGGGATCGTCCGGCGCGTCGATGAAGATGACAGGCACGTCGCCGGTAGGTCAACTCGGCGCGCGGACGACGGAGCGCTTACTCCGGTGGCGGTCGAGCACCTCGAGGCCGAGCTTCTTGCTCAGATAGACCTTCGACTCCCGGTTGTCCTCGTGGTTCGGCTCGAACTTGACGACGTTGAACTCAAGGTGATCGAGCGTGCCGCGCATGCCGTAGAGGCGGTTCTTGGTCTTGACGATGATCTCATCGAAGCCGTTGTCGTGGGCCCACGCCTCCTGTTCCTCGGTCAACGCGCGGAAGAATCCCTTCCCCCGCCAGTCGCGACGGGTCCCACCAATCCAGCTATACAGCACCTTCCGATCACGAAACTCGACCGAGGCGCCGAGACGGGCGACGAGATCGGCGAGCTTAGTGTCCGTCTCTTGAAGTCGCAGCTCGTGCGACGCCTTGTACGACACCGGGACCACGGTCCCGGGGTCGTGCGGCAAGGGCGCCTCGGCCATGAGGATCTGATGGTCACGGCTGCCGAGCCGCCCGATGACCTCGCTGGCGGTTTTCTTGCGCCGGAACTCGCCAAAGTACTCCTCGATGTACTCGATCTCGAGCGCGCCTTGCTGGAGACCGTATTGGCGAACGTGATACTCCATCGCGAGCGGCTGTCATCATACACTGGCGCCGTGCCCGAGTTCCCGGATGTCGAGGTGTACGTCTCCTGCCTCAAGCCGCGTGTCGTCGGACGCGACCTGGAACGGATCCGCCTGCTCCGCTCCTTCGTGCTGAGGTCGGTGACACCGGCGATTGACACCGCGCACGGCAAAACAGTCCGGTCGGTTCGACGCCTGGGCAAGCGCATCGTCTTCGATCTGACGGATGGCTTATCCCTCGTCGTGCACCTCAAGATTGCAGGCCGGCTACGCTGGCGAGACCGCGATACGGCGATCCCAAAGAAGCTCGGGCTGGCGGCATTTGATTTTTCGACCGGGACCTTACTGCTCACCGAAGCGGGGTCACACAGACGCGCCTCGCTCCACCTGGTCCGGGGCGCCACCGGCCTCCGTGCGCACGACCGTGGCGGTCTCGAAGTGCTTGGCTCCGACCGTACGACGTTTGCTGCCGCCCTCACGCGGGAGAACCACACGGTCAAGCGGAGTCTGACCGATCCACGTCTCTTTTCCGGAATCGGCAACGCCTACTCCGACGAAATTCTGCACGCGGCGCGGTTGTCGCCTCTCAGGCTCACGAGCCGGTTGACCACGGACGAGATCGGCCGACTCCACGACGCCACCCAGGCAACGCTCCGGCTCTGGGTCGACCGCCTTCGAAAGGAAGTCGGCGATCGGTTTCCGGAGAAAGTCACCGCATTTCGAGACGACATGGCGGTGCATGGTCGCTACCGGAAGCCCTGCCCGGTGTGCGGCGCGCCCATCCAGCGAATCGTGTACGCGAAGAACGAAGCGAACTACTGTGCGACGTGTCAGACTGGCGGTAAGCTCCTCGCCGACCGCGCGATATCGCGCCTGCTCAAGCGCGACTGGCCGCGCACGTTGGAGGCGTGGGAGGAGATGCGGGCGCGGGGTAGCGACGAGCCGGTGAAAGAGCCTCTCTAATCCCCGAGCGCCCGTGTGTGGCCCATGTAGGGCGCGGCGTCAGCCTCGCCTCGCCGGCATGAAAGCCCGCGCTACGGGCGCCACACAAGTGAGCTCCGGAGCTCATCGTGGACCAGGCGCGGCCTGGGGGGGGGATCACGACGCCCGATATATCGACCCCGCGCGGTCGAGCGCTTCGCGATCGCCAACGAGCACGGCAGTGTCGCCTGGCTGATATTCGAAGCTCTGGTCGCGCCGATAGATCGCCTTGCCGCCGCGTACGACCGCCACCTGGATGGCCCCGGTCGCCTGTCGCAGGTTGAGCGTCCGCGCGTTCTCACCCACCGCCTGCGCACCCTCTTCGACCTCCACGAGCTCCAACGCGTCGTGAATGCCAAGGTGCTTCAGAGCGTCGAGGGTGAGGTTCGGCGCGACCGTGCCACGGAGCAATCCGTAGTGCTCGCTGCGCACCGCCCCGAGTTCGTGCGCGATGCGGCTCGGCGGAATCTCGTAGCTCTCAAGCGCGTGCGCGAACAGCTCCAGCGACGCCTCGAACTCCTCGACGACCACCTCCGTTGCACCGAGACGCATCAGATCATCGATGGCGCGGATGTACCGGGTGCGCACGATGATTTGCGCGGCCGGATTCACCTCACGCGCCGCCGCAACACCGCGTCGTTCCTCGACGGGGGACGAGATGGCGAACGCGACGAAGCGGGCCCGCGTGCACGACACGCGCTCAAGCACCGCATGCCGCGTGCCATCCCCATACACCGCAGTAAGGCCATCGGCCCGCGCCAGCCGCACCAGTTCAGCGTTCTGGTCGATCACCACGCACGCGATACCTGCCGCCTGGAGCATGCGCGCCAGGTAGCGGCCCGCGATGCCGTAGCCGATCACCACCGCGTGATCGACGAGATCGCCCGCGTCCGCGGCACCTCCGCGTTCGGCCTCGGTGTCGTGGTCTCGCCACGCCGTCCCTCGCAGCCGCCCGCCGACAGCTTCGGCGATGGGACGAGCGTGTTCGACGAGAAACGGCGTCGCCATCATCGACAGCGCCGCCACAGACAGAAAGGCCTGATAGTCGTCACCGGCGAACAGGCCCAGCGGCAACCCGACCGCCGCCAGCACGAAGGAGAACTCGCCGACCTGCGCCAGGCTCAGCCCGCTGATGAGGCTGGTCTCGAGTCCGCGTCCCCGCAGCAACACCGCGCCGGCAGCCACGACCCCCTTGACCCCAATCAGCACGATCGTGGCTCCGCCGAGTACCAGCGGCTGACTCAGCGCGAGCGGGACATCGAGCAACATGCCGATCGAAGTAAAGAATACGCCGCTGAACACCGCCCGAAACGGCAGGACATCGGACAAGGCCTGAAGGCCGTACTCCGACTCGGAGATGATCAGCCCGGCGAGGAAGGCACCGATGGCCAGCGAAAACCCGGCCGCCGCGCTCACCAGCGCCGTCCCGACCGCGAAGAACGCGACGCACAGCGTGAACAGTTCCCGGTCGCGCAGCAGCACGATGCGGTCGAGCGTCCAGCGCACGATGGAGCGCCCGCCGACGATGAGCGCCGCCATCACGCTGAGGCTCACGAGGAGTTGCACCCAGACGTCTGATGCGCCCTCCCCCGTCTCGCCGGCCAGCAGCGGCACGAGCAGCATGAGCGGGACGATGCAGAGGTCCTGGAACAATAGAATGACGATGACGTCGCGCCCCTGCGGAGTGTCCAGCTCTCCCCGATCCGCGTAGGCCTTGGTCACGACCGCAGTCGAGGACATCGCCGCCAGAAACCCGTAGAACACCGTTCGGCCAAGCGGCGCGTCCATCACCGCGCCGAGCAGCAGCGCCAGCACCATCATCCCCGCCACCTGCGCGCCGCCCGTGATTAGCACCGACCGTCCCGACCGCAGCAGGTCCGAAAGCGACAGCTCCAGGCCGATCGCGAATAGCAGTAGGACCACGCCGATCTCCGCCAGCGCGGACACCGCGTCCGGATCCGGTATCAACCGAACGCCGTGGGGACCAATGAAGACGCCAACGAGCAGGAAACCGACAAGCGGTGGCAGGCGCAATCGATGCGCGAGCGCGACCACCGGGATCGCGAACCCGACGATGATCGCCAGGTCACGCAACACCGTAAGCTCGTGCACGGTGATGGGACCGCGCCGTCAGACGCGCGAGCCGGCTGCGTCGTAGGCAAGGTTGCCCGCGAGCCAGCGCTCGACCTCCGCGATCGAGACGTGCTTGCGCGCCGCGTAGTCGGCGACTTGGTCCGCCCCGATGCGACCAACGGTGAAGTAACTCGCCTTAGGATGCGAGAAGTAGAGCCCGCTGACGCTGGCGGCAGGGGTCATCGCGGCGCTTTCGGTCAGCGCCATCCCGACATCGCGAGCGCCCAGCAGGTCGAAGAGCTTGAACTTCTCGCTGTGATCCGGACACGCGGGGTACCCGAACGCAGGCCTGATGCCTCGATATCGCTCCGCAACGAGGTCTTCGTTGGACGGCGCCGACGACTCGTAGCCCCATTCGCGGCGTACACGGGCGTGGAGATACTCGGCGAACGCCTCGGCGAGCCGGTCGGCCAACGCCTTGACCATGATGGCGCGGTAATCGTCGTGTTGCCGCTCGAAGCCGACCGCCAGGTCCTCGACGCCGATTCCGGCCGTGACGGCAAACGCGCCGAGGTGGTCGGTCTGCGCCGCGCCCGCCGGCGCAACGAAGTCGGCCAGCGAACGATTGGGCCGGTCTCCGTCGAACGCTTCCTGCTGCCGGAGCATGCTGAAGCGCACGAGCTCCGCCTCAGGCTCGAGGCCGGGCGATCGAGAACCGGGCTCGAACAGTACCACGTCGTCGCCGTCCGACACGGCCGGCCAGAAGCCGTACACGCCTCGCGCGGTGACGGTGCCTCCCTCGGCCATCTCCCGGAGCAACGTCGTGGCATGTCCGTAGAGCTCCCGCGCCGCCTGACCCTGCTGCGGATGGTCGAGAATGGCGGGAAACCGGCCCTTCAACTCCCACGCGGCAAAGAAGAATGTCCAGTCGATGAAGGATGTTAGCTCGACCAGCGACACAGCCACGTGGCGCCGGCCGGCGAACGACGGCTCCGGGCGATCCACCTCCGACCAGTCGGAGCGAAACCCGTTGGCCGCCGCCGCGTCGTACGCCCGCAGCGGCCGGTCACGGCGCGTGGCGTATTGCTCGCGCAAGACGGCCTGGTCCTTCCGGTTCGACGCGTCGAGGATCGTTTTTTGCGCGGGGTTGAGGAGCTTGGCGACCACGTCGACCACGCGCGACGCGTCGACGACGTGCACGGTCGGCTCGTCAAAGGCGGGCGCGATCTTCACGGCGGTGTGCTGCCGGCTCGTCGTCGCGCCGCCGATGAGCAGGGGCAGTGTCATCCCACGATGCGCCATTTCCTTGGCAACGAACACCATCTCGTCGAGTGACGGCGTGATGAGCCCGCTCAACCCGACCAGATCGGCCCCTTCATCTACTGCGGTCCTGAGGATCGTGTCGCACGGCACCATCACGCCGAGGTCGATCACGTCGTAGTTGTTGCAACGCAGCACCACGCTAACGATGTTCTTGCCGATGTCGTGCACGTCCCCCTTGACCGTCGCCAGGACGATCGTGCCCTGGCTCGATCGCCCGCCCCCTTCCTCGGCCTCCATGAACGGCTGCAGATACGCCACAGCCTTCTTCATGACGCGGGCGCTCTTGACCACCTGGGGGAGGAACATCTTCCCG